>JAATEV010000036.1 GCA_015655585.1 Terriglobales bacterium | reverse complement strand
TTGTTGTTGCCATTGTTTGTTCTAGCTGTTGCCTGTTTTTTGTTTGTCATTCCCGAAGGGAATCTGCGTTTGCTGTTGTTCTTGCCTTTGGGATTAGAGCCGGGCTTCAGCCCGGAGTCAAAAGCCGTCGCGAAGCGACCACCGCTCTGCCGAAGGCCGGAGCAAAGCCCGAAGGGCGAAGCGACTGATTCATTACCGTTGCTTTTCCCCGTCCTTGTCTTTTAAAAGACGTACTCGTCTTTAAATCGCCTTTGTCTTTCATCCGTTTTATCCGCGAAAATCCGCGGTCGAATCAATCTTTGCTAAATCCGCTCTTATCAGTCTTTAAAAATCCCTTTGATCACCGTTACGCCGTTAAAACCTGTCAAGCCCCAAACACCCTCAACCCCCTCCAACCCAACAACTTCCGCGTGGCATACTTACCCCCTCCACCCAGATAAAATAGAAACAGAAAGGCCCCGGCAAAAAACCGGGGCCTTTCCCTGTTAACCAGACAATGAATAACCAATTTCTAAGTCCAACCATAAACCAAATGAATCCAAGACTTTACACAAGATCAGGGGGGAGGGGGGGACCCCTACTTCTCCTCCTCCAGATACCGCCGCGTATCGAACAAAGGCCGTTCCATACTCCGAACCCACTCCGTCACCTCACCGGCACCCTTCCCGGTAGCCTCCGCAGCAGCAAATTCGTTCCGCATCGCCTGCATCTTGGCCTCCAGGTCATCGAGCGCGCTCAAAAGAATCGCCTCCGGCGTCATCGGCAGCTTCGGCGACCCGAACTCGTACTTGCCATGATGGCTCAGGATCATGTGCTCTACCAGCATCCGCAGCTTCTCCGGAAACGGAGCCAGTTCCTGCACTTTCTCCCGCAACATCCCCTGAGCGATGCTGATGTGGCCAATCAACTGCCCCTCCAGCGTATAGCTGAAGCTCGACTTCCACGCCAGCTCGCGGATCTTGCCGATATCGTGCAGGATCGCCCCCGTCACCAGCAGGTCGGCGTCCACCTCCGGATAAAACGGAGCCGTAGCCAGGCATACCCGCACCAGCACCAGCACATGCTCCAGCAACCCACCCAGCCAGGCATGGTGCAGCCGCTTCGCCGCCGGTGCCGACTTATAAGCCGGACCGATCTCCGGATCGTCCAGAAAGGAAAAAACCAGCCGCTTCAGGTCTGCATTCCGAAAAGCATCCACATAACCACGCAGTTCCACCCACATCTCATCCACATCGAACCGCGTCGCTGGCTGGTAGTCCGCCGGATCGACCTCCGAATCCGCCGCAGGCCGCAGCTTCTGCAAAGTCATCTGGAACTTGCCCTGATATTTGGAGATCCGTCCCTGCGCTTTGACGTAGCCGCCCTCCGCGCAGTTCACCGCCGCCTCTTCAAAGTCCTCCCACATCGTAGCCGGGAGAGTGCCGGTCCTGTCGGTAAGCGAGAGAGTAAGGAACTGCCCCCCCTGCTTCTTATCCCGCAGTTGCAGCGAGGTAACAACAAAGTACGAGGTCACAGAGGAGTTATCGAACCGGGCAACGTGCTCAACAAAAAAATCTTTCATTTTAGGAAGAATACCTGAGCCGAACCAAAAGGCCGTGGATCGCAAGATCCACGGCCTTTTGCCCGCTTGAAAGCAGAACTACAGGATGGTAGAGAATTTACGCCGCGCCGCCCCAGCCAGAGCCAGAACGCCCGTCCCCAGCAACGCAAACGTGGAAGGCTCCGGAGTAGGAGAAGTAGGTGTAACCTGCTCAATATTGCCGATGGTGAAATCGTCAAAGCCAAAAACATCAACCCCACCGCTGCCAGTGTTGTTGAAGGTGATCGAAGTGAAGGTGTTCGTCGTGTCGTAAAAGCCGAAGTAAAGATTCGAGCCCGATGTGGAAGCGTTAGAGCCAGCAGTAGCGGGAACAACAAGAGTCTCGGGATCGGCGCCAGTCAGACCAAGCGTCAGCACTCCACCAAAGTCTCCGATATCGGTTCCATAAAAACCGAACGCGGAGATGGGCGAGGAGAAGGTAATCGTAAATCCGCTACCCGCTCCGGTCTCAAGATACTTATTCCCCGAAATGGGGTAGCGTCCCGCGCCATCGTTGCCCGATGTAATAAAGCTTCCACCGCTGGGGTCAGTGAGCGTGGCATTTCCAGCCACTCCGAAACTGACGGTCAGCGGAAGTCCAGTACCTGCACTGTAGGATTCAAACGTCTGGGTTTCGACGCCGGTAAGATTGGAAAAGAACTGGTCGTGCGCCGTGTTTGCATTGGTCAGCGATGCCTGAGCCGGATCACCGCTGTGGTTCACATCTTCTCCAAAAAAGGTTACGGTATTCGCGAAAAGCGGAGTCGATCCCAAAGACAGACCGACCGAAAGAATGGCAAAAAAAGATAAACGCATTTTTTCCTCCTAAAGGGGGCCCGAGAAATGGACAATCACCCAAAAAGTAAAGCAAGATTTTTTCGGTGGACTGCCTGAATGGACACACTCTAGCAGAGGAGAGATAAAAGCCTGCGTTAAAAAGGGGTGTTACTCCAAGAGTCTTTCGTAACCCGTATCAATTGCTTTCAGGAACAACCGGAGTCTCTTAACGCAAAGATTGCAGCCCGTGGGCTGCAATCTTTTGCGTTAGGAGTGGAGACTTCCGAAAGAGCTATTACTTCGGCTGGTCTTGCTTCTGCTGCCCACCAGCAGGAGCAGCCGCCGGAGGAGTCGCAGGGGTATCAGCGCCAACCGGGGTCTGCTTCGGCAGAATCCCCTCCCGCGGCGTCCCCCGATCCGGAGCCTTCGCCGGAGTCTCCTCCAGAGGCGCCGCCGGAGGAGCGGGTGCCTTGTTCTGCAAACGCTCCTTCGGCGCTCCCTTGACCTTCTCTTTTTTCTTCTTCTTCTTCGACATATCGCCGTTCAGGCCAAGCGCCGAAGACTGGATGCTCTCCTCAGCCCGTACATCCTGGCCTACAGGAGCCACCGTCGTCAGCGCCTTCTCCTTCACCTTCACGGTCTGGGCCTTGGCCTTGTCTGCCTTGGCGGTCTTCGCCCGGTCGCTGAATCGAGTCTTCTTCTCGTCTACAGTCTTCGTAGCAAACGGATCGGCGTCGGCTGCCACCTGATTGTTATTCTCCACCGGAGCAATCGCTGTGCCCGGAGCCAAATCCGGCGTCTTCGCTACAGAAGTCGCTCCCGCACCGACATCGGTGCCCGATGCCGTCTCCTCCGGGCCAGCCGGAAGCGAATTGCGGGGAGCCTGCCCAAACCGGACCTTCTCGCGCTTGAACTTCTTGGGCTTCCCATTTTTGCCGATAGTTGGAGTGGGAGCCGGAGCGGCAGCAGCAACCGCAGTAGCCCCTACCTCCCCCGGTTTAGCGTTCGCCGTCGAAAAATGACCGGCGCGCTCAAACCGGCGCTTCTCTTCCTTCTTCTTCTTTTTGACAACCGGAGCCTGGTAAGCAAGGTTGACGATCTTCACCTGCTTCGGGCTCGCTCCCGAATCCACAAAACCAGGCGCAACCTCCAGGGCCGCATCCTCGCGCAGCTTCGTCAGATAGGTGCGCACCGCAGGCTGCATCTGCTCGCTGTACATCGCCTCCTGCACCTGCTGCTCCACGTCTTTCAAGGGAGGAATGCCTGCGGGCTGGTGCTCCGTAACCTTCAGAATCACGAATCCCTGCCGCGAACGGATCGGAGCCGTCACTTCGCCGACCTTCAGACCGAAGCTCTGGTCCTCGAAGACCTTGGGCAGCACGCCCCGCTTGTACAGTCCCAGATCACCGCCCTGAGCAGCCCCCGGCCCCCCGGAGTATGTCTTCGCAAGCTCTTCGAAATTCGCGCCGCCCTTCAACTTTGCCACGACGTCATCCGCCTTGGCCTGCGCCTGTGCAATCGCTGCATCGTTCGCATCCGCGGCCGTCGGGACCAGGATCTCGCTCAACCTGATCTGCTCCGGCTGGGCGTACTCCTGCTTGTGAGCTTCGTAGTAAGCCTGCTCCTGGGCCTGAGTCATCTGCAACCTGCGGCCAACTTCCTCCTGAACCACTCGCTGGGTAAGCAGGCCATTGCGAATCTGTGCTTTGAAGTCCTCAAAGGAGATTCCCTGGGACTGAGCCGCCCGCTCCAGATCCTCCATGGAATCCATGTGGTTCTGCTTGCGGATATCATCCAACTGGTGGATGACCTCCGTATCCACATTCAGGCTAAGCTCCTTGGCTCGCGACAGAAGCAGTTGCTTGTCGATCAAATCGCGCAGGAAGTTCTTCTGCCTCTCGGCCACCTCGGCCGGGCTCGTATTCGCCTGCTGATTCTCCTGGGCCAGTTGCTGCGCCGCTCGCTCCACATCGCTGCGCGTGATGATCTGGTCGTTTACATGGACGATTACGTCCTCTACCACCGTGCCGTTCGGAGTAATCGCAGCGGGCACAGGCAGCGTCAACTGCGGCTGAGGCGAAGCCGGCAGGTTCAAAGGACTCTGATACCGGGGCGCCTGGGCGAACATCACTCCGGAAAGTGCTACGACACTCAGCCCACACATTCCCGCGAACTGCGAAATTCTCAATGTCATCGTCTCTCGTATTCTCACTTCAACCACTACGTCCTATATGCTCCCTGTCCAGAGCACATATTTTGTAGACTCTCAGCGCATAGATTCGTATCTATCCACTTATTCTAACCGTTCAAGGACGCGTAACAAGGTCACGGACCATCCAATAATTTGAGGGCTGCCTGCTCCAGTCCGCAGCCCGAACCTGTCCAGCCAGCTTACCCTCCGATGCTATACTTCGTCTAAAGCAGGATAGCGATCGACTCCGCAGCCCTGCGCGCGCATCCGTCGCCCTTCAGAGGTCTATAAGCTAATGGCTCCACGCACACGCCGCGCACTTCTCTCTGTCTCCCTCTTTCTTGCTACCTGCGCCGTAACGGGCTCCCTGATCAACCAGAAGGTAGCGGCCCAGGCGGCAAATGACGAGTCCACCCTCCGCGACTCTCTGCGCTCCTTTACCAGCGTCTACTCACTGGTCGAGCAGAACTACGCCGAGCCCCTGACCACCGACAAGACAGACAAGGCGATCTACGACGGCGCCATTCCGGGGATGCTCCACGTACTCGACCCCCACTCCAACTTCTACGACCCAAAGTCTTTCGCCCAGATGCGCGAAGACCAGCACGGCAAATACTACGGCGTCGGTATGACCATCCAACCGCAGCCTACCGCGAGCGGCAAGACCAAGATCGTCGTTCTGTATCCCTTTGAGGGAACCCCCTCCTATAAGGCCGGCATCCGGACAGGCGACGAGATCCTGACCGTGGACGGCAAGACCACCGACGGAATGGACTCGACCGCCGTCGCCAATATGCTCAAGGGCGCTCGCGGCACCCATGTCTCCGTCACCATGGCTCGCGAAGGCTCCCCCCGCCCCCTGGTGTTTGACCTCGTCCGCGACGAGATTCCGCACCCCTCGGTCGATCTTGCCTTCCTTATTCGTCCCGGCGTCGGTTATATCCATCTCGGCAGCTTCATCGAGACCACAAGCCACGAGGTAGGTGAGGCGCTGGATCAGTTCGGCGATATCCACGGACTGGTGCTCGACCTGCGCGGCAACCCCGGCGGCCTGCTCAATGAAGCCGTCAACACCGCGGATAAGTTCCTGCAAAAAGGCCAGATCGTCGTCTCGCAGCGTGGCCGGGCGTTTCCGGATCAGGTCTACCGGGCTACCCGCGGCGAAGAAGGCCCGCGCTTCCCTATCGTCGTACTCGTAAATCGAAATACCGCCTCGGCGGCCGAGATCGTCTCAGGCGCACTGCAGGATCATGATCGCGCCCTGATCGCCGGCGAAGCGACCTTCGGCAAAGGACTTGTGCAGACCGTATTTCAGATCTCTGAAAACACTGGCCTTGCGCTCACGACCTATCATTACTACACACCGTCCGGACGCCTCATCCAGCGCAACTACGATCACATGTCGCTCTACGATTATTACTTCGTTCGAGACGACTCCGATAAGCCGAACAAGAGCAACCTCGAAGTCAAACTGACCGACTCCGGACGCACTGTTTATGGCGGCGGCGGCATCACTCCGGATGAGAAGATCAACAACCTGAAGTCCAACCATTTTCAGGACAATCTCCTCATCCACTATGCTTTCTTCAACTTCAGCAAGCGCTACCTCTCCAGCCACACCGTCGCCAAAGATTTCGTGGTCGACGATGCGGTGATGCAGCAGTTCAAAGACTTCCTGAAGTCCAACCAGATCGACTACACCGATGCTGATATCGCAGGCGTCAGCGACTGGGTCAAGGCAAGCATCAAGAGAGAGCTGTTTATCTCGCAGTTCGGCCAGCGCGAAGGTCTGAAGGTTCAGGCCGAATGGGACCCGCAGATCGCAAAGGCAGTCACCTTCCTCCCTGAGGCCCAGACTCTCGAAGATCACTCTAAGTCAGGCCAGAAGGTCATCACAGCCAGCCGCTGAACCACACAATCGCAGCACAATACGAAAAGGCGCCTGATATCAGGCGCCTTTTCGTATTCGAAGAAGAATTAAATCTGGAGCGGGAGACGGGGATCGAACCCGCAACCAACGGCTTGGGAAGCCGCTACTCTACCATTGAGCTACTCCCGCTTGTCTTCTCCATTATAGACATACTCATCTTCTATATGTCAGTGTAAGAAAGGGATAACGTGGACATTTGCAATCCAACATCTCCCTCCCTTAAAGCATCCTTAAAATAAGAATCAATATCCGCATCTCTGTATTTCTTGCATTTTTCTTTTTCTGCCTATGGTGTGACATTCCACGGAACCGTAGGAGTAATTTGACTCAGCAGGTAAAAGATCCCCAGGGAACCCCCAAAGGACCATGGCGGGAGCGTCTGTATGCCCTTCGCAACGTGCCTCCGGTACTGCGTATCCTCTGGGATTCGGGACCGGCAGTCGTCGCGTGGGGGCTGATCCTTCGTGTCTTTGTAGCTACCTTGCCCTTCGCAGTCGCCAAGGTAGCCGCGGCGATCATCAATGACATCGCCATCGTTCTGAGACACCAGCCGCTGGCGGCCAACTTCTGGACGCTGGTTGGTATCGAGATCGGCCTGAATGTGTTCCTCGGGCTGCTTACGAGGGCCATCGACTACACCGACTCCCTGCTCGCCAATCGCTACACCCAGTACGTCAGCGTTCAGGTGATGGAGCAGGCAGCGCAGCTCGACCTCACAACCTACGAGAATCCAGTCTTTTACGATCGCCTTGAGCGCGCGCGCGTCCAGGCAACCGACCGGCTCGCCATGATTCAGCTCATGGGGCGGCTGTTCCAGCAGATCATCACGACTCTGACTTTCTCGGTCGCTCTTATCTCGGCCTCGCCCTGGCTGATCCTGCTGCTGGCCGTCGGCGTACTCCCCTCCTTCCTCGGAGAGACGCACTACGCCTTCCTTGGGTACGCCAAAAACTTCCGCCAGACACCGGCAAAGCGTCAGATGGACTACCTGAGGCAGGTAGCCGGAAGCCGCGAGGGAGCAAAAGAGGTCAAGCTCTTCGGCCTGCACAAGTTCTTTACCAGCCGGTTCCAGTCGCTCGCGCATGGAATCTACGTGGAGGATGTGGCACTCTCCCGGTCGAAGCTCATCGTAGGCGGCCTGCTCGGCGTCATCGGGACGCTCGGCTACTACGGAGCCTATATCTATGTCATCTGGCGCACATTGCGAGGAACATACGATCTGGCCCAGTTCTCTCTCCTCACCGCCTCCATCCAGCAAGCCAGCTCCAACCTGCAACAGGCCTTCTCGACCGCTTCAGGAATCGCAGACCAGGCGCTCTTCCTCACCGACCTCATCGCCTTCTTTGACATGAAGCCCGCGGTCAAATCAAAACCGAACGGATTGCCAGCACCAAAGCCGATTCAACGCGGCTTCGAATTCCGCAACGTCTCCTTCACCTATCCGGGCACCGAACGCACCGTACTCAAAGACTTCAACATGACGCTCTCTCCCGGCGAGCGCATCGCCCTCATCGGCGAAAACGGCCAGGGCAAGACCACCATCGTCAAACTCATCACCAGGCTCTACGATCCCACCAAAGGCCAGATTCTGCTCGATGGCATCGACCTGCGTGAATACTCGCTGGAAGATCTTCATCGTCAAACCGGCGTCATCTTTCAGGACTTCATGCGCTACGAGATGACGGCCCGGGAAAATATTGCGATGGGCCGCATCGATCAACAGCATCAGGAAGAAGATATTGAGAATGCGGCCCACAAAAGCCTGGCCGACACCGTGGTAAGCAAGCTCGCCGGGGGCTACGACCAGATCTTAGGACGCCGCTTCGAAGGAGGCGTCGAACTCTCCGGCGGCGAGTGGCAGAAGATCGCTCTGGCGCGAGCCTACCTGCGCGACGCGCAACTGCTCATTCTCGACGAGCCCACCGCGGCTCTCGATGCACGCAGCGAGTTAGAGGTATTCGAGCGTTTTGCCGAACTAACGGAAGGCAAGATGGCGCTTCTCATCTCGCATAGATTTTCTACGGTCCGCATGGCGGATCGAATTGTTGTCCTCTCCGGCGGACGCCTGATCGAAGAGGGAAACCACCACCAACTGATGGCTCAAGGCGGAGTCTACGCAGGCATGTTCGAGATGCAGGCTGCAAGCTACAGATAGCCTCATCACCACATCCTGCCCAGAGCAGGAACATCTTGAACCGTGCGGCGCCTTCCCGCCCATAGCAGAGATCAACAGCAACCATCGAGAAAGGCATCATGGCATCGTTTTCAAATGATCCGCTCTTCGCAGAACACCTCCTGCCCCTCACAGCTCCTGAATCAGAAGCGCCGCTGAATACGCTTCTGGAAAGGCCCTCTGTATCTGACGCCGCCCTGCGGGAACATGCCGATGCTCTGAGCAGACGATGGCGGATGGCGCCTGTCGATCCGCATCACACCAGCGTCGGAAAGCGGCTGGAAAGCCTGAAGGAGCGGCTCGACTACATCGTCAAACTCTGCAGAAAGACGGCTTCCCCGCAAAGGCCTTCCCCTGAGCTCGAGATACTCAAAAGTCTCCGAACGCTCAAAGCGGCTTTAGTCTCCAGTGACAACACAGTCACCGCCTTCGCGCTCCTTCCGCGTATTCAGGTTGAGGAGACCGACGATCTCCCCCGGGTCATGGACTTGGTCGAAGGCTATCTCTCCGCTGCGAATGGAATCTGGTCGCCGGAGTCATTGACCGTATATGTTAAGCAGGCACAGAAGTTCGATGCGCTGCAATACGACGAAATTATGTCTCTGCCTCAGGCGTTGAAGCTCGCGCAGCTTGCATACATCCTCGATCGTGCAGAAGAAAACTTCGCAGTCAATAAGCTCCCGCCCGTCGACCCCACTCCGCTCTCAGACATTCTTTACAGCATGAAGCGGCTGAGCCAGTTCGAATGGCGCAGCACTCTCGAACCCCTGATCGCATTCGACTCGATCCTCCGTCAAGATCCAGCGAATGTCTTTGCATACATGGAGGACGAGACGCGGCGCGACTATCACATCCGTGTCGCAGAGCTTGCCGCGCGCGCCGACGCCAGCGAGGTCGAAACAGTGCAGATCGCGCTAACGCTGGCTCGCGAAGCCAGTCGCATCGCAGACCCCGATCCTCGCCACGCGCGTAGAACGATGCACATCGGCTACTACCTCTTCGCCGAAGGCTTCTCTCGACTAAGCCATCAGATCGGGTATCATCCACCGCCCAAAGAGAGAATACGCAGCGTTCTCAAGCGATGGAACGAGGACTTCTACATCCTTGGCGCATTCATCCTCTCCGTGGCTCTTATCGTAGCCATCATTGCGCCGCTGGTTCCCCACCACGCCTTCTGGTCCGTGATGGGAGCCCTTCTGCTGGCCCTTCTACCCGCCACGCAAGGGGGCGTAGACCTTATCAACAATAGCGTCACCGCATTGCTGAAAGCACAGTCGCTTCCGAAGCTGGACTACTCGAAGGGAGTGCCGAAGGAAGCAACCACGTTAGTTGCAGTGCCTACTCTTTTGCTGGAGACAGAGCAGGTGCGCGAGCTTTGCGATGAACTTGAGGCGCGCTACTTATCGAATCAGGATCCGAACATTCACTTCGGCCTGCTTACCGATCTCGCAGACTCCATCGTCCGTCCTCTGGATGAAGATCGTAATCCTCTGGTCGAACTCGCGATACGTTACATCACCGAACTCAACGAAAAATATGCTCATGCAAAGGGAGGCTCATTCTTCCTTCTGCATCGGCATCGAGTCTTCAACTCCCGCCAGGGAGTCTGGATGGGTTGGGAACGCAAGCGCGGCAAGCTTCTCGATCTGAATCAATTTCTTCTGCACTCCTACGACAGCTTCCCCATCAAAGCCGGTCCCGTTCAGGCTCTCAACGAAGTTCGCTATGTGATCACACTCGACTCCGATACCCAGCTTCCTCGTGGCACCGCGGCTCGCATGGCGGGCACCATGGCTCATCCCTTGAATCAGGCCATCATCGATCCACGACGCCGCATCGTCGTCGCTGGCTATGGCATCCTGCAACCGCGCGTAGGCGTAAGCGTCTCCTCCGCATCGCGATCGCGCATGGCATCGCTCTACTCCGGCGAGACCGGCTACGACATCTACACTCGCGCCGTGTCGGACGTCTATCAAGACCTCTTCGACGAAGGCATCTTCACAGGAAAAGGCATCTACGACGTCAGCACCCTCCACCATGTGCTCGACCGCCGATTTCCCCGTAACGCGCTTCTCTCCCACGACCTGATCGAAGGCTCATACGCCCGTGCAGGACTCGTGACGGACATCGAAATCATCGACGACTATCCATCGCACTACTCGGCACACACGCGGCGCAAGCACCGCTGGGTACGCGGCGATTGGCAGATCGCGCAATGGCTCTTCACCCGCGTTCCGGACGAGACCGGCAAGTACGTTCCGAATCCCATCAGCACCATATCGAGATGGAAAATCTTCGATAATCTGCGGCGCAGTCTGGTCGAGCCCGTTACCTTTCTCATGCTTCTGCTGGGCTGGTTCATCCTGCCCGGAGGCGCGCTCTACTGGACCATCGCAACGTTGGTGCTTCTGCTGCTGCCCGTCCTTGTTCAACTTTGCTTCAACATTGGCCGCGCTCTGCTGAAGCCCAGCTTCGTCGGCATACGCGAGAGCTTGATCACCTTTTCCTCCTCCTTCGGATTCACTCTTATCAACCTGACATTTCTTCCCCATCAGATGCTGTTGTCGCTGGACGCAATCGCCCGCACACTCATCCGCCGTCTGGTCTCAGGCAACTACCTTCTCGAATGGGAGACCGCTGCCCAATCCGAAGCAGGAAAAACAAGGACGACACTGGATATCTATCTCCAACTCTCTCCAGTCGTTGCCATCCTTATCGGTCTCGCACTTGCTTCTGTCCACCTTCCGTCCTTCTTCGCAGCCGCACCAGTCCTCTTGTTGTGGATGCTTGCGCCTCTTGTCGTCCTGTGGCTCAACTCTCCTCCTCGCCGGCGAGAGGGCCCGCTTACCGCATCCGACCGGCAGTTCCTTCAGGAACAGGTGCTGCATATATGGCGCTATTTCCTGGAGTTCGGCGACGAAAAAAACCACTGGCTTATTCCAGATAACGTCGAAGAAAAAGATAGCTTCCAGGTTCGCAAGCTTTCGCCGACAAATCTTGGAATGCTATTCAACGCACGTCAGGTAGCGCACGAGTTCGGTCTTCTAACTCCACCCGAGTATGCTCGGCTCACACTCGGAACCTTGATGACGTATGACCGGCTGGAGAAACAGAACGGCCATATCTACAACTGGTATGACCTTGAGAGTCTCCGCCCGATCCCACCCTTCATCGTCTCCACGGTCGATAGCGGCAATCTGGAAGCTTCGCTTTATACCTTACGCACCGGCACACTGGAGATGCTGAAACAGCCCATCCTGAGCGACGAAAGCTTCTCTGGGTTGGAGATGCTGCAAGCAAGCGTCTTCCCCGATAAAGCGAAGAACAACGGTTCATCTCCGGCGACAAACCACACACTCACCTCCTTACGCGAGCATGTTCGCGGCGTTGCGGAAGATCCTGCGGCTCAGCTCCAATCTCCCTATCGTGAAAACGGCAGACCCATGAGCTTTAAATCATGGGCAGCCATAGAGCTGGACCGTCGCAGGGTCGCGGTCGCATCCTTTCTGGAAGACTACACTCCATGGCTGCTCCCCGAGTTCGAGGCATTATTTTCTCTGATGCCCCTTAACGGCGTGCAGGACCAGGCAATCCCAACCCTGGAAGACGCTCCCGCATACGCCGCCGGGTTATATCAAAGAGTGACTTCGGCGATCAGCGCCTTGCCGGAGAGCTCGCCTCACGCAGCCGCTGCCAATAAGCTACGCGCACTACTCCCGCAACTCATCGAAAGACTCAACCAACTCAAAGCCGATATCCTCAGGATCGCGGACGAAGCAGAACGCCATGCAGACGCCATGGACTACAGCTTCCTGCTTGCCGAATCAAGACAACTCCTCTCCATCAGCTACGACAGAGACACCGGCGAGCTCTATCCCTCGTGCTACAACCTCATGGCTTCCGAGTCTCGTATCGCCACATTTCTCGCCGTTGCTAAAGGTGATATCCCCCAGCAAGCATGGTTCCGGCTGGACCGCTCACATGTACTGGTGAAAGGCCGTCCGGTGCTGCTCTCATGGACCGGAACCATGTTCGAATACATGATGCCCACCCTCTGGATGCGGAACTACCCGAACACGCTTCTGTCCTGTTGCCTGGAGTCCGTTGTTCACATTCAGCGTGAATATGAAAAAGGCATCCCATGGGGCATCTCGGAGTCGGGATACGCAAAGACGGATTCTTTTGGGCACTATCTCTATCAGCCTTGGGGAATCCCACAACTGGCATTGAAGTATGGCGCGGAAGACGGCCCGATCATCTCGCCATACTCCAGTTTTCTCGCCATCCCGATTCAGCGCGCAGAGGCCATTGCCAATCTAAAGCGCATGGCATCGATGGACTGGGTCGGAGCATACGGCTTTTACGAAGCAGCGGATTACTCACAAGGCAAACAGGCCGAGTTGGTCCGCTCATGGATGTCGCACCATCAGGGCATGAGCCTGCTGGCCATAACGAATCTAATGAAGGACGGCTTGATCCAGCGCTGGTTCCATGGAACTCCGCTGGTACACGCCGCTGAGCTTCTACTGCATGAGAAACAGTTAAGCAGAGAGGTCCTGAAGGACATGGCCAGGCAATCCAGGCTGCAAACCCCAGCCTCGACTGCGAACTGACTTCAAGAACGCTGTATTCATCCGATTCGTCTATATTTATTCCTCAGGCGCTGCGCATCGGTACAGTCGAGTTAGACTAGACTAGGCAGAGCTAAATGCCGTTCCACGGATGCGAAAGTGGCGAAATTGGCAGACGCACCAGACTTAGGATCTGGCGGAGCAATCCGTGGGGGTTCAAGTCCCCCCTTTCGCACCAAAGAATCAATCACGAACTATCAACTTTTTTGAAAGCGATTCGATGAGTCAGCAAAACGCACCCGCAGATCAGCCCACTCTCAAGCTCGCCACCACCGAAGACTATCGCGACGGATACGCCAACAGCGTTCAGGTTCGTATGAGTGTCTGGGATTTCTATCTCGTGTTTGGAACCATGCTTCAGGACAAGCCGGATGAGGTAACCCTCAGGAACTTTCAGGGCGTCTATCTGAGCCCGCAGCAGGCGAAAGCCCTCTGGAACGTCCTCGGCCATAACCTCGCCCAGTACGAACAGACCTTCGGGCAGATCACTCTGGAACAACTCCCTCAGAATGGCGGTCCGGTTAACTAAGTCGTGTTCACACGACCAGAAACCGGCGAACAACAGCAGACAGAGATCCCTCTTTGGATGCTCTATCCGCTGTTGTTCGCCGGAGTGTATCTGTCGCACATCTTTTTGCTCCGCCTCCCCTACTACTGGGACGAAGCTGGATACTATATCCCCGCCGCATGGGATTTCTATCGTACCGGCTCGCTGATTCCTCAGACGACCATCACCAACGCGCATCCGCCTCTTCCATCCATCTTGCTGGCGGGCTGGTGGCACATCTCCGGATACGTCGTCAGCGGAACACGAACGCTGGTGTGCATGGTAGCAACAGCCGCGTTGCTCGGCGTCTACAAGCTGGCAAAGACCCTCACCAATATCAAGGTCGCCGCCGTAACCGTACTGCTTACCGCGACATATCCCGTATGGTTCGCGCAGAGCACGCTCGCCCACGCAGACATCTTTGCCGCAGCCTTCACCCTCTGGGGACTCTCGTTTTACTTCGACCGCAACGAGATGGCAGCCTCTCCTGAACAGCAAGAGAACTCCTCCCCCAGTACGCACAAAAATCAACTTCTGGCAGCGACCATGTTCTCCTGCGCGGCTCTCTCCAAGGAGACCTCCATCGTCACACCGGTGGCCCTGGCGCTTTGGGAGTTCGCATCCCTGCTCAAGAATCCTCGCAACCAGCCATCGCGATCCACGCACGGGGGCTGGCTGCTCGCGTTAGTAACTCCCGTCCTCCCGCTGGCCGCCTGGTACGGATACCACTATCACTGCACCGGATTCATCTTCGGCAACCCGGAGTTCCTGCGCTACAACGCCACAGCCAATCTCGACGCGTTCCGTGTCCTGCTCAGTCTCTGGCATCGTCTGCTGCACCTCACCGCGCACATGAATCTGTTTGTGCCGGTAGTCTGTGCAGTAGCGGCCTATCGCATCCCACCTGTGGCAGGAGCGTCCAAACCTATCTCGCAAGAGGCACTCAAAGCCGGGGCCATCATCCTCTTCGCGAACTGGATCGCATTTTCCATCCTGGGCGGGGCGCTGCTCACACGCTACCTGCTTCCGATGTACCCGCTCGTGCTCATGCTCTGCATATCCATCTGGCAGCGGCATCTGCACCGCTGGGGTCTGCTGGCAGCTTTGAGCGGTGCAGCCTTCATAGCCGGAATATGGATCAACCCTCCCTACTCCTTTGCCCCGGAAGATAACTTGTCCTACCGCGACATGGTCGTCCTGCACCAGCAGGCCGTGGGCTTCATCGACCAGCATTATCCGGGCGGGACCGTGCTGACAGCATGGCCAGCCACCTCCGAGCTGATGCGGCCCGAACTAGGCTACTCCGACCGACCGGTGAAGACCGCAGCCTTGCAGAACTTCTCCATCGAGCAGATCCAGCAAGCCGCATTCGATCCCGGAGCTTACGATGTCGCCCTCGTCTTTTCGACCAAATGGAAGCCCGCAGCCAATCACCTGAATCTCGGCTGGCTCAACGAGTCCACCGACAAGCGCTACTTCGACTTCCATCAAGACCTTTCCCCGTCAGAGATAGCCAGCCTTCTGCACGGAGAGATCGTCTGGCAGGCGCAACGTAACGGAGAGTGGGCGGCCGTACTACACTTCTCCCGGATAGTAGAAGCCAATTTGATCCTGCCCGCCCGCGTGCCATAGAGGATCGAAGCTCTATACTCATACTGTGCCACGCCGCGCTTTCGTTCGACATATAGTCTCGATCTGTTTGGCCGCCTGTCTCTTCGTCACATGCGGGCATCCCGGAGTCTCTCAGACTCCCTCCTCCGACGCTGCCGCGATGGGTGGACGCCTCGTCCTGGTGTTGCCGTTTGATAACCGTTCCGGGCAAAGCAACCTCTCCTGGATCGGCGACTCCTTCCCCGACACCCTGAACCAGCGCCTTCTCTCCGCCGGCTTCCTGCCCATCAGCCGCGACGACCGCCAGTACGCGCTCGACCATCTCGGCCTGCCCGTAGACTTCCGGCCTTCGCGTGCAACCACCATCCAGATCGCGGAAACGTTGGATGCGGACTTCGTCATCGTCGGCAGCTATACCACCAGCAACGGACGCATCTCGGTGCAGGCACAGGTCCTCGAAGTCAACAAGCTGAGAATGTCCGCTCCGCTCCTCGATTCGAGCGAGCTGACCCGGCTCTTCGACGTACAGAACGCCATCGCCTGGAAGATTGCGCGGCAGATGGACCCTCACTTCAACATCGCCGAGCAAACGTTTCTGGCCTCTTCAGGCGGAGTCCCACTAAGCGCCTTCGAAAACTACATCCGCGGCACAGACGCAACCTCTCCACAGGAGCGAATCAGGCGTCTGCAACTGGCAGTGCAGAGTGTCCCCGACTACTCCGCCGCTCTGCTGTCGCTGGGCAAAGCGCAGTACGGCCAGCGCGAGTATGACCAGGCCGCGGCAACCCTGGCAAAGATTCCTCAGACGGACCGGCGCGCGTTGGAGGCCGGTTTCTACATCGGCCTCTCCCGCTTCAACGAGGCAAAGTACTCTGATGCGGAATCCGCTTTCTCCTTTGTCGCAAGCAGACTACCGCTGCCCGAGGTCATCAATAATCAGGGCGTCGCACTCAGCCGTCAGGGACGCGACGCCACTGCCCTGCTCCAGCGGGCCTCCGCTGCAGACCCGAACGACGCGGACTACCACTACAACGTCGCTGTCTCGCTGCTGCGGCGCGGAGACTTCGCCGGAGCACAACGCGAAGTCGATCAGGCCCTGAAACTGAAGCCAGCCGACAGCGAGGCCGTCTCGTTGCAGAACCGCATCCGTGCCGGACGGACCGTTACTCCGGCCGCAAGTTCCCCCGGCACAACAGGCCAAAGTCCAACGGAAGGATTCGTTCCGCTGGAGAGAATTCGCAGAACCTACTCGGAGGCATCTTTCCGGCAGGCAGCCTTTCAGCTCGATCAGATCCGGGCAGCGCGCATGGCAACGCTTCCCCCTGCGCAACAAGCCACCGAATATTCGCAGCTAGGCCAGGACTATCTCGCACAGGGACTCATCCCCGAGGCCGAAAAGGAGTTTCAGGCAGCTATCTCCGCAGACGCGGGAAGCTCCATCGCCCACGCAGGACTCGCGCAGGTACGCGAGCGCAGCGGAAGCACGAACGATGCGCGTAACGAGGCCCACGAGTCGCTGCGTCTGCATCCGAATGTAGCGGCGTATCTCGTGTTGGCGCGAATCGAGCTACTGGCAAACCATCTTCCAGAGTCGGCAAGCAACGTAGGCAACGCTCTCAAGCTGGAACCCAACAATAGCGCTGCCCTGGGAATGAAGCAGGCATTGCAGACACGAGGCCAGAGCCTCCCATGAAGCACATCCTCAGCGCGTTGCTTCTCCTCGCGTGGCTGCTGCCAATCCATGCGCCGCCTGCAAGAGCGGACAAAGCGTCAGAAGTAGTCAAGCTGACCATCCACGACACCATTCAGCCCATTACAGCCGACTACCTGCAACGCGGCCTCGACGAAGCCGCACGCACCCACGCTGAAGCCGTACTCGTGTCGATGGGAACCCCCGGTGGCCTGCTGGATTCGACGCGGGCAATGGTGCAATCGATCGAGCGCTCTCCCGTCCCGGTGATCGTCTACATCTCGCCCTCGGGCAGTCGCGCCGGATCAGCCGGCTTCTTCCTTCTGGAGTCTGCCGACCTAGCCGCAATGTCTCCGGGAACAAACGCCGGAGCGGCCCACCCCATCATCGAAGGCGGTCAGATGGATGCGGTGCTCAAGCAGAAGATCGAGAACGACGCCGCAGCCTTCCTCCGCTCCTATACCGAGCGGCGCGGCCGCAACATAGAAGCCGCGGAAGACGCAATCCGCAACTCGAAGTCGTACAGCGATCAGGAAGCCCTCAAGCTGAAGCTGATCGATATCGTCGCTCCAGACGACCAGACGCTTCTCGCCCAGTTGGACGAACACCCGATCCATCGCTGGGATGGCTCTACAACCGTCCTGCATCTGCGCGGAGCAACCATCCGCACAGTCGCTCCTTCCCTGCGCGAGCGCCTCCTCAGCAAGCTGACTAATCCGGACGTCGCCGTCTGCCTGCTCGTACTGGGAGCGCTTCTGATCTACCTCGAGTTCAACGTCCCCGGTACCATCGTCCCCGGCTCTCTGGGAACGCTCTTCGTTCTCCTCGGCATCTTCGGCCTCAATCTGCTTCCTGTGCGGCATACATCGGTCGTTCTGCTCCTCGCAGCTCTCGTCATGATCGTCCTTGAGGCAAAGTTCGCCAGCCACGGAGTCCTCGCGCTGGCAGGAACCATCTCCCTCGTCTTTGGTCTGGCCACCTTGGTAAACGGGCCGATCCCCGAGCAGAGAGTCCACCTCGGCCTCGCTCTGGGCGCAGGACTCGGCTTCGGGCTTATCTCCTTCTGGCTGGCCTATATCGCCATCCGCGCCCGCCGCAACAAGGTGCTGGTCGGCCCCCAGGCCATGGTCGGCGGCCTCGGCATCGTCCGGTCACCCCTCGCCCCAACCGGCCAGATCGAGGTTCGAGGCGAGCTCTGGCAGGCCTCCCTACGCGGAGAATCCGCCCTCCCGCCCGGAGCGACCGTGCGGATTCGTGGCGTCGAGGGCCTGACCCTCATCGTCGAGCCCGCCAATGATTCCATCTAAAATAGCCGTAGAGCGCACTCGAAAACCTTCCTCCAGAGTAGACTGGAAGAGCACGAGTTTTCCGAAAAAGGGAGTTTTGTCTAGATGTTGAATGTCGTTCGCCGGTCGTGTGTCCGAACCTTTCTGTTGTGCCTGGCAGCAGGCGTAGCGGCACCCAGCATCCAGGCTCAGGAATCGCAGCACCCAGGACTCGCCAAGCAACTGAACCGGATCGACCTTGCCGTCGTCGGCTCTGGCCAGATCAACGGAGATGCCAGTGGAACTGCCGTCGTCAATGCCCAGCCGACGACCGTAAAGCTGACCACCGGCAACACGGTCGGCGCTCTTATCACGCTCCGTTACACGGTAAAGCCCCTGGTTGGCTTTGAATTCAACTACGGCTACGCCCGCTATACCGATACCTTCAGGCCGTTCGGCGCGCAGCCCTTCGGTGGCGTTCAGCAAAATACGTCGGAGTATTCGGCTGGTTACGTCGCCCATCTCCGGCCCGTCCTCGGCCTTCATCCCTTCGCTGGCGCAGGTCTCGGCACGCTGGCGTTCCGGCCGACTCCACGCGGCGGCGAAGGCCTCATCAAGCAGGCTCGCGCGGCCTATTACTACACCGTCGGCGCGGAACAAACCGTCTTGTCTCCGCACTTTGGTATACGAGTTCAGGTACGCCAGGTCTTCTACAAGGCTCCCGACTTCGAGACCAACTATCTGACAATTCAAAAACATACTTCGACCTTTGAGCCCGGCATCGGGTTTTTCCTGCACTTTTAGAGAGCGCGATTCGCCGCCGGGCGGGGCTGTTCTACAATCGCAGCGGTAGATGAAGTAAGAGTCTGCCCAAGGGGTTTTATAACCACCATGCCCATTCCTGTTCTCTTCGCCCTCGCCATCGTTGTGCTTTATGCCCTGAACTCCATCAAGATCCTGAAGGAGTACGAACGCGGCGTTGTCTTTCGTCTCGGCCGCGTCGCCAATCAGACCGCAAAGGGACCGGGCATCATATGGGTCTTCCGCCCGCTCGACCAGATGGTGCGTGTAAGCCTGCGGCAGGAGGCCATGGAAGTCCCCGCACAGGACATCATCACCCGCGATAACGTCACCCTCAAGGTAAACGCCGTCATCACGCTGCGCGTTATCGATCCCACCAAGGCCGTCATCGAGGTAGCAAACTACATCTACCAGACCTCGCAATTCGCGCAGACAACATTGCGTTCCGTTTTGGGAGAGGTCGACCTCGACGGTCTGCTCGCCCACCGTGAAGCCCTGAACCTTCGCATTCAGACCCTGATCGACGGCCACACCGCGCCCTTCGGCGTCAAAGTGGTCTCCGTCGAATTGAAGCAGGTCGATATGCCCGAAACCATGCTCCGCGCCATGGCCAAGCAGGCCGAAGCAGAACGGGAACGCAGAGCAAAAATTATCCACGCGGAAGGCGAGTTCAATGCTGCCGCCAAGCTGGTAGAAGCATCTGAGTTAATGGCGAAGCAGCCCATGTCGCTGCAACTTCGCTACCTGCAGACACTCACTGAGATAGGCGTCGAAAAGAACACAACCATCGTCTTTCCACTTCCCATGGAATTGATGACGTTGCTCAATAAAACGCTCGTAGAGAAGAAGGAATAACACGTGAACGGTCGATACGACAGCGACAATGACCTGCAGGATCTCCACGACATCGCAGAACACGATCGTGAGATCTCCCTGAGCACCACAACCATCCTCGGCATCTTCTTTCTACTGGCTCTCCTCTGCGCCGTCTTCTTCGGCTTTGGATACAGCATGGGCCGCCGCTCCGTGCAGACCGCGGCCAGCATTCCCGCCGCTGCCCCTCCTGCCTCCTACGAGCCCACCGAACCCACGACACCCAAGCCCGCTTCAGGTAGCCCCGCGGCATCGGAAACCACATCCACATCTCCGGCCACCACCAACTACGCGCCTCCCTCAGAGAACTCCGTCAAGGTCCCCGCAACTCCTCACACTCCGCCCACCCCCAAGCCGGTTCCAGCGCCCAAGCCCTCGGCAGCCTCGGCCGTCGCACCCACTGCCCCTCCTGCTCCCGCCGCTGTTCCAGCAACCCAGGCAACAGGCTCTTTTATCGTGCAGGTAGCAGCGGTCTCCCATCAGGAAGATGCAAACGTCCTGATGAACGCGTTGAAGAAGCATGGCTACACCGTGGCCGTTCGACAGACCCCGCAGGACAAGTTTCTTCACGTCCAGATCGGTCCCTTCTCAACCAAAAAGGACGCCGACGCAATGAAGCAGCGTCTGCTCGAAGACGGCTACAAGGCCATCGTCAAGTAATCCGCAGGCTGCATCTCCGGCGGCAATGCATTGGCAATCGCCAGCCTCACTGCGCGCAATAAATCTTCGCGAGTCTCATAGCTGTCCGGCTCAATCGGCGGCAACATCTGCACGCGCGCCACTCCCGGCGTAATGGCGAAGCTTCCCCTACGCATCATGGTCTGCGTACCGGAGAGAGCGACAGGAATCACCGGAGCCTGCGTCTGCTTCGCCAGAAAGAACGGGCCTTTCTTGAAGGCCGCAAGCCTGCCGTCCGGCGCGCGTGTTCCCTCTGGAAACACCAGCATATGCAGCCCCGACTGCAACGCCTCCGCAGCCGCAGCCACGCTGGCCTGCGCGGCCTCGCGGCGGTTGCCGCGCTCCACCGGAACAAACTTGCCCATCTTCATCGCAAGCCCAAGGATCGGAATGTTCATCAGTTCCTTCTTCAACAGCACCGAGCTACGCCCCGGCAGCAACGGAAGAATCACCGGCGGGTCCAGGTTCGAGACGTGATTGCACATGAAGATGCAGCTTCGCCCCGCAGGAACATGTTCCATCCCGCTCATCTCGATCCGTATGCCCGCCGCCCGCACTCCGGCATTCGCAATCCACATCGAGACGCGATACAGCAGGTCCACGTTCCCCACCAGCAGGCTATAGGGAATCCCGATGATCCCCGTAAGCGGCCCAAGCGCCGTATAGACAAACAGAAGTTTCAGTGTCGCGAACATTCACTTTGCAGCATACCGCAGCCGGGCGGCAGTCTGCTCATCCACGCCGACTCCGCGAGCCAATCGCCTCAGGAAGCTTCCCATAGATCCCCCCGAATCCGCCGTTCGAAAGAATCGCCACCACGTCCCGCTCCGCCAGCTCCGGCACAATCCCCGCAACAATAGCATCGGCGTCTTTATACAACGCGGCAGGAACCTCACGCGCATTCAAAGCCGCAACCACCTGTTCCGGATGCAGCCGTTCCACCTCCGGAATATTCTCCGACTGAAAGACCGATGCCAGCACAACCCTGTCCGCCAGCGCCAGACTCTCCACCAGTTCAGCTTCAAACACATTGCGGCGAAGCGTATTCGAACGAGGCTCCAGCACCGCCCACAGACGACGCCCCGCATAGCTCTCCCGCAGCGCACGTAGCGTCTCGCGGATCGCCGTAGGATGATGCGCAAAGTCATCAATCACCGTCACGCCACCCACCACAGCCCGTACTTCCAGCCTCCGTTTGACGCTCTTAAACGTGGCCAAAGCCTCCACAATCGCCCCAACCGGAACTCCCTGCCCCGCCGCCAAAGCCGCAGCCGCCGTAGCATTCAGCGCATTATGCTCTCCCGCCATCGGCAAACTCAACGAAGCAAAAAACTCGCCATCACGATGCAGATTCCAATGCGTCACCGTCCCCTCGTGCCGCATCTCCGAGAGTCGCCAGTAAGACTCCGCAGAAAACCCATAGCGCTCCACCGGGCAAAAAGCCCGTGCAACGCACTCGCTCACATTCTCGCTGCCATCATAGGCAACAATCCGTCCCCTGCGCGGAATCAGGTTCACCAGCCGCTTGAACGCCGTCTTCACCGCAGCCAGGTCCGGATAGATGTCCGCATGATCAAACTCCACATGCGTAAGAATCGCGGCATCAGGAAAGTAATGCAGAAACTTCGGCCCTTTATCGAAGAAGGCAGTGTCATACTCATCGCCCTCAATGATGAAAGGCCGCGTATCCCGCACCTTGAAGCTCGCGCCAAAGTTCTCCGCAACGCCCCCGATCAGAAATGAAGGCGCAAGCGCCGGGTTCTCCCGCGCAGCGACCTCATAGATCCACGCCAGCATACTCGTCGTCGTCGTCTTGCCATGGGTTCCCGCAACCACCAGCGGCTCGCGGTCCCGCAGAAACTCATCATGGATGATCGAGGCCATCGAAGCAAAAGGAATGCGATTGTCGAGAACATGCTCCAGTTCGACATTGCCGCGCGAGATCGCATTCCCCACCACCACCAGGTCCGGGCGCGGCGTCAGGTTGCTCTCCGCATAAGGCTGCTGCACCGGAATCCCCAGCGTAGCCAGTTGATCGCTCATCGGCGGATACGCCGCCGTATCAGAGCCCGTCACACGATGCCCCAGCAACTGCAACATACCCGCCAGCGAAGCCATTGCCGTACCGCAGATACCGATCAGATGAATGTGTTTTACGTTTTGCATGAATAGGCCAGATTGAACATTAACTCGCAACGGCAGCTTCGAGAAAGTGCATCTGCGGGTTCCCCTCCACCGTAAGGTCCAGCGCACATGCAACGCCAAGCGGAAGCGTGATGTTCGATGCCGCCACATGTCCGCAGCGCAAGCCAATCGCAATAGGCCCGGGAAAATCCCGCAGCGCATGAAGAATCACGCTATCGAGAAACTCGAACTCCTCAGCAGCAACGCACTGCTGCATATCGCCGAAGACAATCCCCGTAGCCTTCTCCAGCAGCCCAGAGTAGCGCAGATGCACCAGCATCCTGTCCCACTGGTACGGCTTCACGCCGATATCTTCCAGAAAGAGAATACTGTTCGCATCCATACGCGGCGCATAAGGCGTCCCCAGCGCTTCCACATAAATCGCAAGGCAACCGCCAGTCAGAACACCCTCCGCACGTCCGGGACGAATCACGCGCAAGCCATCGGCAGCCCCAAGCGACCATCCCTCGGCATCATGCAGACTATGCCGCCAGCTCCTCATCTCCGGGCCATCCTCGCGAGAGAAATCCGCTGCCACCATCGGGCCATAGAAGGTCCCCAGCTTCGCCTCATTCGCCAGCCAGCAATGCAGCGAGGTGTGATCGCTATAACCGATAAATGGCTTAGGATTCTTACGAATCAGTTCGGCATCAAGATACGGCAGCAACTCCGCAGAGCCCCAGCCGCCACGCGTGCAGACAATGCCATCAATTGCAGGATCGGCAAACGCAGCATGGAGATCGCCAAGCCGCTCCTCCAGCGATCCCGCAAAATAAAGAGGCCCTCTCGAAAGCGCATGGGCCCCCGTCACCGTCTTGTACCCCAGCCGATGCAGATGCTCAATTCCCTGCTGCACACGCTCCAACTTCGCCGCGCTCGCAGGCGAAACAACGGCAAGCGTAGACCCCGGCCGCAACGCGCGCGGCCGAACCACACCTGCCGAAGAAGTTCTCACAGCGCAAACACCTCGCCAGTGCAGATGATCTCCGCCGGACCTGTCAGGCGCATCACCGCATCGTTCGCAGCCCACACCGTGCGCTGCGCTCCTCCTTCGGCAATCGCCGTAAGCTCACGGCTCGTATCGCGCAGAGCAATCGACGCGGCGGAAGAAGCACACGTCCCCGTCCCCGAAGAAGTCGTCGGCCCGCAGCCCCTCTCATAGATGCGAAATGCAATCTCCGACGGAGAATGCACCTGCACGAACTCAACATTCGTTCCATGAGGAAACAGCGGACTCGTGCTGATCATCCCACCAAGCTGCTGCCACGAGTGACCATACGCGCTGAAGTCCTCCGTATCCACAAAGAGAACAAAGTGCGGATTACCCACATTCACCATCGCACCGGCAACCACGCCAACTCCCGGCAACTCGATGCTGCGCGGCATCACCCGCGGAACCCCCATCTCACTCTCAATCAGGTAGAAAGGATCGTTCCCCTCCACAACATGGCACGTGCGTTGTCCGCCATGCGTGCCAAACACCACATCGTTCAGCTTCTCACTCTTAGCCAGCCACGCCGCCACACAACGAGTTCCATTGCCCGAGAGCTCCGCCTCGCTGCCGTCCGCATTGAATAGCCGCAGGAAGAAACTGCCATCTTCCTTGCGCTCCACAAATTCAATGCCGTCCGCGCCAACGTTCGTATTGCGAGCGCAGAGCCTGCGCGCGATCTCGGCATGACGCCGCTGCGCAACCGTCTCCTCCAGGATCAGGAAGTCGTTGCCACATGCATGTGCTTTTACAAAAGGAATCATCTTGCTCTTATTCTGCCTCATCTACGGCTTGGAGTTCTGTTGCTGCACAAAGCCAAATCGGTTCGAGTGGTAAATGCGAGCGCAAGACTGCCCGGACGTGCAGAGAATCGAAAGCTCCACCAGGTCCTGCGGATGCGCCGCGACCGCGGCAGACACCGGGTCTCCCGTAATCGCAACCACAAACGCCGCATGGTCCGCGGGAGCATCCAGAGCGGCCTTCCAGCTATCGTAATCGCCCTCATTCAACGTCTGGCGCAAAGGAATACTCGCCGCCTGCAACGCCCCCACGTGGTCGGAGTTATACATCAGGATCGGCACACCGGAAGGGAAATTGCGAAGCTCACGCGCCAGCGACGTCTCAAATGCAAGCCGCGTCGTCGAGTTATTCATCGCTTCCTTCAGCACCAGCGGCGTCTTGTAGATCATCCCCGCCGTATTCAAAACAATCAGCAGCAACACCGCCGGTTGCAGAAACTTCCATACGCCGGGATTCGCTTCACGCCAGCGCGACTGCACCCAATCCAATAACACCGCCGTAAAAACAGCAAAGGCTGGCAGCATCTCGATTCCATACCGCGAGTTATAAAACGAGTGCGGCCACAGTTGCGGAATAAAGATAGGAATCGCCCCAAAGGCAATCGAGTACACATAGAACGGCAGCGGCACCCACAGCAGCAATGAAGCCAGCGCAAGCCTGCGCCGGACAGCCAGCACAATCCCCGCAACCGCGCCCACCAGCACCAGAAATCCCGTCTCCCAGAAGCTCGCATCCACCTGCGCCGTGCGCAAATAGAGGACAAGCGCCCACACCGGATCATGCCAGCCGCGATAGTGCGGCGAGCCAGGAGCAGATGTCTTGCGATCAATCGCAGCCGCCGAATATGGCCCACGAATGAAGTCCAGCGGATCGTGGTAGAAGCGATAGTTATACAAAAGCCAGCTAATCGGCCCCAGTACAGCAAGCACCGTAAAGACAACAAACGTCGGAGCGACCTTACGCAGCACCTCGCGATGCCGCGCAAGCACAAAGGCAACAACACACCAGACACCGGCCCCAAGCGCCCAGCCGTCATACCGCGTAAACACCGCAGCAAGAATACAAAGAGCGAGCAGCATCAGCCTGGCCGAAACCGCTGCCACTCGGGCCGCACGAATCGCAGCAACGCATTCAATCGTAAGCAGCGTCGTCCAGATCAGAATCGCAAGAAACAGCGGCTCCGTCATCGCCGTAGTCGCAAGGTACAGCAGGTTCGGATTCAGCGCGTAAAACGCAGTCGCCACCAGCACCCAGCGAGGCTTCAGCATCAGCCGCCCCAGCCGGTACATCCCCGCCACACTCAGGATGTAGCAGGCCAGCGAAGGCCACGCCCCAGCCAATCCGTTCTGCCACCACTGAATGTTCTGCACAAACGGCAGCATCAGCAGATGCGGCAGCGGAAGCCACACCCCGCCAAGCTGCACAATACCCGGATTGCGCGAATCGAGAATACGCCGCGCTATCCCAAGATGCGCCACCGCATCCCCATAAAGCAGGAGATACCCACGCGTATAGCAAATCATCAAAGCAAGAAACGAGAGCAACACGGAGAGCAACGCAATGGGAAAGATCTCCTGCCGTGTCGCCGGGGTCACCGCTTCGGGGTTGGCCGGCTCAACGGCCGCCGCCGTCGAGCCGGGCCTGGACGTTCTACTCCTCCGCGTGGTCAAGATGCGAAATCTCCTGGAACAATTTAAACCGCTGCTCGATCTCCTCGCGAGAGACATTCTGCAGCCGCTCCGTGCCAAAGCGCTCCACGGCAAAGGAACCCATCACGCCGCCGTAGAACATCGCCTTACGGAGCACCGCGGGCGTCAGCTTCGGCTGCGAAGCAATATACCCATAGAAGCCTCCGGCGAACGAGTCGCCCGCGCCCGTCGGATCAACCACCTCCGCCAGAGGCAGCGCCGGAGCGCGGAACGGATGCGAGCCATCGCTGAAGAACGCCGTCGCGCCATACTCTCCATGCTTCACGACCAGCGTCTTCGGCCCCATCGCAAGCACCTTCTTCGCCGCGACCACCAGATTCCGCTCATCGGCCAGCATACGGACTTCGCCATCGTTGATGAGCAGAACATCCAGCTCACGCAGAACCTTCTCCAGATTGGCACGATGGTCCGCAATCCAGTAGTTCATCGTATCTCCGCAAACCATCCGCACATTCGGCATCTGGCCGCGAACACGCGCCTGCAACGCAGGGTCGATATTCGCGAGAAAAAGATACTCGGTGTCTTTATAGACATCAGGAATCTTAGGCTCGAATGTCTCGAAGACATTCAGGTCCGTACCCAGCGTCTTCGCCTCGGACATATTTCCCGAGTACGCGCCGGTCCAGTGAAAACTCAAGCCATCCGCACGCTCCAGCCCCTGCGTGTCGATGCCGCGCCGCGTCAGCACCGCTTCATTCTCGGCAGTAAAGTCTTTCCCCACAACGGCAATCACACGCACCGGAGTAAAGTAGCTCGCAGCAAGAGAAAAATGCGTAGCCGCGCCGCCAAGACAATGGTCTACCTTTCCATGCGGCGTCTCGATGCTATCGAATGCAACGGATCCAACGACAAGAATTGCCATAAACATCCTTTTCCTGAAATTTTGTAACTAGTTAAAGCACAAATCAATTCGACTACAGATACTTCTCCACCAGGATGGAAAGCTTCTGACGGGTCGCATCAGGAATCGCCTTGCGGTCCGTAAGAATCGCATACTTCAACGCATCCACACAGCCGCAGGACTTATCCGCGGGCATCGCGGCAACGGCCGCGCGGACCACCTTCGAGGCATTGTCCGCATTCTGGTGAATCACCGCAACAATCTGGTCCACCGTAACGTCATCATGACCCTCGCGCCAGCAGTCATAGTCCGTCACCATCGCAATCGTCGCGTAGCAAATCTCGGCCTCGCGAGCCAGCTTCGCCTCCTGCAGATTCGTCATCCCGATCACGTCCGCGCCCCAGCTCCGATAGAGGTTCGACTCAGCGCGCGTCGAGAACTGCGGCCCTTCCATACACACGTATGTCCCGCCTGCTTTTCCAACAACCCCCACCGTATCGCAGGCCTGCTTCAGAACAGCAGTCAACGGCGTACAAACCGGGTCTCCAAAACCGACATGGGCAACAATTCCCTCGCCAAAGAACGTAGAGACGCGTGCGAACGTCCGATCGATAAACTGGTCCGGAATCACGAAGTCCGTCGGCTTGTGCTCCTCTTTCAACGATCCCACGGCAGACACCGAGATAATCGTCTCCACGCCCAGCATCTTCATCGCAAAGATATTGGCGCGGAAGTTCAGCTCACTCGGCAAAATGCGATGCCCACGTCCATGACGCGCCAGAAACGCCACATTCCGCCCTTCGAGCTCTCCCAGAACAAACGCATCGGAGGGCTCTCCAAACGGAGTCGTCAGCCGCTCTTCACGCACATTCGTCAGTCCGGGCATAGCGTACAGACCGCTGCCCCCAATAATGCCAATCTCTGCCTTCTTCAAGATCTCTTCGCTCCTGTCAGTGAATACCGCACAGACTAATTCAGCCCATTCAAAGTATATCGTTGCAGCCCTGCCCCGCTGACAGCCCCGTTGGCCACGCCAAACGACGCCAGAAACTTCGTCAAAGTGAGAGCAGGCTCACTCTGCGGCAACTCAGCCTGGCGAACAGGCCCTCCCGACTGTGCATCTGCAATGCTGTCGCGAAGCTTGCGCGACAATGCAAGATCGAAGCCCTCGCCGATATAAACCTTCGCTCCCGAGCGGGCAATCAGCACATCGCCTTCGTTCGTCGAGAAGACCAGCTCATCATCCGTCTCGTCCTTCTGCCGCCGCACCACATTCGAGTACTGCCTCGGAATCTGATCGCCAAAGATACGCATAAACGATCGCGCCGAGTCCTCATTCTTCCAGCGCGAGTAATACAGCAAGCCGATCGAAGCCGTAGACGCCTTCTCCGCCGCCGTCACCGCCGACTTGCGTTGCGCCGCATAATACAACCCACCATCCCACGCCGGGGCAAGCGCCATCGCCAGGTCTCTTCCGCCAAACAGCTCCGTAAGCATCCGCACATCCAACTCGCCCATCACGCCAAGGTCATACGGCGTGTACTCCGCATCCAGCAGAGGATGGATATCCGGCAACCGCAGCACCGGCACCGGCACATGCTCCATATACGCCACGGGATTCATAATCTCGAAACTCGACGACGGAGGATTCGCCAGTACATTCGCAAAGGCCGCATCCTTCCCTGCCTTCACCAGCACCGCCTGCTCAAAACTCAACCCCTCGCTATAGGGAAATAACAGCGACTGCTGCAACATCAGCGGAGCCCTCGCCATCACCGGCGATCCGCTCGTATCCGCGGTCTGCTCCTTCAAGCGGCCTGCCAGCTCTGGAGAATTCGCCAGCGTCTTTCCCGAAGGCCGCAGCGTGTAGTCCACAAAAACCGCCATCGCCTGCCCCTCCGCCACAGCCGAGCGGGCCGTGCTAGCCTCATCCATCAGCAGATGGTGATTGTCCTCCTGCGCATTGCGCGAAATGCCTTCCAGGCTCACATCCGACCACTTCGTCAAACCGACCTTCTGGTCCTGCAGCGCATGAGTCAGCTCATGCGCCAGCACTGACTTCTGCTCCTCCGGCTGAATCCAGTCCAGCAGATTCACCGTCTTGGTCTTGTTATCATAGAAGCCCGCAATCTGCTCCGTCAGCAAGCTCAGAAGAAACGGCCGCAGATGAAAGTCGCGATCCAGCATCCCGAACTTCTTCAGCACCACCTCGGAGCGCTCCATGCGCTTATTGCTCTCGTCCTCATCGAACTTCTTTCGCAGATAGCGATTGATCTCCTCCCGCGAGATCAGCTTCCGCTTCACGCTGTGTTCAATCGGCAGCTTCGTATCTTCGCTTACAAACTTCAGAATCTCGTCCACCGACTGAAAGAGCTGCTTCGCCTGCTCCTGAGTCATAGGAGCCTGCCCTTGCGTAGCTGGAGCCTGTGTCCCCGTCTGCCCTGCCGAAGCAGACGCTATGCCGCCAGTCATCAACAGCATGGCGGCCACAACTCCGGCCTTGAAAACCCCGGTTTTACCGCAAAATCTTCCCTGCAATGGAACCTCTCATGGATCGCTATAATCAAGTGTACGCAGAGTTTTACGCAGCCGCTGCCTGTTTATGACCCAACCCTCCCAACCCGACGTCATTTTTCAGTCAACCGCCAGCCTTCCGAATTCGCTAGCGGCCCCGCTGACCGCCGCGGCCGTCGCCCCGCTCCATCAAACCGGCTGGATTCGCATCATCGGAACCGATCGCACCCGCTGGCTCAACGGCATGGTCACCAACTCCATCCAGCAGCTAAAGCCCGGCGAAGGCAGCTACAGCTTCCTCCTGAGCGCGCAAGGCCGCATCCAGGGCGACGCCTATATCTTCGCCGCCCCCGAAGCCTTCCTGCTCGAATCCGCATCGCAGCAAATCCCCAACCTCATCGCCCTGCTCGACAAGTTCATCATCATGGACGACGTCGAGCTAGCCGACATCTCCTCCTCGCAATCCGGTCTTCTGCTCGCCGGTCCCAACGCCCTCTCGCTGCTACAGCAAATCGGCCTGACCATTCCAGATCAAGGCGCGCTCACCCGCACCGCCACCCCATGGAACGCCGCTGAAGTTGCCGTAATCCACGCACACAGCCCGCTGACCCCACGCTTCGAAATCTGGACCGATCCAGCAACCGCCGAGCATCTACAGAACGCGCTCCAGCAAGCGGGCGCAGCGTCCATCGACTCGCAGACGCTGGAGCAGCTTCGCATCCTCGAAGGAACTCCCCTCTACGGCATCGATATCCGCGACCGCGAGCTCCCCCAGGAGACCGCGCAGGATCGCGCCCTTCACTTCAACAAGGGTTGCTATCTAGGCCAGGAGATCGTCGAGCGCATCCGCTCACGCGGCAACGTCCACCGCACCTTCACCGGCTTTCGCCTCGAAGGCGCCCTGCCGAAACCCGGCACAAAACTCATCGCGGAAGAGAAAGAGGTAGGCGAACTGACCAGCATCACCGCCATCCCCCTCTCCGGCGGCGACGCACCCGCGCAGCTCGCTCTCGGCTACATCCGCCGCGAGATCGCCGCGCGCAACATCCCCCTCACCTACCCCGGCGGAACCGCCATCCCGGCCTCCCTTCCCTTTTCTCATCCCTGAAACGGCAATGCCGTGCTTTGCATCTATTTTTTTTGAAAGAGTGTGCGTATGCCCGAACAAAATAAGCCTTTCGTCGTCACCGATCGCCGCAAGTTCACCCTCGATGGAACCCCCCGGGAAGATGCTGATCCCTCCCCGGAAAAAGAGAAGCGCGTAGACGCTCCGCCAGCCTCCGAACCCGTCCCAACCTCGGTTTCGGCTCCGCAGCCCGAGCTCGTCCCCGAGCCCACTCCCGACACCGCTCCTGAACTCGAAGAGCCGCAGCCTCCGCCGTCCCCCACCGCCGAACAGAACGAGCAGGCTCGCATCGCCTACGAGATGACAGCCGACCGCCTCGAAACCGCCATCCGCGCCGCCAATCCCGGCATGGATCATCCCCCCGCCATGAACTTCGATCAGCTCGTCCAGTCTCTCTACATGACGGCGATCATGCAGATGGGCGGAGCGACTCCCGAAGGCCAGCAGCCGCAGGTCGATATCCTCGGTGCCCGCCAGAGCGTCGACATGCTCGCCGTACTCGCCGAAAAGACCAAAGGCAACCTCACCTCCGAAGAGACCCGCCTAATCGAAGGAGCGCTCTTCGAGGTCCGCATGGCCTTCCTGGAAATCACCCAGGCTCTTGCCCGTTCCGCCGCCGCCAAGGCCACCGGCGGCAAGCCCGGCCCCCTCGGACCCAGCATCGTCCGCTAAATGCAAGCAACCCTCACCTTTCTCGGAACCGGCACCTCCATGGGGGTGCCGACGCTCGGCTGCGAGTGCTCCGTCTGCACCTCCTCCGACCCGCGAAACCGCCGCACCCGCTGCTCCGTCCGCCTCGAATATAACGATCACGTCATCCTCATCGACACCGGCCCCGACTTCCACGCCCAGGCCATCCGCGAGAACCTCCGCCGCGTAGAAGCCGTCCTCTACACCCACGGCCACGCCGACCACATCATGGGCTTCGACGACCTGCGCCCCCTCAGCTTCCGCACGCCCAGCGGCCATCTCCCCATCTACGCCGACGACGACACCGCCAGCACCCTCGAACGCATCTTCCGCTACACCTTCGATAAAGAGGATCGCTACCCCACCAGCGCCCGTGTCCAACTCCACCGCATCGACACTACCCCCGGAGCCGCCATCCCGCTCTTCGGAGCCTGCTTCCAGCGCATCCCCGTCACCCACGGAACCCTCGAAATCACCGGCTACCGCTTCGGCAAGGCCGCCTACCTCACCGACATGAGCGACATCCCCGAGGCAGCCGTCCCCCTCCTTCAGGATCTCGACGTCCTCATCCTCGACGCCCTGCGCCGCGAGCCTCACCCCAGCCACTCACACATCGACAACTCCATCGCCATCGTCGAGCGCCTCAAGCCCAAACGCGCCTTCTTCACCCATATGGGCCACGATCTCGACCACGCCGCGACCGAGGCCACCCTTCCCCCGCACATCCGTCTCGCCTACGACGGGTTGCAGCTCCAGTTCGAGATCGCCTGATGCTCATATTCCGCCAGCTCGCAGATGTCCCTGCCAACTTCGGCCCCTCCGTCGCCACCATCGGCAACTTCGATGGCGTCCACCGCGCCCACCAATGGGTCATAGCCGAAGTCGTCTCCCGCGCCCGCACCCTCGGCGTGGCCTCCATCGCCATCACCTTCGATCCCCACCCCGTCCGCGTCCTCCGCCCCGAATCCAGCCGTCCCCTCATCACCCCCCTCACCGAAAAACTGGCCCTCCTCGCCGCCACCGGCATTGATGCCGTCCTCGTCCTTCCCTTCACCGCCGAGCTCTCCCGCACCTCCGCCCGCACCTTCGCCATCGAAATCCTCCGGCAGAAACTTCAGGTCATCGAGCTCCACGAAGGCGAAAACTTCCGCTTCGGCTACCAGGCCGAGGCAGGAGTAGTCAGCCTCGAAGCCCTCGGCAAAGAGCTGGGCTTCACCGTCCGCGTCTACTCTCCGCAAAGCGCCCGCGGCCAGGCCATCTCATCCACCCTCATCCGCGAGCTCATCGCCGAAGGCAACGTCAGCCAGGTCCGCGCTCTGCTAGGCCGCTGCTTCTCCATATGCAGCACGCCCGCCTCCGGACGCGGCTACGGCACGCGCTACACCGTCCCCACCATCAACCTCGCGCCCTACCCCGAGCTCCTCCCCGCCAACGGCGTCTACATCACCACGCTGACCATCGGCTCCGGAGCATCCAGCGAAACCTTCGACGCCGTAACCAACGTAGGCAACCGCCCCACCTTCGGTGCCGACTCCTTCACCGTGGAGTCCCATCTCCTCAACTTCCACCCCATCGAGCTGACCGAGCAGACCCCGCTCACCCTCACCTTCCTGCGCCGCCTCCGCCCCGAAATGCGCTGGCCCAACCCCGAAGCCCTCCGCGAACAGATAGGCCGCGACGTAGCCCAGGCCAAACGCTACTTCAGCCTATGCCACGCCCGCAAAGTACAACTAGCCCCGCCCCAACCCTAGACCGCATCAACATATAGCCTTCCCTCCACCCACCCAAACCCATAGGCCCTTGCTGTTGTCGTTGCCTTTCCCCTAAACCGGCCCACAAAAGGGGTGCCCCATCTTCGCGAAGGCTTCATCGTCGCTAAGGTGGGAATGTAAACCTCTCCCCAGCCCCCGATCGTCGTTGCCATTGTTCTTGTTCTTGTCGTTGCTTGTTCTTGCCGTTGAGATAGGAGCGGGCTTCAGCCCGGCCATAAATAAAACCCGTCGCGAAGCGACCACCGCTCTGCCGAAACTGCGGGGTCCCCGGCGAACAGATTTTCGTTCGCTGGGGTGCAAGGCAGGAGCAAAGCCCGAAGGGCGAAGCGACCCAAATCATTGCCTTTGCTTTTGCCGTTGCTGTTGTTTGTTTTTACCCGTCACCCCAACCAAAGCCGCTCAAAGAGCAAAAGATTTACTGCACATCCGCAGACTTAGGCTTCCCCGCCGGAGCATCCGGATCGCTCTCATCATCATCCTTCGGCTTAGCACCCGCCGCAGGAGCAGCCCCCGAGTTCATCGGCACCGCCAGCGTCTTCTTCGGCGAACCCGCACTCGCAAACGTCTCATCCGGCTTGTCCGCAATCGCCGCCCGCATAAAGCTCATCCACATCGGCAGAGCCGCCTTTGCGCCAGTCTCCTTCTTCCCCAGCGACTGCCGATTATCAAACCCGATCCACGTCCCGCACGTCACCGAAGGCGAAAATCCCAAAAACCACGCATCGGCATAATCGTTCGTCGTGCCCGTCTTGCCTCCCAGAGGATGGTTCAACTGCGACGCCGCCACCGCCGTTCCCTGCCTAACCACCGCCTGCAACATCTGCATCATCGTCCGCGCCGTCTCCACCGAGATCACCTCGCTCACCCCCGACGGCGTATGGTCCAGCGGCAACCCGTCCGCCTGTACCACCTTGCGGATCGTGTGCGGCTCAATCAGAATCCCGTCGTTCGGAAACACGCTGTAAGCGCCCACCTGCTCCGCCAGCGTAATGTCCGCCGACCCGATCGCCACCGGCAAAAACGCCGGAATGTTGCTTACAATGCCAAACCGGTGCGCCGTCTCGATCACCTTGCGGATACCGTACTTCGCCGCCAGCTTCAGCGCTGGAATATTCCTCGACTCCGCAAACGCACTCAACAGCGTCATCGGCCCGCGATAGTCCGCCTCATAGTTATGCGGCGTATACCACCCGTTCGGCGTAGGGAACGAAGTCGGGCTGTCCACAACGATGTCCGTAGGCTTCTCCCCCGCCTCAATCGCCGTCGTATAAACATACGGCTTGAACGACGACCCCACCTGCCGCTGCGCCTGCGTAGCCCGATTGAACTGCGACAGCGCAAAGTCCCTGCCTCCCACCATGGCCAGAACCTCGCCGTTCGAGTTATCCACCGCCATCAGCGAAGCCTGCGCGCCCGAGTCCTGCTGCAACGTAGCCCGCAGCGCCCCCTCCGGCGGACAGTCCTCAATCCTCACATAAACAATGTCCCCAACCTGTAGAAACCTCTCCGCCGAGTAATGCTCCGTCCACGCCCAGTCGTCAGGAGTCATCACCGCCTCCCGCGCCCCCACCTTCACCACAATCTTCCGGGGCGAAAGCTCCGTCACCAACCCATGAATATAGCTCCCCTTGGCCACGGTCTGCGTCCAGTCCGGATGCCGGTAGCTCCCCAGGTCCGTTCCCTGCCGAACCACATTCTGTAGCTTCCCCACCCACTCCCGCCGCCGCTCGTATGTAGCCAGCCCATCCAGAACCGCCTTGTTCGCCACCAACTGGAGATCCAGATCCAGCGTCGTATAAACCCGCAGCCCCGCGCCGTGGACCTGCTCCACGCCATACTCTTTCTCCAGTTGACGCCGCACCTCTTCCACAAAGTACGGCGCAACGCTGTTCACCGGAGCCTCCAGGCGCAACCCAAGCGGAGCGGCCTTCGCGGCCTCCGCCTGCTGCTCCGTAATCTTCCCATCCGACGCCATCTCGCTCAGTACCAGGTTGCGCCGCCGCAGCGCCCGCTCCGGATACTTCAGCGGCGAATACGCCTCCGGCCCCTTCGGCAGCGCCGCCAGCAGCGCCGCCTCCGGCAGCGTCAAATCCCGGGCATGTTTGCTGAAAAAGAACTCCGACCCCGCCTCAAACCCATACGTTCCATGCCCCAGGTAAATCTGGTTCGCATACAGCTCAAAGATCTGCTGCTTCGTAAACCGCCGCTCAATCTGGACCGAAAGAAAGATCTCTTCCAGCTTTCGCGAAAACGTCTTTTCCGAAGAGAGAAAGAGGTTCCGGGCAAGCTGCATCGTCAGCGTGGAAGCGCCCTGCGACCGCCCATTCGAGTTCAGGTCCCGGTATGCAGCCCCCACCGCGCGAACCAGGTTCACCCCCCAGTTCCGTTCGAAGCTCTTGTCTTCAATCGAGATAATCGCCTCACGCAGCACCGGCGAAAACGCCGCGTAAGGCACCACCACCCTGCGCTCCAGCGCAAACGAGCCAAAGACCCGTCCATGCGTATCCAGCAACTCAGTCGTCGTATTCGGACGATACCGCGCCAGATCTTCCATCTGTGGCAGATCGATCGAATAGACCAGCATCAGCCCGCACATAGCGCCAAACACCGCCGACAACCCCAGCAGCGTAATAAACGTTACCCTGCGCGCAATCCTGCGGCTCGGATACTCCGGTCCAGTGACGAAGATCTGGCGAAGAATCCGCCTCCAGCGCGATTCCCCCCTCGTCTCCGGCAACCAGTTTTCGAGACTGAATAAACTCGGCACGCCCTTTCACCATAGCATGGTGAAACCCGTATACAGCCACCGGAAACAGAGTCCCGGAACCGCTTAAGCCGCCTTGCTCTTCAGCAGGTCCAGGGCCTTGGTAAGCTGCTCATCCACCGTCACTTCCGGCTTCTCCACCGTAGGGCGAGCATTCCCGTTTTGGATCGTCTCGTCATCCTCGCCCACGATGTCGTCATAGAGATTCGAGGCCACCAGAACCCCCGGCGTAACGCCATCATCCTGCAGCTTCTTCCCCGAGGGCGACGCATACTTCGCCACCGACATAATCAGCGCAGCGCCATCCGGCAGCTCGAAGGTCTTCTGCTGCGCGCCCTCGCCAAACGTCCTCTCGCCCACCAGCTCCGCGCGCTTGCTATCCAGCCACGCCGCCGCCACCAGCTCCGCCGCGCCCGACGTCCCACGATTCACCAGCACCACCACCGGAGCGGTCGTGTTGATCGCCTTCGACGCGTCCGCCGTAAATGTCTGCTTCTCGACCTTCTGCCCCTCCAGCGTCGCAATCGTGCCCGACCCCATCAGAAAGTTCGCCAGCCGCACCCCCTCCGTCATATCACCCGCGGTAACGTCACGCAGATCCAGCAGAATTTTTTTATTTCCGGCCTTCTGCATTCCCTTCAGCTTCGACTCGATCTGCTGCACATGCTCCCGGTCGATCGCCCCCGGCTTTAGATACAAAATCGAAGCGTTCTCATACATCGTCTCCGCCACCGGCGGTACTGCCGTAACCACCCGCGTCAGCGTCATCTTCTGCGGAGCCGCCTTCGGAGGCCGCACAATCGAGATCGTCAGGTTGCTTCCCGGAGCGCCCTGCAGCAGAATCTGAATCGTAGCCAGCGAGAGGTCGCTCGTATTCTGGTCGCCAATCGCCTCAATCAGCTCTCCATCGCGAATGTCCGCCTTGTCCGCCGGGCTTCCCGGAACCACCGAAACCACCGTCGCATAGCCGAGCCGCTTCGAAACGTTGATCCCCACCTGCGCCTTACCGCCCTTGTCGGCCTTATACGCCTTGTACTCCTCCGGAGAGAGGTAGCTTGAGTCCGCATCCAGAGACTCCAGCAGCCCACGCAGCGCGCCGTCCGTCACCGAATGGATATTCGGCTCCGTCACATAATCCGTCTGGATATGCCGAAGCACCTCGCTGTAGACGTTGATCTGCCGATAAGCCCCATCCTGAGGCTCAGAAGCAGCGTTCACGCCGCTCGAATTCACACCCAGGAAGATCGTCACAACCAGGACAACCGAAACGGCAAGCAGCAGAATCTTGGAAAGCTTAGGCATAGGTATGAATCATCTCCACAGGCGACAACACTACACGAGGTTAGACGAACCTCGATAAGGAAATGATACTCTCGTACAAAGATCACGCGATGCCCCGCGTATTCAATACTTTTGGTGGCGGTGGACAGAATCGAACTGTCGACCTACGGGTTATGAGTCCGTCGCTCTAACCATCTGAGCTACACCGCCGATGTGTGTAAGGGGTATGCCGGTCAAATACATCCGTCCGCAGAAGGAACCAGAGCCACGGCACAGCCAAGTCCAATCATACTTGATTCCAGCCTTCCAGAAAAGCCGTCCGTCCTCGGCGTTATTCCCGCAAGACTGGCCTCCACCCGCCTGCCCCGCAAAGTGCTCCGCAGCATCGCCGGAAGACCCATGCTCGCCTGGGTCTTCGAGGCCGCTTCCGCCTGTCCCCAGCTCGACCGCGTCCTCATCGCCACCGACTCCGAAGAGGTAGCCGAGCTGTGCTATCGCAATCAATGGCCCGTCCAGCTCACCTCCCCCGACCTCGCCAGCGGCACCGACCGCGTCCACGCTGTAGCCCAGCAAATCGACGCCGATATCTACGTCAACATCCAGGGCGACGAGCCGCTCCTCAAGCCCCAGCACCTCACCGCGCTCCTCCGCCCCTTCGCTCAGCCGCACGTCGAGGTCTCCACCCTCAAAGTCCTCTGCACCGCCGAAAATATCCACAACCCCAACGCGGTCAAAGTAGTCACCGCCGCGGACGGACGCGCACTCTACTTCTCCCGAGCCACCATCCCCTACGACCGCGACGGAGCCTCCCCCCAATACTGGAAGCACATTGGCCTATACGCATACCGCCGCCAGACCCTCATGCGCTTCCCCACCCTGCCGCCCAGCACACTGGAACAAACCGAGCGCCTCGAACAGCTCCGCTTTCTCGAAAACAACATCTCTCTCTACGTAGAACCCACCGAGTTCGACACCATAGGAGTAGACACCGAAGAAGACCTGAAGCGAGTCGAAGCCCTCCTGCTACAGTCCTCGTAGCCCTACCGCAACGAAGTAAACCGCAGCTCCAACCCCGCCGCCCCAGCCGCCACCGTAACATCCTCCAGCGACCGCACCACCCACTCCGCCTCATGCAGCTCCTCCAGCGAGTGCGTCCCCAGCACGCCCAGCACCCGCGAGCCCGCCGCAACCCCGGCCCCCACGCCCGGCGGAGCGTCCTCCACCACCAAACACTCCTCCGGCGTCAGTCCCAGCAGCTCCGCGCCGCGCCGGTAAGGCTCCGGATCCGGCTTGCCCCGCTCCACCATATCGCCGCTGATGATCCTCTCCGGAATCGGCAGCCCCGCCACCTTGAGCCGTCCCAGCATTAACCGCTTCGTAGCCGAGGTCACAATCGCCCACCGGTCCTGCGGCAAGCTCTCCAGCAGCGCCTTCACTCCCGGCAGCACCTTCAGGTCGGCAACGTCCTCCAGCTCCATGTCCTCGATCACCCGCAGCCCTTCCGCTGGGTCAATGTCCGGCCGCAGAGCCTTCACAATATCGATCGCCCTCTTGCCATGCGGAACCTCGTAGTTCTCCGCATCCGGTACGCCATACATCACCGCCCACCGTCTCCAGCACCGCACCACCGACCCAATCGAGCTGATCAGCACCCCATCCATGTCGAACAGCATTCCATTAGTCGTAACGCTCGTAACATTCGTAACGCCAGTCTGCCCCATCAAGCCGCACTCCCCTGCATCACAAAGCTCTCCGCCGCCTTCAGCACCTTCTCCACCGACTCCACCGAGCAGCTCTCGCAATACACCCGCAGCAGCGGCTCCGTCCCCGAAGCCCGTAACAGCAGCCAAGTCTCCGCTGCATTCGGCTTCGAAGCGCAATCCGGGTTCTCCAGGAAAAATTTAATCCCGTCCATCGTCTCGACGCGCAGCACCTTCAGCCCCGCAATGTCCGCAACGCCCGCCTTCGCCCGAGCAATCGCCGACTGCTTCAGTGCCTCATCGATATGCATATCGATGCGCCCATACTGGTGCTCGCCAAACTCCTCCTGCAACGCCGCCACCAGCTCCCCCAGCGTCTTCTTCTCGTCCGCCATCACATTCGCCAGCAGCAGCGAGTTCAGCATCCCGTCGCGCTCCGGCAAATGCCGACTGATCCCGATTCCACCCGACTCCTCGCCGCCGATCAGAATGTCCTTCTCCAGCATCAGGTCGCAGACATACTTGAACCCGATCCCATGCTCATGCAGCGTCCGCCCATACTTCGCGCAGATGCGGTCCAGCATCTTCGTCGTGTTGAACGCTCGCGTCACATCGCCCGGCCACTTCTTCCTCTCCAGCAGCCACTTCAGAATCACCGCGAAAATCTTGTGCGCGTCCACCACATTGCCATGCTCGTCCACCGCGCCAATGCGGTCCGCATCGCCGTCCGTAATCATCCCCGCGTCGCACTTCTCCGCCACCACCGCAAGCTGCGTCGCGTGAATATGCGGCAGAATCGGCTCCGGATTGATCCCCGGGAACGCTGGGTTGATCTCGTTCCGCATCTCCACAAACGGCACCCCGGCCTTCGCAAAGATCCCCGCAACCACCCCGCGACCCGCGCCATACATGCAGTCGATCAGGAACTTATACCCGGACGCACGAATCGCCTCCAGATCGACAAACCGCGCGATCGCCGCAATGTACTCCGGCGCAAAGTCCACCGTCTCCACCGCCGCCGGAGCCTCAGCCTTCCGCAGAGGCTTGCCCAGATACCCCTCAATCGCTGTCATGATCGAAGGCTTGCCCGACCCGCCATAGCTGGCCTTGTACTTCACGCCGTTCCACTCCGCCGGATTATGGCTCGACGTAATCATCACCCCGCCCGCGGCCTTGCGCTCGCGCACCGCGAACGAGAGAGCTGGAGTAGGCGTAATCTCCACCGCCAGGGCCACCGGAATCCCCGCCCCCGACATCACCTCCGCCACGATCTTCGCAAACGATCGCGACCCGAACCGCGTGTCATACCCAATGCAAACTCCAGCCGAAGCATCCTCATGCTCCAGCACATAGTTCGCAATCGCTGCCGCGGCCACCCGCACATTGGCATACGTAAAGTCGTCGGCAATAATCCCGCGCCAGCCGTCCGTGCCAAATTTAACTACCGTCTTCATCTCATCCATAGTTTGATCACTCATCCTGAATCCGGCGTTAAATCAAGTCGTCCCGTCCAGCAGCTTTCAGTTCTGCAACTACCTTGCCCACATCCTGCGAGCGCTCCCGCGTCGTAATCAGCAACGCGTCCTTCGTCTGCACCACCACCAGGTTCATCACCCCAACCAGCGCAACCACCTTCCCCGGAGCGTTCACATAGTTCCCGCACGAATCGATCGAGATGCACAGCGGGTCATCGCCCTCCACCACGTTCGGCTTGGACTCCTCATCCGGCTTGCATCCCGAGGCGTGCTCATGCAGCGCGTCCCAGCATCCAAGGTCGTTCCAGCCGAAATCTCCCGGCAGGCAGTAGATCTCCGCTCCCCTCTCTCCCCGTGCCGAACGAGGCTCCAGCACCGCATAGTCGATGCTGATGTTCTCGCACTTCGGATAAACCTCCGCGAACACCCGCTCGAACTCCGGCGTTCCATAAGCGGCCGCGATCTCCTCCAGCAGCGGAGCCATCGCCGAGCAGTGTTCTCGGATCGCCTCCACCAGCGTCTTCGCGCTCCACAGAAAAATCCCGCCGTTCCACGCATAGTTTCCCGAGGCCAGAAACTCCTCCGCCAGAGCCCGGTGCGGCTTCTCCGTAAACCGCTTCACCCGCCGGACAGCAACCCCGCTTGCCGAATCGACCGACGCGCCCAGCTCGATATACCCATACCCGGTCTCAGGACGCGTAGGCGGAACGCCAATCACCACAATCCTGCTTCCCCCCGCCGCCAGCTCCACCCCGGCGCGAATCACCTCCGCGAACCGTGTCTGGTCCTTCACCACGTGGTCCGAGGGAAAGATTCCCAGCACAGTCTCCGGAGCAGTCTTCTCCAGCAAAATAGCAGCCAGCGCACAAGCCGGAGCGGTATTCCGCGCCGCCGGCTCGCTGAGAATGTGCTCCTTGGAGATCTCCGGCAGTTGCTCCGAGATCAACTCCGCCAGCAGCTCATTCGTAATCACCCAGATGTCCGTCGGCTCTGTCAGCGGCGACAAACGCTCCACCGTCTGCTGAATCATCGTGCGCTCGCCGTCCAGCGCGAGCACCTGTTTCGCCAGCTTTCTACGGCTGCGAGGCCAGAACCGCGTCCCACTTCCTCCGGCCAGAATCACTGGAGCAAAATGCTGCTCCGTTTTACTACTCCCTGTAGGCATAGAGCTCCGTTTAGATTAGAAGGCCGTACTGACAAGATCAGTACGGCCATTTCCTCAAATCAACATCTACCCTAGCTTAGCGAAGTATTCCCGCATCCGCTTCACGCCTTCATCCACAACGTCGTGGGAGACCGCATACGACAGTCGAATATGTTCCGTCGTTCCAAAGGCCTCGCCCGGAACCACCACCACATGCGCCTCGCTCAACAGCTTCGCCGCCAGGTCGGTCGCCGACGTGATCCCACCCTTGCCGATAAAGTTCTTCACATTCGGATACACGTAGAACGCGCCCTGCGGCACCGTGCACGTAAGACCCGGAATCGTCTTGAACCCTTCCAGCACCCGGTCGCGCAGCTTGATGTAGTCGGCGCGCATCTCCGCAACGCAATCCTGCGATCCGCTCACCGCCGCAATCGAGGCCCGCTGCACCATGCTCGCCGCGTTCGACGTGCTCTGCGATTGCAGCTTGTTCATCGCCGCAATAATCGCCTTCGGCCCCAGCGCGAACCCGGCTCTCCAGCCCGTCATCGCATAGGTCTTCGAGAGCGACCCCAGAATCACCACATGCTCCTTGCAGTCCGTAAACGAACCGCCGCTGACGATCTGTCCCGTAAAGTTCAGGTACACATAGCACTCGTCCAGCAGCACATAGATGCCGTGCTTATGCGCCAGCCGTACAATCGCCTCCAGGTCCTCCGGCGAAACCACCGCGCCCGAGGGGTTCGACGGCGTATTCAGAATGATCGCCTTCGTCTTCGGCGTAATCGCCGCCTCGATCATCTGCGCCGTCACCCGGAAGTTCTCTTCTTCCTTGCTCTGCACGTAGACCGGGATGCCGCCCGCATACTGGATGATGTCCTTGAACGAGACCCAGTAAGGGACCGGCAGAATCACCTCGTCGCCGTGATCGACCAGCACCTGGATCGCATTGAACAGCGCCAGCTTGCCGCCCGTCGTGAACACGCACTCCTCCGGCGTATAGTTCGAGCCGAAGTCGCACGCATGACGGTCCACAATGGCCTTGCGGACCTCAGGCACACCGGCCACGTTCGTATACCGGGTAAAGTTCTTCTCAATCGCCTCGATGGCAGCATCCTTGATGTGCCTCGGGGTTGAGAAATGAGGCTCGCCCGCGCCAAAGTCCGCCAGGTTTACGCCCTCGGACTTCAACTTCAGCGCCGCCGCCGTAATCGCCATCGTCGCCGAAACTTCGATACGTCCGATACGATCCGCAAAGATCTTCGTAGCAGTTGCAGTGGTCATGTCTCTAGTGTGTCAGATTTGGTCACCGAGATAAAGCCGCTGACGAGAATCTCAGGAGTCGCTGCGGTTAGGCACCTTTGCTTTCAATCGCTCCATCACCAGCGGAGGCACCAGCGCCGAGACGTCCCCCCCCAGTTGGAACACTCCTTTAATCAATCGAGAGCTCACATACGTGTACTTTTCCGCCGGCATCATGAACAGCGTCTCCAGCTCCGGATCGAGCTTCCGGTTCATCATCGCCATCTGGAACTCGTACTCGTAGTCGCTGATCGCCCGAATCCCCCGCAGCACCGCCTTCGCCCCCTGCTGCCGCGCGCAGTCCACCAGCAGCCCGTTGAACGTAATCACCGACACATTCCCGAACCCCTGCGTCGCCTCCCGGATCATCTCCTCCCGCTCCGGCACCGTAAACAGCGGCGCGCCCTTCTCCGAATTCCGCAGAATCGCCACCACCAGCTCATCTACAATCTTCGCCCCCCGAGCAATCAGGTCGAGGTGGCCGTTGGTAAGAGGATCGAAGGTGCCCGGGTAGATCGCTTTGACAGTATGCATGGCTCTCAGCAGAATACCGCCCCAACCTCGAAAAAAGATAAATTCCGCGATTTCTGTAGTCTTCCCGGCACCCCAGTCCGTCTCTTTCTATAAGCCGCATCCAATGCGGAAAAGGTTTCTAACCATGCCCTCGGAAGCCATCATCTCGGAGACTCTACCCATCAGCCAGCAGACCCTCGCCTCCCCGCTGGACGACATGGACTCGATCGTCGCCACCTACGAGCAGCGCATCTTCCGCTTCCACTTGGCCTCGATACGCGACCGCGATGCCGCCCAATCGTTGACGCAGGACACCTTCCTGCGCGCCTGGAACGCCCGCGCCAGCTTCCGCGGCGACTGTTCCATCTCCACCTGGCTCATGCGGATAGCCCTCAACCTCGTCCGCGACCACACCCGTACCGACCGTTTCCGATTCTGGAAGCGCGTCTCCGAGACTGCCGTCGATGTCTCCGACGTCTCCTCCCACATCCCCCACCGCGACAGCTCGCTCGAATCGCGCCTCATCGCCAACGAGCAGCTAACCCTCGTCTGGGAGAGCGTGGCTCAGCTCTCCGAGCGCCAGCGGAACGTCTTTCTCCTGCGATTCATCGAGGAGCTTGAGCTCTCCGAGATCGCCGACATCACCGGTCTGCCCGTCAGTACCGTCAAAACTCATCTCTACCGCGCTTTGGCCGCCATCCGTGCTCGCCACAGTGCCATGCAAAAGGAAGACCAATGAACCTCCACCTCACCCACGAGCAGCTCTGCGACCTTCTCCTCGCCGACTCGTCCTCCCCCGAAGCGGCGGGCTCCACCATCGTGCAGGAGCACCTTCACGCCTGCCACACCTGCGCGGCTGAGTTTGAAAACCTCCGCGAATCGCTCGCGATCTTCCGCGAGGCCACCAGCTCCTACGCCAGCCAGATCGCTGTCCCGGTCGTCGTGCGCCCGGCCTCCATCGCCCCGCCGCACCGCTACCTTATGCAGCCGCTTTATTGGGCTGTGGCCGCCGCGCTGCTCGTCGTCACCAGCCTGCCCTTCACGCTGCATCGTCAGCCTGCTCCCGAGCCCACTATGGCCACGACGACCACGCTCCACTTTTCCGCCCCCCATGCCGCCGAGTCCGACGAGGCCCTGCTTGAAGATATCGACCAGCAGGTCTTCGCCGACGTTCCCGCGCCCATGCAGCCGCTGGCCGACCCCACGGCCCAGGTAGCTTCTACGGAATCTTCACCTCTTCAAAGGAACAACTAACCATGAACGTCAAATCTCTCCTTTCGCTCGTCCTGTTTGCAACCCTTACCGGACCTCTGGCCTTGGCCCAGCAACCCTCCGGCCCCCCGCAGGGAGGCCCCGGCAGAGCTGGTGGCGGTCCGCATTCCGCCTGGGGAGGCCCCGGCGGCCCCGGCTTCCACCTCGGACCTCCGGGCATGTGGTGGCATAACCCGGATCTGATCCAGAAGCTCAACCTCACGCCCGACCAGCAGAAGCAGATGGACGAGATCCTTCAGCAGAGCCGTCCTCAGCTCATGGAGCTCCGCTCCGCCCTGCAAAAGCAGGAGTTTCAGATGCGCCCCATGCTCTCGGCCAATCCGCCTGACACCAACAAGATTCTGGCCCAGATCGACCAGACCGCCCAGGCGCGCGCCGAGCTGGAAAAGGCCACGGCCAAGATGCTCCTCGGCATCCGCAACCTCCTCACCCCCGATCAGTGGACGCGTCTTCAGGAAGAGGAGCGCAACCATCGCACGAACATGATGGACCACCACCCAGGCGGCCCCGGAGCGCCCACAGGCCCCGGAGGCGGCGGCGAGGGCATGAAGTAACCGAACACAACATCTAACCCCACGGGCATCGGACGGCCAGCTCCGATGCCCGTTCTTTTTTCACCATCCAAATCCACACATCTCAATAGCTCAACGAAAGCCATAGTTTTTGCCGTTGCCTGTTTTTGTCTGTCATTCCCGAAGGGAATCCGCGTCTGCTGTTGTTGCTGCCTTTCCACTGATCCCACCACCCCAACCCCGTCATTTCGACCGAAGCAGCGCAGTCTCATCGCGCTGCGTAGCGGAGAAATCCGCTTCTCACCCCATGCCTTATCCAGACCTATAAACCTCGCTTTTGCTGTTGCCTGTTTTTATTTGTCATTCCCGAAAGGAATCCACATTTGTTCTTGCCCTTGCTTTTGTCTTAAATCCCGCCTTTGCCTTTATCCGCGAAAATCCCAAAATCCGCGGTCGCTCCTTAAAAAATCAGCCTTTATCAGTCTTTATCCCTTTGATCACCGTTACGCCTTCCTACCCCAGCCACATCTGCGATACAAAAGACCATGCCCCCGAAGACCCTCCTTACCGCAGTCCTCTGCGCTCTGGCTCTGGCAACCGCCCAGGCCCAATGGGATCTCAAAGACTCCCACTCCACCGCCAGCCTCCGCGGCGTCTCCAACCCCGGCGGCAGAGCCGTCTGGGCCTCCGGCACGCGCGGCACCGTCCTCCGCAGCGTAGACGACGGCAACACCTGGCAGACCTGCCCCGTCCCTCCCAACGCCGAGCGCCTCGACTTCCGCGGCCTCCAGGCCTTCGACAAAGACACCGCCATCGTCATGTCTTCCGGCACCGGCGACCTCTCCCGCATCTACAAGACCACCGACGGCTGCCAGACATGGAAGCTCCTCTTCTCCAACCCCGAAAAAGAGGGCTTCTGGGACGCCATCTACTTCCTCGACCCCAGCAACGGCATCCTCTTCGGCGACCCCGCCACCGGCTTCGCGGGCGACTTCGCCCTCCGCCTCCGCGTCACCCACGACGGCGGCCAGACCTGGGCCCCCATCACCGATCCCGAATCCCACGCCCCCGGCAAAAATCTCATGCCCGTGGCCCGCGAGGGCTTCTTCGCCGCCAGCAACTCCAACGCCACCTCCGCCGACGGCTGGCTCTGGATGGGCACCGGCCGCGGCCGCATCTTCCGCCGACGCCTCTACTCCCGCCCCGCCAACAAGGCAGCAGCCTTCCAGGCCATCTCCTGCGCCGGAGCCATGGAGATCGTCTCCCACTCCTGCGGCATCCCCTGGATCGACTGGCAGATCACCGACACCACTCCCCTCACCCGGCCCGACCCCGGCGAGGCCTCCGGCGTCTTCTCCATCCACTTCCGCAACGCCAAACAGGGCATCGCCGTAGGCGGAGACTACACCAAACCCAACGCCACCACCTACAACGCCGCCTGGTCCACCGACGGAGGCAAAACCTGGCAAGCCCCCGCCACCCCGCCTCACGGCTTCCGCTCCGCCATCGCCTACGACGCCAAACGAAAACTCTGGATCACCGTAGGCCCCAACGGTACCGACATCTCCACCGACGGAGGCAAAAACTGGCATCCCTTGCAGACTTCCGCCAGCGACCCCGCCAACTCCGACCACGGCTGGAACGCCCTCGCCCTGCCCTTCGTCGTAGGCGAGCGAGGCCGCATAGCCCGCCTCCGTCCCATCGTTCCCTGAACGGGAAACCCGAACCCCTCCCTCCCCACAAAAAGAGAAAGCGTATTCTCAGCCCATCGTGCTAGAATTCCCGCACCCCAGGGAACTTAGCAGTAAGCCCGAATTTCACGATTCACGGTGCTGACGGATGCGAAGAATTGCAGTGTTTTTTTCAGCCTGTCTTGTCTTAGGTTCGACCGCCGAGGCCGAAAAGAAGCCGTCCGCCGTTCCGCAGAACCTCATCAATCCCTCCGAGATCCACGCCGAGCTCCTCAGCCACCTCTACGTCAACAAGGTCAAGGCCGGTGACCCCATCCTCGCCCGCGTCACCGACCCGTGGGAGGCTCGCGGCTGCAAGCTCCGTCAGGGGGCCATCCTCACCGGCCACGTCATCAAGGCCGAGACGGCCACCATCAAGAGCGGCTTCTCCACGATGGAGTTCTCCTTCGACTCCGCCGAGTGCAACGATCAGGGCTCGACCACCTTTCCCTTCACCCTCGTCACCATCCTCCCCTCCACCAGCGGGGCCGACACCGACCAGCTAGAGTCCACGTCCCTCATACAAACCCTAGTCAGCCCCCAGAACATGGTCTCCAGCTACGAGCGCGCCATGTCCGAGAAGGGGCAGCTCGCCTTCGCGCTCACCAACGTCACCAGCGTCTCCACCTTCCATCATCCCCAGCTCCCCCCCGGACAGGTCGTAGGCTTCCGCTCCCTCAAGCTCGATGCAGGCATCGGCCCCGACAACGCCTCCCGCGTCTACATGCAGGACAAGAACCTCCGCCTCGAACGGACCACCGGCCTGATCCTCATCCCCACGCCCCTGGCCTCCGTCTCCGTCGCCAAACTGGGCTCCAGCGAACTTCCCGCCGTTCCCTCCGGCAACGTCGCCCCCATCAAAGATTCCCCTTCCATCGTCGCCTCCGCAGCCCCGGCCCCGCCGCCGCCCGCGCCGGCCCCCGAGCCACTCGACGAGTCCGACGTCTGCTCCACCGTCTGCAATGCCGTGGGGGATACCGCCCCCATCATCCGCGCCGCAAACGCCAGCTACCGGCTCCCTGTATCCAGCCTCGGCTTCGCGGCAAACATGAATCGCGCGATCGAGTCCTTCGGCTACGACGCCACCCTCACCTATCTTGACGAGTCCAATCTCCTCTTCACCTTCGACGCCCACAAACTTCGTCACCGTGTGATGATCGGCCTTCAAAGCGTCCCCGTCCACACCATCCGCGCCATCCTCATCGATCCCAAAACCCACGCCATCAAGCACGCCTATAACTGGGAGATCTACGGCTACGGACAATATCTCTGGCCTGCTGGCCCCGGCCGGATCATCGTCCACGTCAACCATCAGCTCAGTCTCCTCGGCCCGGATCTTCACCCCATCTACACGCTTCCCCTGGAGGGCCCCTTCGCCTGGGCCTCTGTCTCTCCCTCCGGAAACCACATCGTCGTAGGAACCATTCGCGAGCGGCACCAGCAGCAGCTCCATCAATTGCTCCAGGAGCAGACAGGACAGGAGCCGGAAGAAGACGTCTCCGTCCAGCTCTACGATGGCGACTTCAAGCTTCTCCTCTCCACCATCCGCTCCACCCGCGAACGCCCGGCCATTCTCTCCGACGCTGGCGAGTTACGTCTCCACGCCACGGCCCCCCATCGCTGGGAGCTCGACGAAGAACGCTGGGACCACACCCAGCAACACCTCATCACCAGCACCTCATACTGTAGACCCACCATCTCCGCCCAGAGCTCCGGCCATCTCTTCCTCACAGGCTGCTCCGAAGCCTCCGGCGGCCTGCGCTGGTATCGTATGCTCCGCCCCGACGGACATCCCGTCCTCAAGAAGACCACTCCCTCGCAGGAGATCGAGCAATCGGCGGACACCTCGTCCCCCTCGACCTTCGCCGTCCGCGTCGTAAAGACCCTGACTCTCTTCTATCCCGGAAAAGCCTTCAACAAAATTGATCTCGACAGCGAAGAGATCAGCGTCTACCGCATCCGTGATGGCCACCCTCTGTTCAAGACCAAAACCTACGACGCCCCGCTCATCGTCCAGTCCTTCGCGCTCTCCCCCACAGGCCGCGACATCGCCCTGCTCGACAGCAACGCAATCTCGTTCTACACCATCAGCGAGCCCTGAACCCGTCAGCAATCCCCACGTTAGCAATCCCAGCCTACTGCTGCTGTTGTGTCCCGGAAGACGGCGCAGACGTAGTGTTCGAGTTCCCGGTATTCGAACTCCCGGAGCTGAACGGAGAGCTCGACGAAGCCCCGCTGCCAAACGGCGAGCTTGATCCCGTCCCTCCACTCCCATTCGTGCTGGCCGGTCCCAGCGTGCTCGTCCCCAGCGAGCTGCCCGGACTCGAAGCTCCCTGCAACCCCGCCTGCGTCTTCAACTGCTCAATCCTCGGATCGTACAGAAACTCCCAAGTCTGGTAGGTCGTCTGCTCGTTCACCACCACAATCGAACTTCCCTGCTTCGTCAGCCCCACCCCAACGAACGGACTCCCGCTCCCCGGCGTAGACCCCGAACTCCCAGTCCCGGTACCTCCAGAGCCTGTACTACCAATCCCTGTACTCCCCAAGCCTGCACTCCCAGCCACTGTGCTCCCCGGCGAACTCGACGAGTCGCTCCCAAACCCCGACCCCGAAGAACTCCCAACCCCGCTCGTTGACGACGATCCAAATCCGCTGGACGACGACGAGCCGAACCCGCTCGAAGAGCCAGACGAAGCCCCAAACCCGCTGCTGCTGGAACTCCCAAACCCACTACTGCTCGAAGACCCAAACGAGCTGCTGCTTCCAAAAGAAGACCCACTGGCCCCGCTGGCCCCGCCAGTAGCCGCTCCACCCGACAACGGCGCGCCCCCCGACGAAGGCGTCAGCGGCGCCCCCAGTCCCCCCGAAGCAATCCCCGCCAGCGGCTTCCCGAAGAACCCCTTCACCGTCGTCTTCGCCTCGCCGACCTTGATCAGCCGCCAGTCCGTCTTCCCCGTCATCGGATCGACATACCGCTGCCGCAGAAACCGAATATTGTTCACCTTCTCCAACTGCTCGATCGATCCCGGATACTGCCCGCCGATCTTCCTGTAGTAGAGCTGGATCGCCCGGACAAACTGGTTCGCCCGATGCACCGTCTCCACCTCCTGCTCCCGCCTCAGCTCCTTCGCCACCGTCGGCGCGGCCGCACTCAGCCCCAGAAGGATCAGGAAGATCACCACCACGAGCCCCAGCAGCAGTTGCCCCTGCTCGCCGCTCCTCTCGTCCTTCTGTTCTTCAAGCTGCATCGCAACTACCTCTATCGCGCCAGCAACGGCAGCGTCTGCCGGTTGTTGTACGCCATATCCTCAACCACAATCGAGTTCGCCGAGACCGTAATCACCTTGTATCTCCGCTGCACGATCTCCCCATCCATAGCCACAACGACATCCTCGCCATGCAGCAGGAAAGCTCGCCGTTTGCCCTCCGGCGTAGTAGCCACGCCAAAGAACTTCAGGTCAATCGGCGGAGGCGGAGGAGGTCCCGCCGGCTGTGGCGGAGGCACAAACACAGGCTGCGGCGTCTTCCCGCCAGCCATCCTCACCGGGGCAACCGGCTTCGGGATATTCACCGGAACCGAGCTGCTCGAAAATATATTTCTTCCGCCGCCCGAGTACACCAGTGACTCCGTCACCAGCATCGCCTCCATCCTCAGCGTCGGATCGAGCTGCGATGCAGCCGTCCCCAGGCTCTTCGCCGCCGGTCCCGCAGCAACACCCGCCGCCGCCATCGGGCTGCCCGGGCCAACCGTCTTCACCACCGGCCCAGCCGGAACCGTCACCACCACCGGGGCCGCCGGAGCAGCCGGAGGCCCGCCGTCACGAAACAGCTCAAACCACAGAATTCCCCCTGCCAGCGCGACAAACCCAACCACCGCGGCCGTCTTCTTCTGCATATCTGGAGTCAGGTTCATCGCGCCCGCCCTCCATTCCCCGCAGCCGGAGCTGTCGGGCCTGTCGGAGCAACCCGAACCACCGGAGCAGCCGCGCCATCCTCCGAAGCCTCGCTCGGCACCACATTCTTGGCCGATCGCTCCGCACCCACCGGGTTCCGCAGATACGTCGTCATCTTCAGCCGCAGCCCGACCGTCCCCGCCTGCTCACCCGTCAAAGTCAGCGTCTGGATCATAAAAAACATCTTGTCCCGCTCCAGCGCGTTAATGAACAGCACCAGCGGACGATAGTCCCCGCTCAGGCTCGCATCGATCCGCGCCTCCGTCAGTTCGCCCGACGTCCCCACCATCACCGGCGAATACGCATACTGCGCCCGCCCCCACTTCACGCCTTCTTTCTTCGCCAGCGCGCCCAGCTCCGCCGCCACCGCCGAGTCCGAAAACGGCAGCCGCTTCTGATAAAACAGGTCCGCGTCCTTCGTAGCCTTCACCAGCTTCCCGTCCAGACCCTCCAGCGGCTTCTTCGCAATCTCCGCCGCCTTCATCGCCACGGTCTGGTTCGCCACCGCGGCCTCATCCTGATTGCTGACCTGTCTCCACGCATAGAACATATGCGCCAGCAGATAAAGATTCACCAGCCCCAGCAGCGCCGCACCCGCAATATGCAGGTTCAGCAGCGTCATCAATCCCCGAGCCTTCTCCAGCGTCTCCGTCAGCGCCTGCTTCTTCTCCACCGCAACCGTCATCGCGCTCCCCCCTTCGCCACCGGAGCGACCTTGGCCTTCTTCACCGCATGTTTCGAAACAACAGTCTTCGCAGTCTTAGCCGCCGGGACATCCTCTTCATCCTGCGAATCCCCACCGCTCTCCTCCGCCGTCTTCACCAGCGCAACATCCTTCGCCTGCTTCTCTGGCAGCGGGTTATACCCGCTCAAAATCTCAAAAATCACGCTTCCCGGAGGCATCACCACCGCGCCGCCCCCATGGTTCCCCTCCGTCGCCAGCGACTGCTCTCCCGCCAGCCTCGGAGCCACAAACCGCTGCGACGTCTCCAGGTTCCTCACCAGCAGCACCGCCTGGTTCCGGTCTCCGCTCACCCGCAGCCGTATGCTCACATCGCCTTCCTTCGAGATCGCAGGATCGATGCTCGTCACCTGCACGCCCGCCGGAAGCACCCGCTCCAGGTCCATCATCACCGCCGTCCAGCTAAAGCTCTTCCGCGCAAATACGGCGTTCAGAAACTGGCTCCGGTCCAGCACCGAGCGGTTCTGCGGCTGCCGCATCCTCGCCTCGTTCGACGCCCTCTCCTGCTGGAACCGCGCCGTCTTCGCCTTCAGCGCATCCATCCGCGCCGCCGCTGCCGCTGCCTTCGCATTCATTCCATGCAGCAGAAATCCCAGCGCCACGGCCAACAGAGCCAGCACGCCCATCGCCAGCCGTAGCCGCGCAAACAGCGGCCTCAACTCTACAAACCGTTTTGTCGCAAGATTGACCGAGATCCGCATCAGTTCTTCAGCGCTCCTCGCACACCTGCCAGCCAGCCCAGCGGAACCGTCGAGCTCACCGCTCCCGCCTGCATCATCCCCGCATCCACCATCTCTCGAACCTCAAGCCCCTCGAATCCGCTCTCGCGCATCATCGCCGCTATCGTCTCCGCGCCCAGCGTCCCCGCCGCCAGCATCAACGCGGGAGACTCCTGCAACGTGTCTTCAAAATATGCCGCCGCCACACTCACCGCCTGCGTCACCTCGTGGGCCAGCGCCTGCTCTCGCTGGACGCTCTCAACCTCGCTCCATCCTCCCGGCCCCAACGCCTCCTGCTGCGCCCACTCCTCCGCCGAGCTCTCCCGGTCCACCAGTGCCATCGCCGGAGCTGGCTCCGCAGCCTCCACGCCCATGTCCACCGACCGGTGCAGCAGCAACACACCCGCCTTCACAATTGCCGTCGTCACCGCGCCCGGCCCCGCATTTACCACCAGGGCAGCCCCAGCCTGTTCCTCCAGCCCCGCCAGAGCCGCCAGCGTGCTAGGCAGCACCGCGCCCGGCTGATACCCCGCCGCCGTCACCACGCCCTCATACTCCGACAGCACCGCCTTCGGCATCGCTACCACCAGCATCTTGATCACGCCGCCCTTCTCGCTCGACATCACCTGGTAGCTCACCGCCGCATCTTCCACATCGAACGGCAGCAGCTTCTTCAGCCGGAACCGCACCACCGCCAACGCCTCCACCGCCTTCGACGGCAACTGGTCGAAATCCAGAAACAGCACCCGCACCGCCGAGTCCGGTACCACCACCGTCACCGCCCGCCCCGCGGCAACCACGCCATCCAGAGCCTTCCGCACCGCCACCGTCACCGCCGTGGCATCCACAACATTCCCCGGCTTCAACCCCGGAGCCAGCGCACCCTCCGCCAGGCTCCCGCGAGAGACCGCCGTCAACAAGGCGGCCGCATCCTCAGCCCGCGCCGCCACCACACCCTCCGGCCTGATCTCCACAGACAAACGGGGCCGCGTCCCTAACGTTCTCGGTAAAAACTCCATATCTTTCTAGACTATCCCGTCCTCGTTACATCTATGTAGCGACCAAATCCTGTCACAAGATCACATCATCCCTGCCGAACGCCGCAAATGCACGTCATCTCGACAGGAGCATTGCGGCTTCATCGCACTGCGGAACGGAGAGACCTCAGTATTTTGTCTTCTCTCCTCGCTGCCCCAAAACCCTACCGCCCAGCCTCAATAAACGTAACCTTATTGATCTCCCTCAACGTAGTAATCCCGTCCCGCACTCGCTCCAGCGCCGAATCGCGCAGAAACGCCATACCTTTGTCCTTGGCCTTCTTCCGAATCTCGCTTCCCGGCTTCTTCGCCAACAGCATCTCGCGAATCTCGTCATCCAGCTCCAGCAGCTCATGGATCGCCGACCGCCCGCGATACCCCGTGCCTCCGCACTCAATGCATCCCGGCCCCTCGCGGAACTTGAACCCGCGCCACTCATCCAGATTCAACCCACTCGCCAGCAGCTCCTCATCGCTGTACTCCACCTCGCGCACGCAGAACTCGCATACCTGCCGCACCAGCCTCTGCGCCAGAATGCAGTTCAACGCCGAGACGAAGTTATAAGGCTCCACGCCCATGTTCAAAAACCGCCCCAGCACGTCCACCACGTTATTCGCGTGAACGGTCGTAAACACCAGATGCCCCGTCAACGCCGAGTTGATCGCAATCTGCGCCGTCTCCGCATCGCGGATCTCACCCACCAGAATCTTGTCCGGGTCATGACGCAGAATCGAGCGCAGTCCTCGCGCAAACGTAAGCCCCTTCTTCTCGTTCACCGGAATCTGCGTAATCCCGCGAATCTGGTACTCCACCGGGTCTTCAATCGTGATGATCTTGTCTTCCTCGGACTTGATCTCATTCAAAGCCGCGTACAAGGTCGTAGTCTTACCCGAACCCGTAGGCCCAGTCACCAGCACCATGCCATACGGCTCTTTGATGTACCGCCGAAACCGCGCCAGGTCCTTCTCCGCAAATCCCACCACATCCAGCGACAGCTTCGTGAACTTCTCCGACATCGACTCTTTATCGAGCACGCGCAACACAGCATTCTCGCCATGCACCGTCGGCATAATACTCACGCGGAAGTCGATCAGCCGCCCCTTATAGCGCACCCGGAAGCGTCCATCCTGTGGCACGCGCCGCTCGGCAATATCCAGCTCGCTTATCGCCTTGATGCGCGACAGAATCGTCTGGTGATGGTCCCGCGCGATCGGCGCCATCGCCTGCTGCAGCACGCCGTCGATGCGGTACTTCACCAGCAGCGAATCGTCG
>JAATEV010000071.1 GCA_015655585.1 Terriglobales bacterium | reverse complement strand
TCCGACGTCGCCAACGCCATCTACGACGGCACCGACTCCGTCATGCTCGCCGCCGAGTCCGCTGCCGGCAAATACCCCGTTGAAGCCGTAGCCATGATGGCCCGCATCGTCACCGAGACCGAGCGCCAGATCCGCATCGACCCGCGTCCAGCTCTCGGCCCTCACCGCAGCGTCCGTCTCTCCATCGCCGAGACCATCTGCGAGTGCATGTCTCACGCCGCCGACGACCTCGACGTCGCCGCCATCGCCATCTTCACCGAGACCGGCACCACCGCCCGCCTCATCTCCAAGTACCACCCTACCCCGCCCATCTTCGCGCTCTCGCCCTTCCAGCACGTCGTCAACCGCAATATGCTTCTCTGGGGCACCTACCCCATCCTCTGCGGCCGCCAGCAGGACACCGACAAGCTGGTCAGCATGGCCGAAGAGATGCTCGAAATTCACGGACGCATCGAGCGAGGCCAGATCGTCGGCGTCGTCGCCGGAACCCGCACCCGATCCGGAGCCACCAACTTCATGCGCCTCCATACCATCGGAGACCGCGATACGGACAGCGGCAAGTCCTCTGCCGCAAAGAAAACCAGCACTCGCAAGAAAAAGTAACCAAATCGATTACAAATTCCGCAAACACGGCAAGCCGCCTCATCAGGGCGGCTTTGCTGTGTCTTGAAAATGCGGGCTTCAGGGGATGCTGAAAAAGCCGTTGTTTTGAAAGGGCGGGGCTTCAGCCCCGCCGTAAATCGAACCCATGCAACGCAACTTTATAGGCTGCGGAAAAAGTCCTTGTTCTTGTCTTTGGGATTAGCGCAGGGCTTCAGCCCTGCGAAAAATCGGCCAAATTGCAAGGGGCTTCAGCCCCGGGTCTTTTCCTGACATGCCACAACTGCCTTTTTCAGCACACTGTTTAGTTGTCGAGGGAATGTTGGACGAGGCAAAACCGATTTTTCAGTATCCTCTTCAGCCCCGCCGTAAACTCCCTCGCTCTCTCAGGCCCTACTTCATGCAGGTAAAGTATTCCGCCCGAATCTCCGAGCTTGCCCGGAACAGCGCCACAAACGCGTCATACCCCGAATCATGCGGAGGCGGCGTCGACTGGGTTCCCGGAGCGATGTGGCTGGTCAGCGCCTGCGTCTCCGAGTAGCCGCCGTTCGTCCGGCTGTACACCCGCATCACCGTGATCTGGTCCGGAGCGCCCAGTTTCTTGTACCACTCCTTCTGGGCCGCTACTGCGTCCAGAAACTTCTGCATCATGCCCGGCTTGATCTCCGAGACGCGAACAATGTTGTAGCTGCCGTCGCACGGCGGCATGGTCGTGGGCTGCTGGGCGGCAACCGGCGCGGAGTGCAGGGCAAAGGGCAGCGCAAGGGCTGCAATAGCGAACAGGCGGGAAACACGGCGCATAAGTCGGCTCCTTGAAAGATAAAAAGATGGGGTCCCTGAAAACTTGGATGACACTTCGGGGGAACTGCCTCCGACCATAGCAAACCATCCTGCAACGCATGATGACGGTCTCGTGGATATTCTCTTGAAACAGGCAGTCTTTGTGTTGAAAGGGCGAGGCTCGCTTTGAAAGGGCGGGGCTTCAGCCCCGCCGTAAATCTCACCTACTCAACGCGACTTTAGTCGCCGAGGGAATGCTGAACGAAGCAAAACCGATCTTTCAACATCCTCTTCGAAAGCCATCAAACAAAGACTTTCTCCCCTCAATCTCTCCCACACCTTCCCAAAAACGGAATTCCCCCCCTTCATCCCGCGCAATGTCGCAAAACAAAGGGAATCCTGAATATTTTTAGTCTTTTAACCATCTAAAATAGACGTATGCGGTACTTTGCTTCACTGTTCTTTCCCAGGTGGTTTCAAATGTCGGTTCTTACGAAAAAAAGTCGTCTGACGGTTCTCGCAGGTCTCTTTCTGGTCGCCGTTATGAGTGCTTCGACCAGGTTGCACGCCAGCTCCATCACGTATGATTTTCTGCTGTCTCCCAATCCCGGCTCCATCGGCGGAACCGGCACCTTCACCGTCAACGACGCGCCTTCGTTCTCTTCGACGCCCGGTGTAGCCCGGAACACCGTCTACCAGGGAGCCTCCCTTGAGGATCTCGTCTTCAACATCGGTGGCCAGACCTTCAACCTCGCCGGTTATCCCAGTGCCGAGGTGGTCCTCCAGACCCTCAACGGTCAGGTCAGCCTCTACGACATCACCTTCGCCGAAGAGCTGAACTCCGGTACGAACAACCGGTTCGACCTCCAGACCTCGAACCCCTACACGTTCTCGTATGACAACGAGCAGTCCAGCGCCACCGGCTACCTCACCGGCCTTACGCAGGAGTCTTCGCAGTCTCCCATTCCCGAGCCGAACACGCTGCTCCTGCTCGGCACCGGTCTCTTCGGCGGAGCTGCTCTCCTCTATCGCTACCTGTCGGGCGCTCGCGCCAACTAACGCCGGTCTCTGCCGAAAGGGGATCGACGACGGAGCACGAACCACCTCTCCATCCATCCCCGACCAGCACCGAACCACACAGGAAAAGCCCCGGCCAAACCGCCGGGGCTTTTTCCTGTGGCCCATCATCGCGACGGCTTCCTTGCCGTCAGGACAGGGGGAAAAAAATTAAACCGTAAACCGGCGACGAACCGCACCCGCCAGTCCAAGCACGCCCGTACCCAGCAGCATCAGCGACGCAGGCTCCGGAGTAGGCGAAACCGCGGTCACAAAGATATCGGCGGTCTGCAACTGCTCCCTGCCGCCCTTGGGCTTCAGCTCCTCGCCGTCGTTGATGAACAGGTTTACCTTCGCGCCATCCACCAGCGAAAACGACACGCCGGAGATGTCAAAGGCTCCTTGGGGAGATGCAAGCTCAGGGAAGAACAGCAGGTTATCGTTCGGCCCGTCAGCAGGGAAGTTGCCCGCCTTAATCAGCTTATTGATATCGACGGCATCTTCTCCCGGAGCTTCCTCCACGCTGCCGGTCACGGCGGTAATCAGGTATTCGCCCACAGTAGAGGTCGATTTGGCGGTGAACACGCCCGAGCCGGAGAAGCCGCTGGGATTGCTGAAGCTGAAATCGAAGCTCAGAGTGTCGGCCAGAGCGGAGGTGGAGGGGAGAGCTGCGAGCACAAGGCCGCACAGGGAGAGAGTAAGACGGTTCATAAATCTCCTGTTCATACTGGGGTCTGTATTGCAAATACTGCTATGCATTCCACGTGCCAATATGGCACTCGTTTGCACCCGCTAAATTACGGCAGAAATAGACTTATGCACAATTTCGCAACCATGAACCATGCAAAATCTTGCCACGATGCAATCTAAAAAAACGCCAACCTGATAAATGCCCGGTAAACAGAGCAGGCGCAACGCATCCGATTTCCGAACTTGTTTTCCGCACCGCGAAGCCTTCTACAATCAAAAGATGGGCCGCATCCGCATCCTCTCCGATCTCGTGGCGAACCAGATCGCCGCCGGCGAGGTCGTCGAGCGTCCCGCCTCCGTCGTCAAGGAGCTCCTCGAAAACTCCCTCGACGCCGGAGCCACGCGCATCCGCATTGAGGTCGAAGGCGGAGGCCGCAAGCTCATCCGCATCGCCGACAACGGCCACGGCATGGGCCGCGACGACGCCCTCCTCGCCTTCGAGCGCCACGCCACCAGTAAGCTCCGCACCGCCGACGATCTTCTCTCCATCGCCACTCTAGGCTTCCGCGGCGAGGCCCTGCCCTCCATCGCCTCTGTCTCCCGCCTCACGCTCGAAACCCGCTCCCCCGAGGACGAAGCCGGAACCATCATCGAGATCGCCGGAGGCAACATCCTCCGCGTAGAGGACGCCGGTCTCCCCTCCGGAACGACCATCACCATCCGCGACCTCTTCTTCAACGTCCCCGCCCGCCGCAAATTTCTCAAGTCCGAGCAGACCGAGCTCTCCCACATCGCCGCCCTCGTCACCCACTACGCTCTCGTCCATCCCGGCAAGCACTTCGAGCTGCACAGCGCCACGCAGGCCCTCCTCGTAGCGCCCGCCGTATCCAGCGCCGCCGACCGCCTCTTCCAGATCTTCGGCAAAGAGACCACCGGCTACATGCTCCCCGTCACCGCTGAGCTCGACTTCACCCGCAGCGGCCTCCCCGAGCCTCCGCCCTGGAAGCGCGACGCCGACTACACCCCGCCCGACCCCGGCTTCCTCCGCATCACCGGCTTCGTCTCCAAGCCCGAGCTCCAGAAACTCAACCGCAACTCCATCTACGTCTTCGTCAACCAGCGCCTCATCCGCGACAAGCTCATCCTCCACGCGCTCTCCGAGGCTTACCGCAACATCCTGCCACCCACCAGCTACCCCGTCGTTCTCCTCTACCTCGAGCTCCCCCCGCAGGAGGTCGACGTCAACGTCCACCCCGCCAAAACCGAGGTCCGCTTTCGCCAGCCCAGCTTCGTCCACGACTTCGTCCGCGACACCATCCGCACCGCGCTCATCGAGGCCCGCCCCGCCGCCAGCTTCGCCACCGCGCTCAACAACGGCCCCCAGGGAATCAGCAGTTCTCTCCTCCTCGACGTAAGCCCGCTGCCCGGAGCCCCCGACGGCAGCGCAGCCATCACGCCGCCGGTCTTCAGCCCCAACATGCCGCCCACAATCTTCCCTCGGAACGAGGAGCGTTATGCCGAGCGCAACGAATACCCCTCAAGTTTCATCCCGAACACCCCAGGCGTCTTGGGAGACCCTTTCTTCCAGAACGGTTCCCGCACGACCCTCCCGCAATCCGAGCCCTACCACCCCAACGACACAGCCCCTTACGAGCCAACCCCATCCCCAACGTTCCAACTAGCCGCGCCCATTGTCCCCCCATCCCCCGGTCGGTTAGCCTTCCCCGGCCATACCATTCCCGTAGGCTACGACGGCCCAGCCGACCCCGCCTCCGGCACCCCCGAGCAGGCCGATACTCTCTCCGCCCTCACCACCCTCAAGCCCCTCGGCCAGCTCCGCGACTCCTTCATCCTCGCCACCAACGAAGAAGGTCTCTGGCTCATCGACCAGCACGTGGCCCACGAGCGAATCCTCTTCGAAAAAGTCCTCCGCGAGCGCGACACCGAACAGGTGCAGCGTCAGCGCCTTCTCATGCCTCTTCTCATCGATCTCCTCCCCGCGCAGATGATCGCCTTCGCCGAGATAGCCGACGAACTCGAACGCAACGGCTTCGAGGCCGAGCCCTTCGGCCCTCGCACCCTCGCCATCAAGGCCGCCCCCGCAGGACTCGAAGGCCGCGAACTCGAGCTCATGCTCGAAGAGGTCCTCTCCACCCCGGACCGCAACCAGCAGACCGAGAACGCCGAGGCCCGCCGCCGCCGCATAGCCGCCAGCATAGCCTGCCACGCCGCTATCAAGATCAACCAGCCTCTCGAACCCTCAAAAATAGCCTGGCTCCTCGACGCGCTAGCCAAAACTGAACATCCCACCGCCTGCCCCCACGGCCGCCCCATAGCCCTCCGCTACTCCTACAAAGACATCCAGAAAGCCTTCCAGCGCATCTAGCCGCATCCCCTGAATAGATGGATCAGTCAAGCGAAGCGCACTTCCATTACCAATGTCTCCTGCTAGTCATTTGCGAAGCCAGCGCTGTGCGCCCTATGATGACTTCATCAACCTGAGGTGGCTAGGGTTCCGCCGTACCAAACGGGCTGGACCGAGCGCTACAGCAGCCGCGAAGCGGCTGGCACCCGAGGCATAAAAGGCTAGAGGGGGTGGTTGTAAGGCCGTAGGTCTGCCTTATACCCAATCCCGAGGTTAGCTTCATGCACGGATACGCCGTTGCTCTGGTTCTTCTTTCCGCCATTCTTCACGCCGCCTGGAACGCCCAGCTTAAGGGCAGCAGTGATCGCTCGCAGTTCATGGCGGATATGTCCACCTGTGTGGGTGTGCTGGCACTTCTATGTATTCCTTTCGTTCCCTTTCCGGTTGGGACAGCCTGGGTATGCATAGCGCTGTCCTCCCTCCTCCACGTCGCTTACAACCTTCTGCTGTTACAGAACTACCGGATCAGCGACTTCAGCAGCGCCTATCCTATCGCTCGCGGCATCTCGCCCATGCTCGTCACCTTTGGCGCTTTCCTCCTCATGCATCAGCGGCCCAATGTCTTCGCCATCTGCGGTGTCACAATGATCTCCGCCGGTATAGTGTTTCTCTCGACAGGGAAGGCGAAGGCCGGGTCACGTGCCACCATATCGGCTCTAGCCACTGGGGCAATCATCGCTGCGTACACCGTAACCGATGGCATGGGAATCCAGCGTTCCCGGAGCACGCTCTCCTACACGGCGTGGGTCTTCGCCAGCTATCTGCTGATGCCTCTTGTACTCCTGTTGCTGCGCGCGCCTGTACGCCCAATCAAAGCGGAAGGCCTGCCACGCGCCGCCGCCGCAGGAGCCTTCTCGCTCGCCGCTTACACGCTCGTCCTGTGGGCCACGCATTACGTTGACGTCGGTATCGTCTCTGCACTGCGAGAGACGAGCGTGCTTTGGGCTATCGTTCTCGGTCGGCTGTTTCTGGGAGAAGCCTTTACATGGCGCAGAGCGGCCTCCGCCGTTGTCATCTGCCTGGGGATAGCCTTTCTGGTCCTGAAGTCACGCTAAACTTCCAACGCCAGGCCATACTGTGGTCCTTTGAGATGAACTGTCAAAGGATCACAGTAGCGATCTCGTCAGAGCTCAAATTGCCGCAACGGGGATGACTCTTCCTCATCGAGTTTGCATCGACTCAATCTCCTCCGCGATCTCCGGATCAAGATTCTTTATCACGCGAAGCAGCAGCTTGCTCAGTGTCGCGATCTCCCGTTCCGTGAATCCATCGAGCGCCTCCCGATTGCCCGCGGACAGGATCTCCTTTGCGCGGGGAAGCTTCTTCAGCGCGCGAGGCGTCAGCGAGATCAGGCTGCTGCGCCTGTCCTCGGGATTCTCCGTGCGGCGGATCAGCCCATCGCGTTCCATGCGGACCAGCAGTTGCGCCATCGTCGGCTGCTCAATCCGCACCCGGCGAGCCAGTTCCTTTTGCGTCAACGCCGAACCATCCTTCAAAAGAAAGAGAACAGGAATCTGCCCCGTGGAAAGCCCCAGCGGTTGAAACCGTTCCTCTGTCCATCGCAGGGAGATACGCGCCAATCGGTTGATAAGATGCCCAGGCCTTCGAAAGAGTTCCTTGTCCACAGTTGCCTCTGAATAGATAGTAGCCTATATTTATTTGCATAGGTGCCTATATAAATAGTCATGTAAGGAGCTCCGACATGCAAAAGCCACGTATCGCCATCATAGGAGCCGGTCCCGGCGGCCTCATTCTTGCCCGCATCCTGCACCTCCACGGCGTAAACGCTACCGTCTTTGAGCGGGAGACCTCTTACGCCACCCGGCCGCAGGGAGGTTCCCTGGACATGCATCAGGAGTCCGGACAGTACGCCATCGAGTGCGCCAATCTCACCGCCGAGTTCCATCGCATCGCCCGCTATGAAGATCAGGAGAGCCGCATCTACGACATGCACGGCAACCTGCTTCTCATCGACGATGACGTTACAGGCAAGAATCGTCCCGAGGTCGATCGCGGCCAGCTTCGTCAGATGCTGCTCGAATCGCTTCCAACGGGCATCCTCCGCTGGGGTCATGATCTGCGTTCCATCGAGCCCAACGGCAATGGCACCTTCGAGTTGATCTTCCACGGCAAAGCAAGCGAGACCTTCGATCTGGTTGTAGGCGCGGATGGTGCATGGTCGCGCGTGCGTCCGCTGGTATCGCAGGCGCAGCCGGTATACAGCGGCGTGGCATTTGTCGAGTGTGGCATCGACGACGTGGACGCTCGCCATCCCGAACTTGCCCGCATGGCCGGGCGCGGCCTCACCTTCTTCGTCGGGCAGTCCAAAGCCTTGATCGCCCATCGCGACGCCAACGCGCACCTCGGCATCTACGCCGCGCTGCGAGCCCTAGAGAACTGGATCGAGCAAGGCGGGCTCGATCTTTCCTCACCCCATACCACCCGAGCAAGCCTCGCATTGCACTTCCACGGATGGCCGGACAAATTACTTGAAATGATCTACCGCTCCGGCGACAGGATCACTCCACGCACCATCCACGCGTTGCCCATCGGCCACCGCTGGCCGAACCGTCCCGGTGTAACGCTGCTCGGCGATGCCGCTCACCTGATGTCTCCCTTCGGCGGCAACGGCGCCAATCTCGCCATGCAGGACGGAGCCGAGTTAGCGCTGGCTCTGACGCACGCACAGGACTGGAGGTCCGCAGTCCAGGCCTATGAGGAAGCCATGTTTACGCGTGCAGAACCATGCGCCGCCCAGGCATGGGAGGCCATCGATCAAGTGTTCTCCGACGATGGCTTAACCCACATCCTTCAGTCGATGAGAGAGCACGCCAGAGAAGGCGCAACATCCTGATGAAGGTCCTCGTCCTTCGCAGACACATCGTCTGCGTCTTTATTTATGCAGTTTTTTGCGAATAAGCAACGTAATTCATCGACTATGCGGACGCCTTCACACTGCCTGCATTTTTATGTTTCGTATGCCACAACGGATGTATAGTGTTGCCAAATCGACACCACAGGGAAACGACTATGCAGAAACTTCGTTTGTGCTCCACTGCCTTGCTCGTGCTGTTGGCCATGCCTGTCTTTGGGCAGGCTAAGAAGCGCATCACCGTCCTTCCGCTCAAAGACCGCACCGGTTCCGGCGCCAAGCTCAACGTCAGCCAGAAGGCCGCGGACGAGATACTCAGCAAGCTCGCCGAGACCGGCCAGTTCACCGTAGTCGAGCGCGACCAGCTCGCAGCCATCGGCTCCGAGCGCAACCTCAAGTTCGACGCCGACTTCAATCCCGTCAACGCCCCCAAGAGCGGCCTCCAGACCGTCTGCGACTACATCGTCATTGGCCAGATCGACGAGTTCAGCGCCAACCAGGAGTCGACAGAGAAAGCCAATTACATCTCCAAGAAGACCGAGGTCACCGGCACCACCGCGCTGAAGATCAGCCTCCGCGTCGTCTCCACCGAGACCGGCAACATCGTTGCCGCTCCCACCGCCCGCGCCGAAAAGACTGCAACGCTCGGTAAAAGCTCCGCGTCGCTGCTCGTCACCAACGTCGGCAGCAAGGCCAGCACCGTCTCTACGGATGCCGCGCTCACCAAGCTCGTAGATTCCGAGATCGAAGACGTCGCCACCGAGATTGCCGATAAGATCACGAAGAGCGCGGGCATCACCTCCACCGTTGCCGCTGCCACTGGGCCTGTTCTGCCGAAGTTCGTAGGCATCGACGAAGGCAATGCCATGATCAACAAGGGAGCCAACGCAGGCATCAAGATCGGCCAGCAGTACGACATCGTACACAGCGTGGACACCGGCATGGTCGATCCCGACACCAACAAGCCCATCCTCAAGCACAAGGTCGTCTGCCGCCTCACCATCGCCTCTGTCGACGACACCACCGCCGAAGGCAAGTGCCCCGGAGGCACTCCAGCCAAGGGAGACGAGCTTCGCGAGGCAGGCAAGTGATTCGTCTTCCGCGTGCGCTCGCTCTCGTTGTCCTCTCGGTCGTGGCTGCTTCTGCTACCGCGCAAAACGCGCCCATCGTCGTGGCGCGTCCGCTCACGGTCGGCGCCATCACCCGCGATCAAGGCATCTGGCTCGGCCCCGAGGATAACGCCGACACCCGCGGCACGGTGAAGTATCTCGTCCTGCTCGAAGCCGATCTCGCCGGAGCGGTCTCCAATCTGCGCAACGTCAGCTATCAGGACCGCATGGCAACCGCCGAGCTTATGCACGAGGTACGCATGAGCTCCGGCCGCAACTTCGACCCCACCACCGGAGCCATCCGTGGCCTCATGGGCCGCCTCGATCTTCTCATCGTCATCGACGCCGTCGATGCCAGCACCGCGAAGATGCGTCTGATCGACGTGCAGACTGGCGCCGTCAAAGGCGTCGAGAGCTGCCATCGCGGCTCCAGCGCCTGCATCACCGGCATGACGCAGCGTCTGGAAACGGTGGCCCGCGAGATCGGCGGCGTCACCGCGGACCTCGCCGCGCAGCGCGCCGAGATCATGCAGATCAAGCCCGACTGGGATGCCGCCGTCAGCCGTTACGATGCGCAGACCGCCTACTGGAAGCACATCGAAGACTCCATCCGTCCCGCTGGCCACCAGCTCCGCCCCGAGATCTCCTCCCTGATCATCGGTGCGGGCAGAGACGTCTCCACCGGTCGCTTTGCCGTCGAGCACCTCGACACGCCTAGCCTCAAAGCATCCCTCACCGCACTCAACCGCAAGCTCGACCGCCTGGAAGCGTTCAAGTAATCCGCACAAAGGACTCATCTAGGGTTGGTCTTAATGAGTACCTTCGCCTGAAAGAGGAACGATGCGTGCATCTGCGTGGAAGAGGCGATAGTCGGAGTACGTGGCATCGAAAGTCCAGACTTGGATGCGATTATTTGCCGTCGATTTGGAATAAATAGCCGTCGGCATCCAGAAGACCTTACTAGCAAGTGTCGTTGGAGCGTAGTCCGCGGACCAGGTCCAGAGACCCCGCACGCCGGGAAGTAGTTCATGATTCGGCGTGTTCTTCTCCATGCGGAGAATATGCATTGATACCGGATCGACATACACTCGGCCATAGCTTTGTTCAAGTTGAGGGCAGTTATGTGCGCGGTCTTTCTCCGGCCATGTTTTGAAGTCTATGACGATTCTTTCGGAGGGATGATCTTTACGAATAGGATGGAGTTTGAACTCGAAACATCCATGCCCTGCGTGAGTGACGATATCAAGTCCATCACTGAAAACGCCATAAAGTAGAACCGGTCTCCATACTTTTCCCAGATCCTGATTGGTGGGCTGTCCATCGATTTCCCTGATCTCTCGATACTCCGTGAAGTCAATATCACCGTCAGATCGAATTTCTTTTCGTAGGCGAAACCTGGATTCAGTCACAGTCTCATCCGAACGGACTACTCCGTCCGAGGTCGATTGCACTGTGGGAACGTTTTCCTTAAACGAACGCAGACGCTCGTTACAAAATAGGTCAGGTACGGCTCGACGGTAGTTGAGGAGGCTGCTCTGCAGGCGCGTAAGGATCGAATCGAGGGTAAGGTCGGATGACATCGACGCGCGAGGATCTCGATATTCGGAGCGAGCAGGTGCTTGTCCTCGTCCCGAAGTTGCACCGCAGGCGCAGATCAGCACGCCTACGAAGAGAGACCTTCGGAACGTTCGGCCACCCAGCATTGATTTCTCCGAGAAGAATATCTGCAATTTCTACTCCCATGCGTTGCAGGTGAGTGTTGGCCTTCGCTTACTTGCACTCCTTCGTAAAGCAAAGCGTCTTACTGAAGAACGGTAGCACATGATTCTGGAACCGATCTCCCATCACGCTCGTGTGCGTGCCGTGGAAGATCTCGAAGCTGTTCACTAGTCCATACGTGTCGAAGACATCGTGCATCTTGCCCGCATCCACCTTCAGGCCATCCTGATCGCCGACATCCATCGAGATCGCCTTGTACTGCTTCAGGTTCGCGATGTACTGGTCAATAAACGCCAGCGGAGCGTTCGCCGCCCACTTGGCTACTATCTCCGGCTGTACGACCCCGTCCTTGATCGGAAAATCAAAATACAGCGGAGGGTTCTTCGGGTTAGGAGACCACGCCGCCGCCTCTGCAATCTGTATCCGCAGCGCGGGCAGCGTCCGCGACTCCGCCGGAGAAGTCAGCGCCGCCAGCGCCTTCGCATTCTCCTCGCTCATCGTCGTCGGCGTCCGGCCCGACAGGCAGCACGGGCTCATAATGTACAGGCTCCCGAACACCTCCGGATGCTTCATCCCAATCCGCGTCGCTCCATACCCACCCATCGAATGCCCCACCAGCCCGCGGCTCGTCCTCTCCGGAATCGTCCTGTAGTGCGCGTCGATATAGTTCACCACGTCATGCGCAATGTAGTCCTCGAAGTTCCCCGTCGTCACCGAGTTCGAGTACATCGACCCGTTGTGCACCGTCTTCGAGTCCGGCACCACCACGATCATCTCCTTCGAGCCCAGCGCAAACGCGCCTTCGATCGTCTGCGGCACATGGATCTCCTTCGACCACTGGTCCGCTCCCACCGAGTAGCCATGCAGCGCATACACCACCGGATACCGCCGCTTCTTCTCCGTCGCATAGCTCGGCGGCAGGTATACCAGCACCTCGCGGTCGACCACATCGCCTTCCAGATTTCCTTCGAGTGCCGTTCCATGTACCGTGATCTTCTCCACCGGCACCGGCTTCGCATTCGGTACCACCGCAGGGACTTCATTCTGCACCTGCGCCCCGGCCGCTCCGGCTGCCAAAACCGCTGCTACAGCCCACGCACACAAATATCTCCGCATCCTCGTCACTCCTCGTTCTGGGTAATGTTCACGTGCCGCCCATCTTATCGCAAGAGCGCCGCGAATCCCCCATCAAAATCCCTGCCGTCAAGTCCTTCTTTTCCTTGCCATTCCCGCCTATTTCGGCCTCGAAACCCACTATTTGCGGTATTCTTAACAAGACGCAGAACGCACAGTCACACTGAGCAAAATCACATCTGATTCACCTCCTCTCGCCCAGGCGAAGGATTGCTTGAGCGCGCATCTTCAAAACGCATCGCAGCGCCCAGCAGGAAGGCAACACCTCTTTGAGCACCCAGCCGAACCCCAGCGCCCTCACGGCCCAGCAGCTTGCTGCCGCCCGTCTCCCCCTCTGGCATCACAACGCCGAGCCCATCCTCACCATCAACATGCTCCGCGACTGGCTCAACACCTCCGGCCTGGTGCTCTACACCCCGCGCCCGCAGCAGCTCCCCGCGCCCGCGCCCACCTTCGTAGAGGTCATCCTCGGAGCCGCCAATCCCGCTCCCACCCTCGCCGAGCTCGATCAGCCGCGCAGCCTCCTCGCCCGCCTCATCGCCGACAACGGAGCCATCCCCCTCAACCTCCTCGGCACCTCCACCACCGAGACCCCCGACTTTATCGTCTCCCCCCTCGCCCTGCCCTACATCTTCACCCTCCGCGGCGACAAGGGCTGGAAGCTCCCCCCCGTCACCAGCGGCGTCACCAAGGTCTCCCCGCTCGCCCTCAATACCTACACCCTCCTCGCCGAGCGCATCACCATGACCGCCTACGACCTCGCCACCCAGCTAGGCAAAGAGGTCACCGAGACCGCTGTCCTCCGCGCCCTCACCGAGCTCTGGC
>JAATEV010000030.1 GCA_015655585.1 Terriglobales bacterium | reverse complement strand
TGGCGATGATGCCGCGGGCCATGACGTTGCAGAAGTCCTTGAGGGCGGTCTTCTTGACAGTGCCGTTGCGGGTGGCAAAGAGGATGTACTTGTTGTCTTCTTCGAGGTCTTTGACGGGGAGAATGGTGACGACTTTTTCGCCGGGCTGGAGGGCGACGAGTGAGGCCATGGCCTTGCCTTTGCCTGCGGCGCCGACGTCGGGAACCTCGTAGACCTTGAGCCAGTAGACGCGGCCGGTATTGGTGAAGCAGAGGAGATAGGCGTGGGTGGAGTCGATGATGAGCTGGGCGACGAAGTCCTCTTCGCGAGTCTTCATACCGAGGCGGCCTGTGCCTCCGCGCCGCTGCTGGCGGTAGACGGAGATGGGGGTGCGCTTGAGGTAGCCGGTGTTGGAGACGGTGACGGCGACTTGCTCGTCGGCGATGAGGTCTTCGAGCTGAAGCTCGGCGGTCTCGTCAATGATCTGGGTGCGGCGGACGTCGCCGTAGCGGTCGCGGATGTCGGTGAGCTCTTTGACGATGACCTTGCGGAGCTTGTCGGGCGAGGCGAGGATGGACTCGAATTCGGCGATGTTGTCGCGGACTTCGGCCAGCTCCTTGAGGAGCTCGTCGATGGAGAGCTGGGTGAGGCGGTAGAGTTGCAGTTCGAGGATGGCGTCGACCTGGCGGTAGCTGAGGATCAGCGTGCCGGTGGTCGAGAACGTCATGTCGATGTTGTACTTTACGGGGTCGAGGGAGACGCCGGCCAGCTCGGTGCCGCGGAGGTTGATGCGCTTGTTCGAGAAGTAGGCAAAGAGGTTCTCGCGGGCGTCGGCTCGGCTGGAGGACTGGCGGATGATGCGGATGACGTTGTCGAGGTGATCGAGCGCGATCTGGTAGCCGAGTAAGATGTGTTCGCGGTCGCGAGCCTTACCGAGGAGGAAGGCGGTGCGGCGGCGGACGACCTCGATGCGGTGATCGAGGAAGGCGCGAATGGCGGCGTCGAGCGGGAGCTCCTTGGGCTGGCCGTTGTGGACGGCCAGGAAGATCATGGAGAACGACTCCTGCATCTGGGTGTGCTTGTGGAGCTGGTTCAGGACGATCTGGGACTCGGCTCCGCGCTTGAGGCCGATGACGATACGCATCCCGTCACGGTCGGACTCGTCGCGGAACTCGTCGCGGGCGATGTCGGTGATGATGCCTTCGTTGACCAGTTCGGCGATGCGCTCGATGAGCCTGGTCTTATTGACCTGATAGGGGATCTCGGTGACGATGATGGCTTCGCGGCCGCCGGAGATCTTTTCGATGCTGCACTTGGCGCGCATCATGAAGCGGCCACGGCCGGTCTTGTAGGCCTGGGGGATGTTGGTCTTGCCGAAGAGGAAGCCGCCGGTGGGGAAGTCGGGGCCGAGGACGTGCTCGAGAACCAGATCGAGGTCGGAGCGGTGGTCCTGAGGCGATTTCGAGATGAGAGCGATGCAGGCGTTCACGACCTCGGTGAGGTTGTGGGGCGGGATGTTGGTCGCCATACCTACGGCGATGCCGCCGCTACCGTTCACGATGAGGTTGGGGATGCGAGCCGGGAGGACGGTGGGCTCGAGGGTGGACTCGTCGTAGTTGGGGGTGAAGTCTACGGTGTCGGAGTCGATGTCGGCGAGCATCTCACCGGCGATGCGGGTGAGGCGAGACTCGGTGTAACGCATGGCGGCGGGTGGGTCGCCGTCGATGGAGCCGAAGTTTCCCTGGCCGTCGATCAGCGGATAACGGAGGCTGAAGGGCTGGGCGAGGCGCACCATGGTGTCATAGATGGCGGAGTCGCCGTGGGGATGGTAGTTACCCATGACGTGGCCGGTGACCTTGGCGGACTTGGTGTACTTCTTGTTGAACTGAAGCCCCATCTCCTGCATACCGTAGAGGATGCGGCGATGGACGGGCTTGAGGCCGTCGCGGACGTCGGGCAGGGCGCGGCCGATGATGACGGACATGGAGTAGTCGAGGTACGACCGGCGCATTTCCTCTTCAATGTTGATGGAGAGCATGAATGCGGCGCCGCGTCCCTGGACGTTGCCGGGGGCACTTCCGTCGGGTTTGTTTTCAGGAGTGAGGGGGAGTTCAGGGTTCTGATCGTCTGCCATGGATGTCTCTATCTATTATATAGACGGCGGGGGACAGGGGAATATCGAAAGGGGAACCTTCGGGAGTGCAGGGAAGGGGAGATTTACCTGCGGGGGAATCAGGGAAGAGTCACTAAAGATTCTATTTTTCATAGAAATGTGATTCAGATATCGTAGATTATGAAAATCTAAAGATGCTTCCATATTTTCCATCGATATAAAAGTGCCTGCTTTTGCTGGGTTTGAAGAGTGTTCCGGGTGGTTGGGGTTTCTCTGTTTTATGAGCAAAATTTTGCAGTGTTAGTGTTTAAGGGCTGAAGATTTCGTGTTGCTGGGTTGGTGTTTAGCAAACGAAGCTGAATGGGGCCTAATTTGTTCTGGCTATAAGAGTTGGAAGCGGAATGAAGTATTCCGGGTTGCGCGGCGACTCGTAAGCGCTTTGCATCATGCGAGGATGCCGCTTCCGCACTATGGTCTATGAATTGCATTTGAGCGATCAGAGGAAAGAAAGATAAATGAAGAGATTTCTAATGCTTTTTGTATTGATGTCTGCTGTGACGGTGGCTGGCCTGGGACAGGCCATCTCGGTGAATGGCGGATCGATTCAGGGAGCGATTACCGATCCCAGCGGGGCGGTGGTTCCCGGGGCCGCGGTTTTTATCAAGAGTAAAGATACGGGTCTGGAGAGGACGGTTACGACGGATTCGGCCGGATTTTACAGCGTGGGGCCGCTGAATCCGGGCAGTTATAGCGTTACGGTATCGCGGCAGGGCTTCGAGAAGCTGTCGGTGACGACGGTGATCCACACGGGAACGGCTACGAATGGCAACTTCAAACTTTCGCTGGGCGAGACCTCGCAGACGGTAGAGGTGAACGCGGGCACGGTCCAGGTGAATACGGACCAGCCGGGCGTCTCGGACGTGATGACGCGGGAGCAGATTGCGAGTTTGCCGGTGAACGGCAGGAACTTTCTGGACTTGGCGCAGGTGCAGCCGGGAGTGATTCTACAGAGCGGTGAGTCATTTGACCCGACAAAGGCGGGATACTCTTCGATCTCGGTCGGCGGGCAGTCGGGACGCACGACACGCATTCTGCTGGATGGGCAGGACATTACGGACGAGAACGTGGGAACGACGCTTGTGAATGTTCCCACGGGCGCGATCGATGAGTTTCAGTTGAATCGCTCGACACAGGACGTTTCGGGCGAGATCACCTCGACGGGACAAGTGCTGGTTTCGACGCAGTCGGGCACGAATGCGTTCCATGGGGATCTTTTTTATAACTTTCAGGACCATAACGTCGGGTTTGCGCATGTGGTGAATGGGTTCGACGCACCGTTCCAGCGCAACCAGTTCGGCGGCGGCGCGGGCGGGCCGATCTTCAAGGACAAGCTGTTCATCTTTGGCGACGCGGAGCGGATTAAGCAGGACTCGCAGACCGCGGCGAATACCTCGCCTACGTTTGCTGCTATTCAGGCGCAGTATCCTATGATTCCGGCTCTGTTCCGCGATACTTTTTCTACGATCCGGCTGGACTACAACGGGCCGTGGGGCGGTCATTACTTTGTTCGCGGGTTCTATGAGAACAACGCGGACGTTTCGAACTTCGGGTTCCTATACCAGCTTTACAAGAGCCAGAACAATGTCCCGGGGATTGTAGGCGGTGCGGACTTTACGACGGGGCGGTTCACCCACTCGATCCGGGGCGGTTATGAGAAGTTCCATAACAGCATGACGGATGCGACCGCCGGAGTGAGCACGATCTACAACACGGAGAATCCGAGCGTGGGTCTGCCGGGTGTGACGCTGTATGACGGTGTGGATGGGTTCTTTGCGGGGCCAAACTATCTTGCTCCGCAGAACTCGTTTCAGTCGGACAAGCAGTTGCGGTATGACGGGACGTGGACGCGGGGAGCCCATACGGTAAAGTTTGGCGCGAGCCTGAATCGCCTGCTGGGCGGAGGCTCTGTCGGGTTTTATAACAACTCGCTCTATACGGACTTTACTTCGGCTACCATGCTGGCCAACTGCAACAACGATCCCTCGCAGTCGCCTTGCCCCGGCGATCCGATCCACGGATATTCGGCGTATTACTTCATTCTGGGGAACGGCAATACGGCAGTTACGGAGAGGCCGGGATTCGGTCTTCCCGGTGGCGGTCTGGAGGACTGGCGCACAGGACTTTATATTGCCGATAGCTGGAAGGTGCGTCCTTATCTGACGATTCAGGCTGGTCTGCGCTATTCGATCGATACGGACCGCGCGAACCAGGACCTGCCCCCGGTTCCGTGCTCGGCGGTCGATCCGTCGATTGCTCCATGCACGGGGAGCGCGAACCTGATGGACCAGTTTGCGCCGGGGCATCCGGGGTTTGGAGACCGGGTGCATCAGCCGTATGGGAATGTGGCTCCACAGTTGGGTTTTGTTTTCAGTCCCGGAGATCATAAGACCTCGATTCGGGGCGGCATCGGCATCTTCTATGAGAGCAATATATGGAACAACACGATTAATTCTCGCGGACTGTTGATTAATCAATCGGGGCCGTTCTGGAACTATACACTGACCTGCGGGGCTGCCGGCACCAATCCGATCGCGCTGCCTGGAGGAGGGGAGATAGACAGCGTTGGAGGTCTTTCGCTTGACACTATCTGCTCCGAGCCGCTGGCCCAGTCGGCACCGGCCATGCAGCAAGCTATGGCTCAGTACCAGGCGGCCACAAAGGCAAACAGCGACACTTCGAATCCGGGCTTTATCGTCAACAACTATCTTTCTACGGGGCCAAGCGGTGCAGTGTATGCAGCTCCATATCGGTCTCCGTACTCCATCCAGATCAACGGGGGGGTACAGCATGAGATTGCCAAGGGTACGGTGCTGAGTGTGGACTATGTGCATAATTCGACGATCAAGGTTCCGATCATGATTGACGAGAACAGGGTCGGCGCGGCGCGCACGTTGAACGTGGAGGCGGCAAAGAACGCGATTGCCTCGACGCTTGCCTACTGCAATGCGTCTTCGATTGACGCGGCACTGGCTCCGGGAGGATGTGCTCCCGCAGGCAGTTCTCCGTTTGCGGCAGACATCTCTCTCTTTGGCTCCTTTGGACTTGATTCGTCAGGGCAATACCTGGGGGGATATTCCGAAGCCTTCTATGGGATGACGCCTGAGACCGGGCCAGCATTTCCGGGATTGAATCCGAAGGTAGGCTATGGCTATTTTCTGGTGCCGGAGGGGCGCTCGGGTTACGACGCGTTGCAGATTGTTGTTCGTCACCAGAAGAGCCATCCGCTTCCGGGCGTGATGAGCTCGAACTTTCAGGCTTCTTATTCGCTGTCGCGGATTGTTTCGGCGTCGAAGACGAATGGAAGCACTGGCGGGAGCGACCAGTTCTTCAGCTCGTTTGTATGGGACCAGGACGATCCGAACCGGCAGATGGGACGCTCGACGCTGGACCATACGAACCAGTTGAGTTTTGGCGGCTCCATGCTGCTGAAGTATGGGCCGGAGGTCAGCGTGATGGGCCACTTCTTCTCGGCGCCGCCGACCGATCTCTCGCTGGATGGGGGCTCGGGTGCGCCAGGTGAGATCTTCCGCTCGGATATCGATGGAGATGGCCAGACGGGCGATCTGCTGCCGGGAACCGAGCCGGGAGACTACATGCATCGCGTGACGCCGAAGAACATGGGGAAGGTGATCCAGCAGTTCAACGACACGAACGCGGGTAAGATTACGCCTGCGGGGCAGGCGCTGGTGAATGCGGGACTCTTTACGCAGGCGCAGTTGGTGCGGGCGAACGCTGTGGTGCAGAAGATCGCGACGCTGCCGACGAACCGTTCGATTGCGAACGCGGCCCTGCGCACGATGGACCTGGCGGTGAAGTATCCGATCCGCCTGAGCCGGGTGCGGGAAGGGCTGGTGCTGGAGCCGGGTGTGAGTATGTTCAATGTGTTCAATATGTCGAATTTTGGGCAGTTGAGCGGTATTCTTGCCGACGTCAATACGGCGGGCGGGCCTACGGGAGCGAGTTTGACGAGCCGCCTGAATGGGCCGGATACGTTTGCGAACCAGAGCCAGGTGAGGACGCAGCGCGGGTCGGGCACGTATGCGCTGGGGGCGCCGAGGACTACGGAGTTCGAGCTACATCTACGGTTCTAAAGGACTTTGCAGGATTGCGGGTGGAGACCTTTGGTCTCCACCCGTTTTTATTTTTAATGGGCTGGTTTGACGGCAACAGCAACGGCAATAAATCAGTCGCTTCGCCCTTCGGGCTTTGCTCCGGCCTTCGGCAGAGCGGTAGTCGCTTCGCGACGGGTTTTTGACGCCGGGCTAGAGCCCGGCTCTAATCCCAAAGGCAAAGGCAAAGGCAAAGGCAAAGGCAAAGGCAAAGGCAAAGGCAAAGGCAAAGGCAAAG
>JAATEV010000080.1 GCA_015655585.1 Terriglobales bacterium | reverse complement strand
GGCGAGCAGCAAAAGCTGCTCAAGCTCGATTCCATTCTGCATGAGCGGGTCATCGGCCAGGAGGAGGCGGTGCAGGCCGTGGCCGACGCGGTCATCCGCGCCCGCGCCGGGCGGAAGGATCCGAAGAGGCCGATCGGCTCGTTCATTTTTCTCGGCCCCACCGGCGTCGGCAAGACCGAGCTGGCGCGCGCGCTGGCCGAGTCGATGTTCGACAGCGAGGACAACATGGTGCGGCTCGACATGAGCGAGTACATGGAGAAGCACGCCGTCTCGCGGCTCATCGGGGCGCCCCCCGGCTACGTCGGCTACGACGAGGGCGGCCAGTTGACCGAGGCCGTTCGCCGTCGCCCCTACGCGGTGATCCTCTTCGACGAGATCGAAAAGGCGCACCCGGACGTCTTCAACGTGTTGTTGCAGGTGCTCGACGATGGCCGCCTGACCGACTCGAAGGGCAGGACGGTGGACTTCAAGAACACGGTCCTCATCATGACCTCGAACGTTGGGGCCTCGCAGTTGTCGACGGCCTGGGCGCAAGGCACGGAAGGATTCGAAGAGGCGAAGGGCCGCGTGATGGACGAGCTGCGGAAGAACTTCAAGCCGGAGTTCCTCAACCGCGTGGACGATATCGTCATCTTCCATCCGCTGGGCGATGAGCAGTTGACCCACATCGTCGATCTGCGGCTGAAAGACCTGCAAAATCTTCTGGCCGATCGGAAGATCAAGCTGGAGCTGACCGACGAGGCTCGCAAGGCGATCTTCAAGGCGGGCTACGACAGGGCCTATGGAGCGCGTCCGTTGAAGCGGGCGATCCAGCGGCTGGTGCAGGACAAGCTGGCGGTCAAGATCCTCGATGGAAGCGTGCTGCACGGCGATCACGTGCTGGCGAAGGCCGGGAAGGATGGCCTTGAGTTCGAGGTCACGGGTCGCGAGGCCGTGTGACGCTTCGCGCCTCCCGCAACCAACGAAACAGGAATGGGCAAGCGCGGCTCCTCAACAGGGGCCGCGATTGCCCATTTGTCGTCTCTGCCTCGTATACTCAAGGTTTCGGCTATGAGTAGACGGGCAATCATCATCGGAGCTGGTCCAGCGGGGCTGACGGCAGGGTTGGAGCTATTGCGGCGGACCGGTATCCAGCCCATCCTGCTTGAGGCGAGCGACGAGATCGGCGGCATCTCGCGCACGATCAAATACAAGGGCTACCGCATGGATATCGGCGGCCACCGCTTCTTCTCGAAGAGCGACCGCGTGATGCAGTGGTGGATCGACCTGATGCCGCCCGAGGTGGAAGAGCACTCGCAGCCGGAGATCAGTTATCAGGGAAAGACCCGCACCGTCGCCGTACCGGCGCGTCTGCCAGAAGAGCCCGTGCTGCGCGGAGCCGGTCCGCACGTCGATCTCGATGAGCCGTCTGCTGAAGATGATGATGCAGAGCACGAAGAGCCGGTTGAAATTCTGGTAACTCCCCATCCCGACAAGGTGACGACGCAGGACCCCGATCTCGTCATGCTGATCCGGCCGCGCAAGAGCCGAATCTACTACCTGCGGAAGTTCTTCGACTATCCCATCACCCTGACCGCCACAACGTTGAATAACCTCGGTCCCGTGCGCACGTTGCGGGTCGGCACCAGCTATCTTCTGTCGCGGGTCCGGCAGATCACGCCGGAGAAGAGTCTCGAAGATTTTCTGATCAATCGCTTCGGCAGGCAACTCTATCTCACCTTCTTCAAAAGCTACACCGAGAAGGTCTGGGGAACACCCTGCGAAGATATCTCCGCCGAATGGGGAGCACAGCGCATCAAGGGCCTCAGCCTGACGACGGCGATCAAGCACTTTGTCAAGAAGACCTTTGCAGGCAAACCCAGCGGCGATCTGGCGCAGAAGGGAACCGATACCAGCCTGATCGAGCGGTTCATGTATCCCAAGTTCGGCCCAGGGCAGCTATGGGAGCACGTTGCCGACCTGATCCGCGAACAGGGCGGCGAGATTCACATGGGTTGGAAGGTCGCGGCGATCCACTGCGAGGGCTCGCGTGTCGTTTCGGTCGATGCGGTGAACTCGCAGGGTGAGCGAAAGCAGTTTGCCGGCGACTATTTCTTTTCGACCATGCCCATGCGTGAGTTGGTGCAGGCGCTTGACGCACCCGTACCGCAGAACGTGCGCGAGGTGAGCGAAGGACTCCAGTACCGCGACTTCATCACCGTCGGGCTGCTGGCCGAGAGGCTTAAAGTGAAAGAGCCGGACGGCGGCCTCCTCAAAGATACGTGGATCTACGTGCAGGAGCCGGATGTGCTCCTCGGACGGTTACAAATCTTCAACAACTGGAGCCCCTATCTGGTCTCCGACCCGTCGAAGGTCTGGATCGGGCTCGAATACTTCTGTTACGAGACCGACGACCTGTGGAAGATGCAGGATGAGGAGTTGAAGAAGTTCGCCATCGCCGAGGTCGCGAAGATCGGGATTCTGAATGCGGACGATGTTCTGGATGGGCATGTGGTACGAGTTCCCAAGACCTATCCTGCTTACTTCGGCACCTACGATCGCTTCGAGGAGCTGCGCGAGTTCACCGACAGCTTCGAGAACCTGTTTCTCGTCGGCAGAAACGGGATGCACAAGTACAACAATCAGGATCACAGTATGCTCACCGCGATGACCGTCGTCGATGGGCTCGTCTCCGGCCACGTGGACAAGGCAGCGCTGTGGAGAATCAACACCGAACAGGAGTACCACGAGGAAAAGTAGATGAGCGACGGACGTGAAGAACGCAAAGAGCAGGAAGAGCGGCGGCGGTGGGAAGAGAAGAAGGACCGCAGCAACGATCTCGACCAGGATTGGCCACGGTACGACGAGCGCGAGCGCCGCGACTCGTAAGCAGGGAAGGGAACGAAGCAGAGCCGAACCGGAGCTCCCCGGTTCGGCTTTGTTGTTTTAGCTGGCCTTCGCTTTTTGCGCTGCGATCCACAGGTTCATGCGCTGCTCGAACATGTCGAGCGGCAACGAGCCTCCACTCAGGACCTCATCGTGGAAGGTGCGGAGGTTGAACCTGCTGCCCAGCTCTTTCTTCGCCTTCTCGCGCAGTTCCATGATCTTCAGTTCGCCGAGCTTGTAGGCGCAGGCCTGTCCCGGCCACGCAATGTAGCGGTCGGTTTCGGACTGAATCAGCGGCTCGTTCATGTCGTTCTTGCGCATGTACTCGACCACCTGGTCGCGCGACCATCCCTTGGCGTGGATGCCGGTATCGACTACGAGCCGCACGGCGCGGAAGAGCTCCGAGTTCAGGCGGCCATAGTCGCTGATCGGGTCCTGATAGAAGCCAACCTCTTTGCCAAGCTGCTCCGCATAGAGAGCCCAGCCCTCGGTGTAGGCGCTGAAGGTGGTGTGCAGACGGTACTTCGGCAGCCCCGTAAGCTGCTGCTGAATGGAGATCTGCATGTGATGGCCGGGGATGCCTTCGTGGTACGCAATCGACTCATCTTCAAGCAGGCTGCGATGCGCAAAGTCGCTGGTGGCCACAACCACGCGGCCCGGTCGCTTGCCGTCCGGCGTGCCGCTGGAATAGTGTGTGGCCGATGCGGCTTGAAAGGCGGGAATCGCCTCGACCGTCACCGGCGCACTCGGAACCACCGTGAAGAGCTCCGGCAGCTTGGGCCGCATCTGCGCGATGTAGTGGCGGTAGTCATCGAGAATCTGCTCGGAGGAGGTCGGCCTCCACTTGGGATTGCTGTTGATCGACTTGCGGAACGCTTCCAGATTGGCAAACCCGGCCTTGTGTGCCAGCGTGGTCATCTCCGCCGTAATCCGATCCACTTCCTTCAGTCCGAGTGTATGAATCTGGTCGGGAGTCAGGTCGGTGGTCGTGCGGCCGTGGATGTAGTTCTGGTAGCGCTTCATCCCGCCGGCCAGCGACGTGGAAGCGAGCGTGGTGCGACCATGCGGAGCGTATTCCTTCGCGATGAAAGTGGCGAAGCCGCGATACGCCGGGAAGACGTCCTTATTGATCGCGTCCGTGATCTCCGCCGTCAGTCGCTTCTGGTCCGCGGCGGAGATGCTGGCGGGAAACTTCTTCGTCGGGATCAGGAACGGGCTGGCCGCGATAATGCCGTTGCACTGCACGGGAATTTTTTCGAGCAGGAAGCGCACAGGCATCAGATTGTCCTTCATCCCGGCGCGCATCGCCTCCTCCGTCTGGCTCAGGACGCGCGGAATCTGGTGCAGCCGCGCAATGTAGTCCTCGTAGTGCTTCACGGAGTCGAACGGCATGGAGAGCGGAAGATCGGCAAGGCTGCCCTGCGGCCCGTTCATCTGGTCCACCGGCATCTCGTACTCCTTGAAGTCGTAGTCGGTGAGCCGCTGTTTGATCACGCGCACCAGCAGATCGTGCGAGAGCTGGTCCTGTTCCGGAAAGCCGCTCGTCGAGATAGCGGTGAGCCGCTTCAGGTATGCTTCGTCCTCGCTGTGGTGGCGTGCAATCGCCGCGAGCGAGCGGTCGGAGAGCTGATTGTTATAGCGATAGTCTCCAAAGGCGGTCGCGCGCTCCGGGGCTTCCTTCAGCTCCGTCTGGTAGATCTCTTCAAAGAGAGCGTTCTGGGTAGCGAGTCGAGCATTGACCGGCGCGCCCTGCGCGAAGACGCCCGGAGCAGCGGAGACAGTAAGGCTGGATGCCAGAAAAATTTTCAGGAAATGGGATCGCATGAAGCGAGAGTAGCAGAGCCCGCTTCCATCGAGCCCAACTTTTTGCCGCAGTTAGCTGCCGACCGTCCCCTGGTGAAAGTGAAGCTGCCAGCGGTTGTCGCGGAAGAGCCACAGCGAGCTGTGGTTCGTGAAGCTCATGCCGCGCGAGATCCGGTAAGTAGCCAGCGCGACTCCTTCGGCCAGCAGCTCCACGTTGAAGTAGTGAATCGTCGCCGTCCGTGGCGAGCTCGCAAGCAGGTCTTCAATCGTCTGCTGCCGGTTGAAGATGCGGCCGGAAGTACAGAACTCCCTGTAATCGTCCATCAGCAGCGGAATCAGGTTCTGGCGGTCCGCCTCCCGGTCAGGATGAAGCAGCCGTTCTTCAAGAGAGTAGAGGTGGTCCTGTAGTTGTTTGTCGTGCATGGGGTCGCTCTCCACTGAACAGTTATACGCACGAAACGGTTCAAGGTCTCAAAACGAAGCCGCCGCCGGTTCGTTCTAAGGATTCTCCGGGGCAGGCCTGCGGGCAAGCACAATCCTTGGAACCTGCTGGAGATCGTCGATAAACGCAACATCCTGCCATCCTGTGAGCAGGCCAGCCAGCGCAGTCCGTTGCCCGTAGCCGATCTCTAGGGCCAATAACCCGTTTGGTTTCAGCACGGAGAACGCCTGCGGAATCAGTCTGCGATAGATCTCCAGCCCGTCCGGTCCAGCAAAGAGCGCGGTAGCAGGTTCGTACTCCCGGACCTGCGGATGCAGGCTGTCGCGATCCTCCTCGGGAATATACGGCGGATTGCTGACGATGACATCGAAGCGGCTATCGGCGACCGCCGCGAGCAGGTCGGAATCGATAAAGTGGACACGGCAATCCACATGGTGCGTCGCGGCGTTGCGTCGAGCCACAGCAATCGCATCGAGAGAGATATCGACCGCCGTCACCTTGGCGAAGGGAAGCTTCAGCGCAAGCGTCACGGCCAATATGCCCGAGCCCGTCCCCACATCCAGAATCTCCAGTGGTTCATCCTGCGGAACCCGCTGCAACACAGCCTCAACCAGATGCTCCGTCTCAGGCCGCGGAATCAGCACCGCAGGCGCAACGTGGAAGTTGAGGCCATAGAACTCCTGCTGGCCTGTAATGTATTGGATCGGCTCATTATCACCGCGGCGATAAACATGCTGCCAGTAGCTCCGCTCCTCCGCCTCACTCAGCTCGCGTTCAGGATAGGCAAAGATCGTAGACCGTGGAACATCCAGAGTATGCATCAACAGCAACTCGGCATCGCGGTTCGCAGCCGGAAGAAGCTGCTCCTCTGTCGCAAGTAGTTTCGTGGCGGCATCGAGCGCCTGGCGGATCGTCATGGAAGATCAGCGTTCCTCAATCAGCAGGATATTGCCGTCCGGATCGGTGATGCTCAACCTGCCCTCGTCTTTCGTCACCTGAATGCCCTTGCCGCGCAAACGCCGAGCCGCTTTGCCCAGATTGTCCGTCTGCAAAGTAACCCGTGCCCGCGAGCCAAGACTGGCGGAGACGATCTCTACCTCCTGACCGGAGTTTCCCGGCAGGTGCAGATGCATCGGCTCTCCCGCCACCGGCTTGAAGTTGAGCTGGTTGATATAGAAATCACGCGCAGCATCCGGATTCTGCATCGCCAGCGAGACGGCCACCAGCTTATCAGCCACGCGATCCTGCCCCAGATGTTTCCCCACATCGTTCGTATGCAGCGAACCCGGCATGTACTGTGTGTACTCGATCAACTGCGGCCCAAACGGCTGCTGCGGCCCATTCATCGTAAACAGGATATTGTCCGTAACCGACTTCCCCACCGGCTTCGGCGTAAGTCCACGGCTCGCGTAGTCATCGTGAATCGCGTTCAGATCCACGCCCTCCAGACAGATATGCAGAAAGCCCGCTCGCGGCTCTTTCTCCGTAACGTGGTAGAGCTCAATGAACTGCGTATCGTTGATCTTCAGAAAGAACTCGTAGGGCACGCCGTCTTTCTTCAGGTCGAAGGCCTGCTCGAACCCCAGCTTCTTATAGAAATCGCGGGCAACATCCACGTCGTGAACGCGAATCGCAAAGTGCGCAAATCCATTGAACGGAGGCGCCGGAGTATCACTCTGCCCCAGCGCAGGCAGGACCGCAACGATAGCAGCCAGCAGAAAAAAAAATGTGCGACGCGCACTTACACGGAGCATGGCCTGTCCTCTTCGATTTTGTGCTGCCTTGGATTCTCTCCGACAGCCGCTCCAAAACACAAACCGCGGCCTGAAGCGTCTCCTTCAGGCCGCGGTCTGCATTGTTCTTGAGAAAGATTTAGGCCGCAGCCTCAGCCTTCAGCTTCTCCGCCGTATAGTGGGCGATCAGCGCGTCGATCGTCGGCTGAATCTGGCCCTCCATCACCATCGCGAGCTGGTGGTTCGTCAGCCCGATCCGGTGGTCCGTCAGACGGTTCTGCGGGAAGTTGTAGGTGCGGATCTTCTCGCTGCGGTCGCCCGAGCCGATCTGCTGCTTGCGGTCCTTCGCCTGCTCCTGGTGAATACGTTCCGCCTCGACCTCGTAAAGCCGGGCCCGCAGCACGCGCATCGCCTTCTCGCGGTTCTTGATCTGCGACTTCTCGTCCTGGCAGCTGACCACCGTGTTGGTGGGCAGGTGCGTAATCCGCACAGCCGAGTAGGTCGTGTTGACCGACTGTCCGCCCGGACCCGACGAGCAGAAGGTGTCGATGCGCAGGTCCTTGGCCTCGACCTTGATATCGACCTCCTCGGCCTCGGGCAGCACCGCCACCGTGATGGCCGAGGTGTGGACGCGGCCCTGGGTCTCGGTAGCCGGAACGCGCTGCACACGGTGGACGCCGCTCTCGTACTTCATCTGCGAGTAGACCTTGTCGCCCTCGAAGATCGCCGTCACGTCCTTCAGCCCGCCGCCGATGCCGGACTCGGACTCGGAGAGCACCTGCACCTTCCAGCGATGCTGCTCGGCGAAGCGCAGGTACATGCGGAAGACCTCGGAGACAAAGAGCGCGGCCTCGTCGCCGCCGGTACCCGCGCGCAGTTCGACGATGACGTTCTTATCGTCGTTCGGGTCCTTGGGCAGCAGCATGATCTTCAGCTCTTCCTCGATCGGCTCGAG
>JAATEV010000121.1 GCA_015655585.1 Terriglobales bacterium | reverse complement strand
CGGGGTAGCCCTTAATCTGCACGTCGCCTTCCTGCATGATGTTGAAGAGCGCGACCTGAATCTTTCCGGCGAGGTCGGGGACTTCGTTGATGGCGAAGATGCCGCGGTTGGCGCGGGGGAGCAGACCGTAGTGCATGGTGAGCTCGCTGCCGAGGTCCTGATTGCTGCGGGCGGCCTTGATGGGGTCGATGTCGCCTACGAGGTCGGCCACGGTGACGTCGGGGGTGGCTAGTTTTTCGACGAAACGGTCGTCGGGGGTGAGCCAGGCGATGGGGGTTTCGTCGCCGAATTTGGCGATTTGGTCGCGACCGAATTTGGAGATGGGGCTGTAGGGGTTGTCGCGGATTTCGGAGCCGGCGATGTACGGGGTATGGGGATCGAGGAGGGTGGTGAGGGAGCGCAGAATGCGGCTCTTGGCCTGGCCGCGGAGGCCGAGGAGGATGAAGTTGTGCTTGCTGAGGACGGCGTTGACGATCTGGGGTATGACGGTGTCTTCGTAACCGACGATGCCGGGGAAGAGCGGGGCCTTGGTTTTGGCGGAGGCGCGCAGGCGGACGATGAGGTTTTCGCGGAGCTCGTCCTTGACGCTGCGTGCGAGACGGGAAGGGGTAAATTCGCTGGCGCGCAGAGCGCCGAGAGTGGTCGGGAGAGAGATCGCCATGGTTAAAGTATAGATGTTTGGCGGGGTGGATTGGGTTCGGGGCTGGGCTGGATGCGCCAGTTCAGGACTTCCAGCTCAGGGTGGCCAGCGGCAGGGTTTGCTGTAGGTGCTGGATGGCGGAGGGTGTCTGGGGCTGGTCGGAGGCTTTGCAGGTCCAGCGAAGCTCGCAGGTGAGGGAGTGGAGTGTGGAGGACTGGTAGAGAGGGTTCCACTGGGTGATCTCGAAGCGGGCGTTGTGGAAGAGGTCGCGTAATTCGGATTCGGTGGTGGCTTCTTCGGCGAGTTCGAGATAAAGGGTGCCGCTGCGCTGCGTGGAGAGGAGTTTTTCCGCGTGCTTGAGAAACCAGAGGATGAAGAGGGCGATGATGGTGGCGGAGATGGCGAGGAGAAGCTGGCCGCCGCCGAAGAGGAGTCCCAGGATGGTGACGTACCAGAGGGTGGCGGCGGTGGTGAGGCCGTGAACGAGACCGTCTTTGCGGATGATGGCTCCGGCTCCGATGAAGCCGATGCCGGTGAGGATGCCGAGGGGCATACGCATGAGGTCGAGGACGACGAAGGAGTCCTGCGTTTTGCCGGTGGAGGCCATGAGCTGATTGGCTTGCAGCATGGCGAGCGTGGCGGCGAGGCAGACGAGCATGGTGGTGCGGATGCCGGAGGTCTTGCCGTGCTCGTCGCGATCGAGGCCGATGAGAAAGCTGGCGGCGAGAGCCAGGACGATGCGAAGGGCGATCTGCTGCCAGGTGAGGAGGACGGGCATGGGCTCTCCCTTTGCGAAGATTCGCAGGGGAGTTAGATGCTCCGCGACTTGGGCGATTTGTCTAGAAGGAGAGGTCGGTGCGGAGAGCTTCCATTTCGGCCAAGGCGTGCTGGTTGTTGGTGCGGTTGGCGGCGGCGATGCCGAGGTGGAGGCGTTCGAGTGCCTCTTCGGTGCGGTTGAGTTTGGAGAGGAGCTGGGCGGACATCTGGTAGGCGGGAACGTAGTCGGCGTTCTGCTGGATGAGGGTGGTGAACTCGGCCAGCGAGGCGTCGGTGTTGTTCTGGCTGAGATACTCCATCGCGAGACCGTAGCGGGCGAAGGCGTTGGAGGGGTTGGATTTGAGGATCTCGTTGAAAGTATCGATTCTGTCCATGAGTTGATTTTATGCGCGGTTGTGGGTGGGTGCCGAGGTGCTTTCGGGAGAGCGTGGGATTTAGACTGATAGGAATGAGCGAAGAGGTTTTGAAACGGACGGTCGCGGAGTCGCAGTCGGAGCGGAGCGAGATTATCTTTCCGGCGGACGCGAATGCCTTGGGAAATCTGTTTGGCGGGCGGTTGATGCAGTATATCGACCTGGTGGGAGCGATGGCCGCTTCGCGGCACGCGCGGTCCATTACGGTGACGGCGAGCATGGACCATCTGGACTTTGTTTCGCCGGTGCAGGTGGGAGAGCTGCTGATCCTGAAGGCGAGCGTGAACCGCGCGTTCCGGACCTCGATGGAGGTTGGGGTGAAGGCGCTGGTGGAGGATGTGAAGATGAACCAGTTGCGGCATGTCTCGTCGGCTTACCTGACGTATGTGGCGGTGGACGCGGAGGGCAAGCCGCAAGTGGTGCCGCAGGTTGTGCCGGAGACGGAGCATCAGAAGAGACGGTATGAAGATGCCGGGAGACGGCGCGAGATGCGGGCGGGGGAGACGCAGAGGAAGAGGGAGATGCGTGCGGTGTTTGGCGCGGGTTGGCATGGGTGATCTGGCAATTGGAAGATTTTAGGTAGAGAAGCGGATCTCTCCGCTATGGCGGCAAAAACGCCGCCTTCAGTCGAAATGACGATAAACAGGATTCAGTAAGGAGATTTGGATATGGGACATATGGGAGCAGGAGCACCGCAGCCGCAGCCTTTGCCGGGAGTGGCGCATGTGGTGGCGGTTGGAAGCGGTAAGGGTGGGGTGGGTAAGACCACGCTGGCGGTGAACCTGGCGATCTCGCTGGGGAAGCTGGGGTATCGCGTGGGGCTGATCGACGCGGATATCTATGGGCCGAATGTGCCCTTGATGATGGGGGTCTCGCGGCAGCCGAATGTGGTGGGGGAGAACAGGATTGAGCCGATTCTGGCGCATGGGGTGAAGTTCATCTCGGTGGGGCTGGTCTCGCCGGGGGACAAGCCGCTGGTGATGCGGGGGCCGATGCTGCACCAGATCATTCGGCAATTCTTGCAGCAGGTGGAGTGGGGTGAGCTGGATTTTCTGATAATCGACCTGCCGCCGGGTACGGGCGATGTGGTGATCTCGCTGGTGCAGACGGTGCCGCTGACAGGGGCTGTGGTGGTTTCGACGGGGTCGGGCGTGGCGTTGCAGGATGCGCGGAAGGCTCTGGAGATGTTCCACCAGGTGAAGGTGGAGGTGATTGGGATGGTGGAGAATATGTCGCAGATGCGGTTGCCTTCGGGTGAGGTGATCGACGTCTTCGGCGCGGGCGGGACGGAGCGGACGGCATCTCAGTTTGGGTTGCCGTTTCTGGGGGCAGTGGACCTCGATCCGCAGATTCGCGAGGGCGGAGACAAGGGGCTGCCGGTGTCGCTGGCGGGGCCGGATTCTCTGATGGCTAAGGGTTTCTATGACGTGGCTCGGAAGGTAGCGGAGAAGGCCAAGGAGATTGCCGCGGACAGCGAGGATGTGCTGGAGATCAGCTAAGCAGGGCATTGATTCAGGGCTAACGGCTGTAGACTGGATGCGTGGAGGGACGAATGGCACATGCGGGGCGGATTACGGCGCGGCAGAGAGCTATTCTGACGGCCATTATCGAGAGCTATATTGCGACGGGTGAGCCGGTGGGGTCGGGTACGGTTGCTCGTTCGCAAAATATTGAGGGGTTTGGGTTTAGCCCGGCTACGATACGCAACGAGATGGCCGGGCTGGCCGATGCGGGGCTGCTGGAGCAGCCGCATACGTCGGCGGGGCGGATGCCTACGGCTCGGGCGTTCCGGATGTACGTGGAACAGCTTGGCGGCGGAGTGGGGCGGCTTTCGGCGCAGTCGCGGTCGGAGATTGATCTGAATTTTGTTGGAGTTGCGGGGACGCAGGCGGTGCTGGAGCGGACTTCGCATGTGCTGGCAGCGCTGTCGAGCGGGGTGGGGGTGGCGATTGCCGCGTCGGCGGAGGGGGATTTTCTGGAGCATGTTCACTTCTCGCGGCTGGCTCCGGCTCGGGTGCTGGCAGTGGTGGTGACGCGGAGCGGGATGGTGCGGGACCGCGTGCTGGCTCTGGAGAAAGACCTTGGTTTGAGCGAGTTGGAGACGGCAGCGAACTTTCTGAATGAGAATTTCCGCGGCTGGAGCGTGGAGCGGGTGAGGGCGGAGTTGGCGCTGAGGGTGGAGGAGGAGCGGTCGGAGTATCAGCGGCTGCTGGACTCGGTGCGGGAGCTTTGGGCGGGAGCGGTGCCGGAGGTTCCGGTGCAGACGGTGTATGTGGATGGGGTGGCGAATCTGGTTGGCTCGCAGGAGGACCGGGAGCGGCTGCGGGAGATGCTGATGGCGGTGGAAGAGAAGCAGCGGCTGGTGGAGCTGTTGAACGCGTATGTCGATGCGAGGCAGGAGAGCGTGCGGGTGGTGTTTGGGCTGGAGGAGCACTCTCCGGAGATGGCGGGGCTGGTGTTGATTGCGGCTCCGGCGCGGATGGGTGGGGAGACGCGGGGAACCGTGGGGGTGATTGGGCCGAAGCGGATGCAGTACGAGAGTACGATGAACGCGGTGGGGTATATTGCGCGGGTGTTTGACCGGATGATGGGAGCGGGAGAGTAGGGCTTAGGAAAAGCAATAGCAAGAACAAGCAACGGCAAAAGCAAAGGCAATGAGTCAGTCGCTTCGGCTTCGCCTACGCGACAGCCTTCGGCAGAGCGGTGGTCGCTTCGCGACGGGCTTTTATGGCCGGGCTGAAGCCCGGCCCTATCTCAACGGCAAGAACAACGACAAGAACAAAACAACGGCAAACGCAGATTCCCTTCGGGAATGACAAACCCCAAAAACAGACAACGACAACAGCAAAAGCAAGTGCTTATGGGCTTTGGATGGGTATGGGTGGAGAAGCGGGTTTCTCCGCTACGCAGCTCACGATGAAGCTGTGAGCTGCTTCGGTCGAAATGACGGGGTTTGGGTGGGTGGAGGAAAGTAAAAGCAACGGCAAAGACAACGGTAAGTGCAGGTTCTTCGACTGCGCCTCTCGCGATGATATTGCGAGAGGCTTTGCTGGGGATGACAATCTTTATTGACTTTACTTGCTGGTTTTGCAAGAGACCAGGTAGTAGGCTATGACGCATCATGAAGATACGGACGGGGATCGGGTTGTGGATGGCGGGTGCGCTGCTGGCGGGAGCCTGCGGGGCCGAGGTCTGTACGACGCAGTCTCAGATGAAGGCGGCGGACAGGGATGGGCTGGCGGCGGCGGCGTTGGGGCTGGCGGCTAAGGTGGAGGCCAACGATGCGAATGGGCTGCGCTCTTTGACCGTAGCGGAGTATGCTAAGGATTTTGGCGGGATAGGGAGCGTGGTGGCGGCTGCGGCGGAGCAGGTGAAGGGCGGCACGCCGGTGGTGGAGCAGGTGTATCTGCTGGATGCCACGGCTCTGAAGCGCGGGGCGGATGGATCGGTTCCGGATGCACAGTTTTTTTGTGCGCTGAATAAGTCGGCCGCGAATGCGGATTTTTTTATTTCGGGGCTTTTGCCGGGGCGGTATGGGTTCGTGATTGTGGATGTTCCGAACGGTGTGTCTCCGTGGCGGCTGTCGTTTCTGCTGCGTCAGGATGGGGAACAGTGGCAGATGGCGGGACTTTATCCGAAGGCCACGACGTCGGGCGGGCATGATGGGCTCTGGTACTGGACGCAGGCCCGAACGATGACTGCGAACAAGGAGAACTGGAACGCATGGCTGTACTACCAGGAGGCCAGAGACCTGCTGGTGCCGGCGAACTTTATCCAGAGCACGCACCTGGAGAGGCTGGCGACGGAGGAGCACGCGGCTGCTCCGCCAGCTCTTTCCGGGGGAGTGAGCGCGGAGGCTCCGCTGGTGGTGAAGGGAGCGGACGGGGCGGAGTACCACTTTACGGAGCTGGGGGTGGGCGAGTCGCCGACGAAGGACAAGGTGGACGTGGTCGCACACATGAAGGTGGATGCGATTGGCGATCCGGCGGCGGCGCGGAAGCGCAACGATGCGGCCACGGCTGCGCTGCTGGCTGCTTATCCGGAGATACGGAAGCCGTTCCATGGAGTCTGGGTGCTGGCAGAGGCTCCGGGGCAGAATCCGTTTGCTACGGAGCTGGCGGTTGGGGATGTTCACTAGAATCGTGATCCCTGATGGGTTGTAGCAAACGTTTGATTGTGGGATGGTATGTTGTATGTCGTTTTGATGGCGTGAAAGGCAGCACACATTGCAGGCCTTGAGCTGGCGTATTTCAATTCCAGGTAGAGAAGGGAGAAAGAGACCGATGACAAAGATCAAGAAGACTTTGACCCAGGCGATTGCGGAGCGGAGAGCTACCCCTAGCTTTGATGGAACTCCGATTCCGGAAGACGACCTGAAGCAGATCATCGATGCGGGGCTTCATGCTCCGAGCGGATATAACATGCAGCCGTGGCGGTTTGTGGTGGTGCAGTCACCGGAGCAGAAGAAGAGGCTGCGGGCGGCAAGCTATAACCAGGGCAAGGTGGAAGAGGCTTCGGCGGTGATTGTGGCCTGCGGAGACGCGGACGGCTGGCGCAAGGACCTGGACCTGATGCTGGAACAGGGACGCAAGGGCGGCATGCCGGAGAGCTATGCGGCGCAGGCGCAGACCTCGGTCTCGAACTATCTTTCGGGCTTCAGCAGTGGGCAGATGCAGGGCTGGCTGAACAAGAATGTGATGCTGGCGGTCGCGCAGATGATGCTGATGGCCGAGGTGATGGGGTATGACACGGCTCCGATGGAGGGATTTGAGCAGGAGAAGGTGCATGAGGTTTTGCGGCTGCCGATGAGCTACTGGGTGGTGGCGCTGCTGGCGGTGGGTCACTTGAAGGGGCCGGACAAGTACGACGGCGGCCGCTTTGAGATGAGCCATACGGTGTTTGGGGAAGAGTTCGGCAAGCCGTTGAAGTAACCGATTCAGAGACAGGCTGTTTCAGGGATGGGCTATGAAGACTGCTTTGCGGGTGATCGCTGCGGTGGTGGTGCTGGCGGTCGCGGGTGGGGCGGTCTTCTATCTGCATCCGCTGTGGGTGGCGGACCAGATGCTTCGCTTCCGGCTGTGGCGGGCGGGCGTTCATAGTGAGTACGCCTTAGTGGATGGGTATCGGATTCACTATCTGGAGGCTCCGCCCTTGAATGATGTGGGCGGAGTTCCGGTGGTGCTGGTGCATGGGCTGGGGGCGCGGAGCGAGGAGTGGGCCGGGTTGATTCCGGCGCTGGCGGCGCAGGGGTTCCATGTGTATGCGCCGGATCTGCTGGGGTATGGTCGGTCGCCGAGGCCGGATGTGAGCTATTCGATCTCGATGGAAGAGGAGATGGTGGTGGAGTTCATGCGTGCGATGAAGCTGGCGCGCGTGGGCCTGGGCGGGTGGTCGATGGGAGGGTGGATCGCGACGAAGCTGGCGCTGGACCATCCGGAGATGGTGGACCGGCTGATGGTGTATGACAGCGCGGGGATTTATTTTCCCGCTACGTTTGGGCCGGAGCTGTTTACGCCTGCGGATACGGCCGGGGTGAGGAGGCTGATGCAGACTCTTTCGCCGAAACCGCTGGCTATGCCGGAGTTTGCTGCGAGGGACGCTCTGCGGAAGTTACAAGGGAATGCCTGGGTGTTGAAGCGCAGCACGGCGGCGATGATGACGGGGCGGGATCTGCTGGACTTTCGGCTGCAGGAGCTGAAGCAGCCGATGCTGATTGTGTGGGGCGAGAAGGATGAGCTGATTCCGCTGGCATCGGGCGAGAAGATGCATGATGCGGTGGCGCAGTCGGTGTTGAGCGTGGTGGAGGGATGCGGGCACCTGGCTCCGGCGGAGTGTTCGGGGCCGGTGGCGGAGAGCACGGTGAGGTTTTTGAAGGCCGAGCCTGCTATGCCTCGGGGGATGATGCGGTTTCCGGCTCAGTAAAAGATGCTTGTCCTGCCGGACGGGCCGCCTGCGCGGCGGGCGGGCGTTTCACGCCTTTTTATTGCTTCGCTTGGGCCTCGCGTTGCTCGGCGGAAGGATTTAGTCGGGCTGCCACTGGTAGGCTCCGGGCTGGGGGAGGCCTATGTGGGCGAGGACTCGGTGGACGAAGTTGCGTGCCATCTCGGTGGTGGTTTGCGGGTGGTTGTAGAGGGTGGGGATGGTGGGGAAGATGGTGGCTCCGGCGTCGGAGGCTAGCTGCATGTTGCGGATGTGGATGCGGTTGAAGGGGGTCTCGCGGATGCAGAGGAGGAGCGGACGGTTCTCTTTGAGGCAGACGTCGGCGGCGCGGTGGATGAGGTTCTGGGCTAGGCCGTTGGCGATGGCGGCGAGGGTGCCCATGGAGCAGGGGAGGACGATCATGGCGGAGGTGGGGTAGCTGCCGCTGGCGATGTTGGCCGCGATGTCGGTTTCGGTGTGTTGCTGGATTTTGGAGGAGGATTCGCCTAAGAGTTTTTCGGCCAGGTTGTTGCGACCGTTTAGGTTGAGTTCTTCGGCCAGGACTCGGAGGGAGTTGTCGGAGGGGACGAGGTTTATTTTGGTTACGCGGTGGTCGGCGTTGAGGGCGCGGAGGATCTCGGCGGCGTAGATGCTGCCGCTGGCTCCGGTGATGGCTAGAGTGATGTTGACGGGGTGGGATGGGTTTGACACAAGGATGATTATCGCCGATGGCTAGCGGAGTGCGAAGGCGATGATGGTCTGGCCTTGGAGATGGTGGGCGGCGTTGAAGGCTTCGTTGCTGGCGGCTTCCAGGGCGGGGATGGTGGGGTCGAGCTCGCAGGCAGCTATCTCTTCGGTGGTGGCTTGGATGAAGCAGAGCTCGCAGGTGGCGAGGTTGATCTCGCCTTCGTCGCCGGGGGTGCGCATGGGTGGGCCGAAGGTGCGGCAGACGATGGGACGGGCCTCGTAGAGGTCGCAGGTGCCGGTGGAGGGGTTGAGGATGGGGCAGGGCTCGGTGTCGCCTATGCTGTCTTCGTCGGCGAAGAGCGGGGAGGATTCGAAGTCTTCTTCGAGGATGCCGGTGATGGGGTCACCGGGGAAGAGTGGGGCGAGACGACGGCGGGATTCGGCGAGGCGCTGGCGGATGGGTGCGGCCTGGGGCGGTTCGAGATGGGAGAGGGCTTCGCGGAGGCGTGCGGCGTCTTCGTGGGAGATGGGGAAGATGCCGTGGCAGCATTGGGTGCAACCGGGTTTGCAGGCTAGATGGGAGCCGCTGCGCTCGGTGGCGGATGCCAGGGCGGCGTCTACGATCTGGAGGAGGGATTGTGTCATTGCTGTGCGCGAGCCTGTATTGGCAGGCTCGCGGCGTTGTTGGCTAGGTGGCTTTGCGCTGGAAGCTGGTCTTCTTGGTTCCGGCGAGGGGCTTTGCCTTGACGGAGGAGGTTGACCCGGCGAGGGCGTTGCCTTCGCCCTTTTCCTGGGCGGCTTTTTCGCGCGCTGCCTGAAGCTTCTGCGCTTTGGGCCCGAGGCCGCGTTGCTTGATCTCGGCTGGTTTGGGGATGAAATTGCTCATAGAGATGATCGTCTCATGGGGTTGGGTTGGGGGACAAGGTGGGGTTTGGGCTTGGGTGGAAGTTGTGGGCGTCCGCGAATGAAGGCAATAGATCAGTCGCTTCGCCCTTCGGGCTTTGCTCCGGCCTTCGGCAGAGTGGTGCGTCGCTTCGCGACTGGTTTCTTTGTGACCGGGCTGAAGCCTGGTCCCTATCTCAAGGGCAAGAACAAAAGCTTATGGGTTGGGGAAAGGCATGGGTAGAGGAGCAGATTCCTCCACTTCACTTCGGAATGACAAACAAAAGGGTTGCGGAATGACGAACGAAGAGGCTGCGGGATGACGGTAAAAGGGGCGGCGGGAAAATCACCAGTCTGCGGCCAGGTCTTCCCATGTGGGGTTCTCTTGTTCGATCAGGTTGATTTTCTTTGCCCGGTTCCAGTCTTTCAATTCTTTTTCGCGAGCGATGGCGTTGAGGACGTAAGTGAAATGCTCGTAATAGACGAGTCGGTCGACGTTGTATCTCGCAGTGTAGGTTCCTGGACGCTTTTCGCGATGTTGTTTGATCCGGAGGCGGATGTCGTTGGTAAATCCTACGTAAAGAGTGCGCGAGCGACTGGCAAGGATGTAGACGTAGAAATGATATTCGCGCTGCGGCATTTGGTGAGGATAGCGGAGAGATTGGCGGCGGGAGAAGCAGATTCCTCCGCTTCGCTGCGGAATGACAAAAAAGCTGCGGAATGACAAAAAAAGGCTGCGGGATGACAAAAAAGGATGTGGAATGACAAAAAACTGTGGAATGACGAACAAAGGCGTCGCGGAATGCTAACGAAAGGGATGCGGGGTGGAAGCGAGAGTATTAGCTTGGTTGCGCTGTCGCTGATGTCTCTTTGGTGTTTAGGCGAAGATGACGGTTTTGTTGGAGTAGGAGAGGATGCGGTGCTCCAGGTGCCACTGGACGGCTCGGGAGAGGACTATGCGTTCGAGGTCGCGTCCTTTTTGGATGAGGCTGGGGAGTTGGTCGTTCTGGGAGACGCGGGTTACGTCCTGCTCGATGATGGGGCCTTCGTCGAGGTGTTCGGTGACGTAGTGGCTGGTGGCTCCTATGAGCTTGACGCCGCGGGCGAAGGCGGCGTGGTAGGGGCGGGCTCCCACGAAGGCGGGCAGGAAGGAGTGGTGGACGTTGATGATGCGGCGGGGGTATGCCTGCACGAAGGTGGGGGAGAGGATCTGCATGTAGCGGGCCAGCACTACGAGGTCGATATTGTGCTCGGCTAGCAGGGCGAGTTGCTGGGACTCGGTTTGCGAGCGGGTCTCGGGGGCGATGGGCAGGTAGTGGAAGGGGATGCCGTAGAACTCGGCCAGCGGGCGGGCTACCTCGTGGTTGCTGACGATGAGGGAGAGGTTGCAGGGGAACTCTCCGGCCTGGTGGCGCTGGAGGAGATCGGCTAGGCAGTGGAGGTACTGTGAGACGAAGATAGCTACGTTCTGCTTTGTCTCGGTGAACTCGATGCGCCAGTTCATCTGGAACTGGAGGGCGAGTGGCTCGAATGCCTCGCGGAAGCTTTGTTGCGTGCAGAGCGGGTCTTCGGTGGCGAACTCTACGCGCATGAAGAAGAGGCCCAATTGGGCGTCCTGATGCTGATCGGCGTTGAGGATGTTGATGTCGTAGCGTTCGACGAGGAAGTTGACGATGGCCGCTACGAGACCTTTGCGGTCAGGGCAGTCGATGAGGAGAATGGCTGTCTGGGTGGCGGGCATCGTCAACTTTTCTTGTTCTTCGGTTCTTGTTCGTTGGTTCAGGAGGCAGGGTTGAGGACGCGGTTGAAGATTGCGTCTACGTTGGCCAACTGGCGGTTGTAGTCGAAGGCGTGGGCCAGCTTCTCGGGGGAGAGGCGGGCGGTGATCTCGGGGACTTTGGCGATCTCGTCGCGGAAGACTAAATCGTTTTTCCAGGAGTTCATGGCGTGGCCTTGGACTAGACGGTAGGCGTCCTCTCGGCTCATGCCGGATTCGGCTAGATCGAGCAGGAGTTGGCCAGAGAAGATGAGGCCGCCGGTGGATTCGAGGTTCTTCAACATGCGCGCTGGGTAGACGAGGAGCTTGTCGATGAGGTTCGTGGTCTTGGCCAGCAGGTAGTCGATGAGGATGGTGGAGTCGGGCAGGATGACGCGCTCGGCGGAGGAGTGCGAGATGTCGCGCTCGTGCCAGAGGGCCACGTTCTCGAAGGCGGTCTGGGCGTTGGCGCGGACTACGCGGGCGAGGCCGCTGATCTGCTCGGAGGTGATGGGGTTGCGCTTGTGCGGCATGACGCTAGAGCCCTTCTGCTTCTCGGAGAAGAACTCTTCGGCTTCGCGGACCTCGGTGGCCTGGAGGTGGCGGATCTCGCTGGCGATCGTGTAGAGTATGCTGACGAGGACGGCCAAGGTGGCGAGCTCGGCGGCGTG
>JAATEV010000091.1 GCA_015655585.1 Terriglobales bacterium | reverse complement strand
GATGTAGGCCATGCGGACGTTGTTGTCGTTCATGCGCTTGACGTTGCCGACGAGGTAGCTCTTGAGGAGCTTCATCAGGAAGCTGACCTCGGACTTGGGGCGGCGCAGATTATTTTCAAGAGAGAAGGCGTAGAGCGTGAGCCAGGGCAGATTGATGCGGGAGGCGGTCTCGACGACATACTGGACCGACTCGGCTCCCTTCTGGTGGCCGAGAAAGCGCTTCAGTGCGCGTTTTCCCGCCCAGCGGCCATTGCCGTCCATGATGATGGCGACGTGTTGGGGAATCCGCTCCGGGGCGAGCTGCTTGTAAAGCGCAAGCTCTTCAGGGACGAGTTCGTGGCTCCGATTGGGGGTGCGGCTGGAGCTCGATAAGGATGATGATGCGTGCAAAAGCAACCCTCGCAGATATTGACGCTAGCACACCGATGTTGGGTGTGCAATGAACGCGCTTTAACCTGAAGCTGCGCTGAGGACGACACAGGGCGGATTTGGCCGCAAGGCAGGAGCGGCCATGTCGCTGATTTTGCTTCTTCCTGCGAAGGCGCAGGGAGGCAGGCGATACGGAGAGGAGAGCACTCCGAAATTTTGCAACCGTGAGGAGCGCTCTCCGTGGAGGTTCTTGTTTTTGCGCCGCGGCTTACGCGGTGCGTCGGCGTCCGGCGGCGAGCTCGCGAACGTGATTCAGGAAGATGGAGCGTTGCAGTGCGTCGAGCTGCGAGGTGTACTCGGCGATCTCGGCGAGGAACGGATCGTTCATCAGAACGGCGGTCTCGTCCTGATGGCGCTTGTTGGGGTCGCGCAGCAGGGTGGAGATGTCGACCTGCAAGGCCTTGGCCAGCCGGTCGAGCGAGGAGAGCGTCGGCATCGCCTTGCCATTCTCGATCTTCGAGATGTAGGTGCGAGGCACGCCCATGCGGGTGGCCAGTTGGCGCTGCGAGAGATTACGCACGTGGCGCAGATCGCGAACAGCGGTGGCTACCTGGAGGCCGTCGTTGCTGGTTGTGGCCTGGGGAACCAGGGCGAGTGGTGCTGGAGCCGGTTCGGGCTCTTCGACCTCGAGGCATTTGTGGCAGCGACGGCACAGCGAGTTCGCTGTCCGGAACTGCACCAAACTGCAATGATCGCAACGCAGAACCTCACGTTGTTCGACAGGTGCCATCATGGTTGCCATAAGTTGTCTTGTTGCGGACGGACCCAGAGCAAGGACCGTATCACACGTCCGATAACGGAAGCAGTGATGTGCCTAGATTGACACTGGGAATTTCGTTCGTCAACAGGAAAACCGTGCTATTACCGACAAAACCCGAAAATAATCGGAAAGGAACCTAAGTGGTAACTTGCAGCTATGCGTGGAAGCAGGTACGCGGGGTTGCGGTTTAGATTGGAAGAAAAGGAGTTGTATAGGAATGAGCAATGGTTTGGGACGTGGGCAGGCGTTGGCTCTGCTGGAGGAATGGACGAAGGGCGAGAGCCTGCGTAAGCACGGCTTGGCTGTCTCGGTGTGTACGGAGTCGTATGGATGGCGCGAGGCGGAACGGCTGGGATTGAGCGGAGCTGAAGCCGAGGCCTTTGCCGAACGGTACGCCTCCGCGGGTTTGCTGCACGATATGGACTACGAGCGGCATCCGACGGAAGAGGAGCATCCGTTTGTGGGAGTGAAGCATTTGCGCGAGCAGGGCTGGCCGGAGGAGATGATGCACGCGATTCTGGCGCACGCGGACTATACGGGCACGCCGTTCGAGACGCATCTGGATAAGGCTCTGTTTGCCTGCGACGAGCTGGCGGGATTCCTGACGGCCTGTGCGCTGGTGAAGCCTTCGAAGTCGATCGGCGAGGTGGAGGTAGCGGGCGTGAAGAAGAAGATGAAGGACAAGGGCTTTGCCCGAGCGGTGAAGCGCGAGGACATTACGAAGGGTGCGGAGCTGCTGGGGATCAGCGTGGAGGAGCACATTGGGAATTGCCTGAAGGCGATGCAGGAGCGGGCGGCGGAGCTTGGGCTGGCCGGGGCTTAGAAGAACAGCAGGCTGCTGCTTTGGATGCGCGGAATCTGGTACTCGCTGAAGAGGGCGTTGGTTTGATCCACTGAGTCATCGAGATCGATAGCGCGGGTGGCGTCTTCGATCACGATGGTCTCGAAGCCGAGGTTTTTGCCGTCGATGGCAGAGGCGCGGACGCAGAAGTCGTAGGCCAGGCCGCAGAGAAAGAGGCGGTGCAGCTCACGTTCGCGCAGGTAGCCCGCGAGGCCGGTGGAGGTGAAGTGGTCGTCTTCGAGGAAGGCGGAGTAGCTGTCGATCTCGCGGCGAAAGCCCTTGCGGACGATCAGCTCGGCGCGGGTGGCGTCGAGTGCGGGATGGAAGGCCGCGCCGGGAGTGCCTTGCACGCAGTGGTCCGGCCACAGGGTCTGCTGGCCGTAGGGTACGGGGAAGGTCTCGTAGGGGTTGTGGCCGGGATGCGCCGAGGCGAAGGAGATGTGCCCGGCTGGGTGCCAGTCCTGCGTGAGGAGGACGTGCTCGAAGCGGCGCGTGAGGCGGTTGACCAGCGGCAGGATGGCGTCGCCCTCCGGCACGGGCAGGGCTCCGCCGGGGCAGAAGTCGTTCTGCATGTCGATGAGGAGCAATGCGTCGTTCGGGGTGAGGGCGATCATCTCTGTCTTTCTGGAGCCCAAAATCTGAATCCCAAAATCTGGGCCCCGGAGATCAGGGCTTTATGCTGACTGTGTCCTGAATGGTGCCGATCTTAATGTCGGAGCGGGTGCAGCCTTTGTCGAGGCAGACGCCGGTGATCCAGACCTCTCCATTGCCGATCATGGCGCCCTGCGAGTTCGTGAACAGGGTCTCATAGGTTTGTTTCAGGATTGCTGCGGAGATGTCGGGCGTGATGATGCGGTCGTACTCTTTGACGAACGCCTTTTCATTCTTGATGCTGAAGGGATGGTCGCCGGGGTTGACCTTGATGGGGTAGTGGACCAGCGAGGCGACGGTGGCGGCGTCGTGGCGGGAGACCGCACGTTGCAGGCTGGTGAGGAGTTGGCTGACCTTGACGTGATCGCCTACGGCCTGATCGATGTCCTTGTCGTGGCTGGTGGGAGTCTGGGCGAGGGCGGAAGAGAGAAGCGTGCTGGCGAGGATCGTAAGGACGGCGAGCGAGTTGCGGACGGTCATTTCATCTCCGTGAAAGTGCGTCAGGATCGTTGCAGAGGATAGCCTACACGTCTTCTGCGGCGATGTTGCACATAATCTGCGAGATAGGATGCAGCGAACGGGATTCGGGGCCACTGTCGGCTCGCGGTTTAGGGGAGGAGCGTGGCGATGGACGCTCTATTATGGGAATGGGGGCGAAAGATAGAGGATGAGTGACGCAGTAAAGATTATCGAGTGTCCGCGCGATGCCTGGCAGGGCTTGCCGAAGAACATGCCTGCGGAGGTGAAGGCGGATTATCTGCGCGTGCTGATCGCGGCGGGGTTCAAGCACATCGACGCGGTGAGTTTTGTCTCGCGCGCGGCGGTGCCGCAGATGGCGGACTCCGAACTGGTGCTCGAATATCTCGATCCTCCGAACGATGTGGAGATCATCGGCCTGGTGGTGAACGCCAAGGGAGCCGAACGCGCCGTGAAGACGGGCAGCGTGCAGACGCTGGCATTTTCTTATTCAGTCTCGCCCACATTTTTGCAGCGCAACCAGAGCCAGACGCCTGAGGAGGCGCTGGACGCGCTGGAGGAGGTCGGCACGCTGGCCTACAAGGCGGGGATGGATGTTTCTGCGTATATCCCGATGGCGTTCGGAAATCCGTTTGGAGACGCGTGGGACATCGACGAGGTGGTGGCGGCGTGCGACCTGCTGGCGGATAGCGGCGTGCGGCAGATCTCGCTGGTGGATACGGTCGGGCTGGCGACGCCGAAGCTGATTTCCGATCTGGTGGCCGACGTGATGACGGTGCATGACGAGCTTGAGATCGGCGTGCATCTCCATGCGCGGCCGGAGGATGCGGCGCAGAAGATTCGGGCGGCGTATGAGGCCGGGTGCAGGCGCTTCGACACGGCGATCAGCGGACTGGGAGAGTGTCCGCTCGCGCAGGATGCCTTGGTGAGCAACATCGCCACCGAGACGTTGCTGGCGGAGTTGGAGAGGCTGGGCGCGGACGTGGAGCCGCTGCGTCCGCTGGACACTTTGTTGTCGGCGAATGCTGAGATCGTCCGCAAGTACGGCGCGCGTGTGCAGTGATACAGCCTTGACCGGGGTTCTTCGATAAACTGTAGGGATGAGCAAAGCTGTCAGCGAAGCGCGTGTGCGCGTGCGGTATGCCGAGACCGACCAGATGGGCGTGGTCTACCATGCGAACTACCTGGTCTGGTTCGAGATCGGCAGGGTCGAATTTATCCGCACGCTGGGCCTCGATTACAAGGCGATGGAAGTGGAAGAGGGCTGCGGGATCGCGGTCGTCGAGGCGGCGGCGCGGTATCGCGCTCCGGCTCGGTACGACGACGAGCTGACTATTCAGACAACACTGCTGGCTGCGCGCAGCTCGGTGGTGCGGTTCGGATACAGGGTGCTGCGCGTTGCCGATGGTCTGCTGCTGTGCGAGGGCGAGACCACCCACGTAGTCGTGGGCAAAGACATGAAGAAGCGCCCTATGCCCCAACGCTACGCGGAACGCTTCGCCGAATGCCTTAGTTCGTAAAAGAGAAGCCGATTCAGCCTGTCTGCTTCAGCGTCGTCTGCCACGCTTTGGCGTAGGTCCAGCTTGTGTAGATGGCGTGGTAGAGATGCACCAGCAGGCCGGGCCTGCCGTCGAGAAAGCCGAGCCGCAGGAAGTAGTCGCGCAGGAAGGTGAGCGCGGGGAAGAGGAGCACGTTGGCAAGATAGGCAGGCGCGGTCCTGCTGGTGTGGCCGCGTTCTACGATGGTGCGGGCGCCGAGCGTGCTGTAGTGGTTCAGGTGCTCGATGTAGTTTTCGAGCGTGGGGTAGGCGTCGTGGATGAGGTCGTGATGCAGCGTTTCGAGTTTGCCCTCGACGGCGACGGTCTCATGAACGGCGCGGTCGGTGAAGCGGGCGGGCGGCGCGAAGTTGGCGGAGTGCCGACGGAAGAGCCGGAGCTTGGGGTCGGGATAGTATCCGCCGTGGCGAATCCAGCGGCCCAGAAAGAGGTTGCGGCGGCGCAGCAGGTAGGCGTCGGCCGTGGGGATGCCCACCAACAGAATGCGGATCTCGTGCTGTAGCTCTTCGCTCAGGGCCTCGTCCGCATCGAGCGAGAGCACCCAGGTGCTGGCGCACTGCTCAATGGCGAAGTTCTTCTGCCCGGCGAAGCCGCGCCACGGCTCATGAAAGATCTTCGCGTTGTATTCGGCGGCGATCTCCAGCGTGCGGTCGGTCGAGCCCGAATCGACCACGATGATCTCGTCGGCGAACTGGACGCTGGCCAGCGTGCGCGGCAGGTTGGTCTCTTCGTTGAGCGTGATGACGGCAACCGACAGCGTGTTCGACATGGCCTGGAGACCGCCTTGCCCATCCGGGCATAAATCCCCGTCTTGCATCAATCAGGGGTGAACTGGTGCAGCGTTATCGTCTGCCGGAGATGTTCGTCCGGACGAGTGCGGGGCTCAGGGAAGTGTAATGGATGGATCGTCGAGCTGCTCGCGGAGCAGGCGCTGCGTCAATGTCCGGAGGTCTTCGCCGGTTTTGGGGAATGCAAAGTTCTGGGCCTCCTCGGACCAGTCGAGCTTGAAGCTGGTGGCCTGGGCCGAGATCCAGATCTGGCGGATGGGGGTGTTCGGCGTAATGACGAACTTGCTGGAGCCGTCTTCAAAGAGGATGTTCATCACGCCGTTGTTGTCTTCGAACTCGAACGTGCCATTGCCATCCTCGGCGGCGATGACGGACTGCTTCAGGGACTCAAGGGCCCGGTCGGACTCACGGCGAAAGGTTGCTTCATCGATCATGAGGCTAGTGTAGCCGGAGGCGGAGGATTTGACCCCTCTGGAAGGATGATTCGTTCGGGAAATTTAGACAGAGGACCGAGGAGACGCCGTGTCGCTCTGGAGACGGGGGGCAAGATATCTACCATTTGAGGGATAGACAAGCCGAAAAAGATTTTTATTCTGTGAAGATGCGGGGCGATTTGCTGTGTACCGCCCGCTCTGGCGCGTCTCTCTTCTTCGGGAGGGGGGAGAGGCGCGCACCCCCCTCTGTTCCTCTCTTGCCGAGCCTGATGGGTGTGTCGCCATAACCCAATGGAAATGGGCCGTTATTGCGAATTGCAGGTCGACTTGCCCGGCTTAGCTCTCCCGTATATCCCTCTTTGAATGCGAGCTGCGTGTCATGAATTGATCGCGAAGAAAATTTCTAGCGGGCAGGTCATATATCCGGTCGACAATGAAAGCTACTGCAATAACAACGACCATAAAGACTATTTTGACGCCGGGTGTCTCGAAATCGAGTATGCGTAAGCCAGGGATTCGTTTCCAGATAGCGCTCAATAGCGTGCCCATGGGTAGATGAAGCACATAAATTGAGTAGGAGGTTGTTCCCAGCAATTGGAAGGGTCTAACGAGAATAGGATTGGGATGAGTAGAGGCTAGAAGAAGGATGAGTACAGGAAAAAGCAGGCAGATGGCAGTAAGTTCATAGAACGCTATGTGGTTTATGCCGATCGGAGCTGCGAGGAAAATAAGAAGAAGAGCGATGCCCATATAAGGATTCAGGCTGAGTCGTATCGATCCCTTCTGCCATATCCTGAACAGGAGAATTCCTCCTGTGTAAGAAAAAAGCACACGTAGGAATCCTGGGAAAAATTGCGATTGCCGCGCTCCGAAATCCACAGTTCCAAACTGACTGACTGAATAAAATAGTCCCGCGCCTGAAATCAGCAGCGTCCCACATAGGAATGTCCATGTTTTGCGCCTCAACAGAAAGGCGTGAAACAGATTGGCTGCCAACTCATAAAACAGAGACCAGGAGGGATAGTTGAACGGGAATTGCGCAGATCCTGCCGTAGTAAAAAAACTGGGAATGGGGAGAAGGAGAGAGCCGAGTATGAAAAAAAGAAGGATGATGCTCAGCGGATCATTTCTTTTCGTTATCCCCAAATGGCTTCCTACGATGAATAACAAAGAACCAAGAATGAGGCCGAGGAAGTAGAGAGGGTAAAGACGTACGAGGCGCATCTTGAAAAAGCTACCTGTAGACCATCCCTGATCTAGTTTTGTTTGATAAGCAAAAGTCAGGACAAAGCCGCTTAGCATGAAGAAGAAGTCAACTGCTAAATAGCCATGAGCGACGACAGTCTTTTCTCCTAGATAGTGATAGGCCATCACCGTAATTGCTGCGACGCCCCTAGATGCATCCAGAGTAAGAAACTTATGTGACTTGCCAGGAACAATTTTTTCTGGAGTGTCTTTCATGAAGAGATTAGACCTCAAACTGGAGACTTCTATGCTGGCGTCAATTTTCTGGAGTTTATTTCCGCGAGTAAGACAGATTTGGGGCGCTTGTGGCAGAAGTGGAAGGTGATTGAGTGAGAGGCTAGCATCGAAGCGAAATATGCTGGCAAAGGAAATATTATTTTTATAAAAAAGGAAACGCACTCATTCAAAAGTGCGTTTCCTTTTGCACAATAAATCCTTCTAACGAAGAAATTAGAACGGGATATCGTCGTCCGTGATGCCGGTGTCGGCGTAGTCCGGCTCGCTCGAAGAGCTGCGCTGATCGAAGCTGGCCGTGTTCGACCGCGAGTATGTGCTGCCGCCGGAGCTTTCGCCGCCGCCCGCGCCCGGCCTGCCCAGCAGGGTCATCTCGTTGACCAGGATCTCAGTGCGATACTTCTTCTGGCCGGACTCCTTGTCGTCCCACGAGCGCGTCTGGAGCTTGCCCTCGATGTAGAGCTGCGTCCCCTTCTTCACGTAGTCGCGGACGATCTCGGCGGTGCGGTTGAAGGCGACGAGGTTGTGCCACTCGCTCTTGTCGGTCCAGTTGCCCTGCGCGTCCTTCTGGCGGTCGGCCGTGGCCAGCGAAAAGCTGGCGACGGTGGTGCCGCCGGTCGTCGCACGAATCTCGGGGTCTTTGCCTACGTTGCCGAGAAGAAATACCTTGTTTACGCCTTTTGCCATCTGGAATACTCCGGTCTTGTCGAGGTTTGCAACGTTGAGGATAGCAGATAGAGCCCTGTGCGGTTTCGGGGTTTTAGTGCTGCCCGACAGGCTGGGGCTGGCGCGCGGGAGCCGCCTCCGCCGTCTTGTTGACGCGCTCGTTTGGCCACTGCTGGCGGATGTGCATCACGATCTGGTCGAAGAAATCTCCCTGATTCAGCGCATTCTCGCCCGCGGGCTGGATGAACCGGACGATCCCCTTCGGATCGGTCGCGACCAGCAGCGGATAGTCCTCGGCGGCGAACTGAGCGAGCGTCTCGGGCGGCGTCACCAGCGTCTGTGTGCCGAGAAGCTGCTCCGCCGGGGTCTTCGGCTTCTCCGGTACGGTTGGGTCTGTCGCCGGTTTCGTCGCCACCACCCTCGGCCTGAAGGTCTTCGGCAGGGGAGGAATTTCCGACGTTGCCTCCGCCAATACGCCATAGAGATGAACGTCCCAGTCGTTCACCCGCACCAGCGTAGGTAGAACCTGCTCCGACATCCGGATGCACTGCGCGCACCAGCCGGGGAAGAGCAGAAGCACCGTCGTCGAACCGTAGTTTGCGGTGTTGATGTGCGGCGTTTCTCCGGGGGAGTACAGCGAGAGCGTCAGCGGAATCTTCGGCAGCGGCTTGCCCAGCAGAGCATACTGGAGGCGCGTGTCCGCAATGGGAACCGCATCGTCCGGCGCAACCGCAGAGGGAAGCGCCGCGTCGAGCTCGGCCATCAGCTTCTCCGCTCGCTCCGGCTCTCCGTTGAACTGCGCGAAGGCCGCGAACGCCACGCCATCGGCATACAGCGCATGAATCGACGCATAGATAGGGGCAGGCCCGCTTCCCGCATTGCCAGCCGCAGGCGTAGCGACACGCGGCTCCTGCAATGCCTTCAGGACAAGGGGGCGCCTCGCCTCATAGAGCTGAAGCGCATGGCCGGAGTACGCAAGTTGCAGGTAGTGCAGCGCCCCCGCAATCGTCTCGTCGGTGAACGCATCGTAAGGAACCGCCTGCAACATATTCAGGCTCGCCGAAAGGATCGTATTCGGGTCCTTCAGGTTCATCGCGGCATTGATCTTGTACGAGTAGGCGGCGGCCAGCTTCGGCTTGTCGGCGTCTTTGCTGTCGATGTACATGGAGGCGGCCTGCCCTACGATCGCCCACCGCTGCCCCAGCGAGCAGAGCCGTGCATAGTCGATCAAGGTATCGCCGCTGAACTGCTGTGGAGTTCGCTCATCGCAGGCCGTCCCAGCCAGCTTCATCCCTGCGAGGAGGGCCGCCATCTCTGTCTCGGACCAGTTAGCCATCGAGCGCCGCGTAATCTCCAGAGGCCGCATCGCCTCGTCATAAGCCGCCTGCGGCGAGAGCTGAGGAGCGGCGCTCGTCTGCGCGGATGGCTGTGTACTCTGTGCCGCAGCAAAGCCGCCGAGCAAGAGAGAAAAGATCATAGACTTCGAGAGTGTGGCCGTCACGTCGCTTGCTCCAGTGTGCGGAAGAATATCAGATGCGTGCCTGCGTCAGTTCTCCGAAGGCATCTCCACATGATCGACTACCACGGTCTCCACCGGCCCTTTCGCGGGCTCCAGCTTCAGCCCAAGCTGCTCCTGCATTGCGGTGAAAATGGAAGGCTTTGCATCGAGGCCGTTATTCTGCGTTGATGCCGGGGCGTTCTCTGGCTGCCATTCCAGTGCGAGATCGTAATGGCCTTTCAAGCCTGTGTTATTCACTACAATCCGATTCACTCGGAATGTAAGGTTCGTGGCGAAGAGATCCATCGTGATGCCCTGGGCGGTGAAGGAGTCGGAGCGAATTCGCAACGAAGGTTGCTTCGGAGCGTCATCCGGGCCTTCAAGGTTGGATTCTTTCATCTTCGAGCCGCCCTTTGCCACAACCAGCGAATAGATCGGCAGGTTCTTCGTCTCTTTGTGGGCCTTCAGCTTGAATCGGTCTTCAAGCATCGCCCGAACGATCAGCTTTTCTTGTTCGAGTGCTTCCTTGGGTGCGAGTTTGTTGAGCGCTTCCATCGTCTCCGCGTCTACTTTGGCCTCGATATCGAAGCGAGCATTACTAAAAGCGTCCGGTATCCCATAGATGTAGTCCGGCATCTTCATGTCATAAGCAAACATCACCAGAAATTTGAAGATAGCTGCTGGCGCCGAGAACCGGCCATGATCGAAGCCCATTCCGGAGGAGAGGGCGTTCGGGGACGAAGGTTTGATGGAGACAGCATCGAACGTCATTGCCTTGACATCGCCCGCAGGACTCTGCGCCTGCATGGTTGTACCGAAGGAGGCGCACCACAAAGCAACGGCCAACATCGTCGCCAGAACCAATCGAACCGATCTACGCATCGCTGAAACCTCGCAAGAGGAGAAAAGCTCAAGGGGCCTTCCTGTATGGACGTTTCAGGCAGTGTAAACGCTGCGGAGAGAAAATAATTTATTGGAGCGTGGGAAGGCTACCGCCGCGTAAGATCGCCGAGCAGCTTCAGCAGTCCCAACGCCAGCGACATGCATCCCGTGGGCAGGCATCCCAGTGCGATCAGCAGCACGAACCAGCCCATGTTGGTATGCGGCCCCTGCCGGTTCACGATGCCGCCGAAGACGGTGAACAGCAGCAGCACGGCCACAGCGCCCGTGCCCGTGATCGAAAGCCCTGTAATAAGAAGTTTGCGTGTGTCCGACTGAATCTTCATCTATCGATACGCCGCCAGCATGGCATAAACGACGACGCCCGAGACCGAGACGTACAGCCAGATCGGATACGTCCATCGCGCCAGCTTCCGGTGAGCAGGGAAGCGGCCCGTCAGCGAGAGGAAGAACGTAATCAGGATCATTGGCAGGCAGACGATCGCCAGCAGAATATGCGGCGTCAGCAGAATCCACAGGTAGATGAACCGTGCCGTCGGATAAGCCCTGGGGAAGAGCATGTCGCCGTGCAGCACATGGTTCAGCACATAGGCCACCAGAAACGCGGACGAGACGATGAACGCGCCGAACATGCTGTTGCGGTGCGCCGTGATCTCGCGCCGCTTGATGTGGCGGAAGCCAACGACCAGAAAGATGGCGCACAGCGCATTCAGCACCGCGTCCAGCGCGGGCAGAAAGGCGAGGTGGGTTCCGGCAATATCGGTTGGAGGATGGAAGTACACCAGCCACGCAAGAAACAGCGAGGCAACCGCGCTGACGGCGATGATCCCGAAGATCACCGAGGCAGGCGTGCGGTAGTTGGCGTTCGAAGCGTTTGCAGGGGCGGGCATGAAGTTCCTTTGGGTCAGAAGAGAAGCCGTCCATTGGCGTCGAGCATCATGACGGCCAGCAGCAGCGGAAGATAGATCACGGAGAAGCGAAGCAGATGGCGGGCGTATATGCTCGAGCCCGTAGCTTCCGGGTCGCGCAGAATCCGCGCAAACCGGATCGTGTACCAGAGGTAGCCCAGCCCCAGCACGACGGCGGCCACGGCGTAGATGTTTCCGGTGATGTGCAGCGCCGTCGGCCACAGGCTTACCGGAATCATCAGCACGGCGTAGAACAGCGCCTGAATCACGGTGCTCTGCGCGGCGTACCGTGTATTCGGCAGCGTCGGCGTCAGCCGGATGCCGGCGCGCGCATAGTCCTCGCGGTACATCCAGCCGATGGCCATGAAGTGCGGAAACTGCCAGACGAAGAGGATCGCGAACAGCGCCACGCCCGGCCACTCGATCATGCCGCGTGCGGCGGTCCAGCCGATCAGCGGAGGCAGTGCGCCGGGGAATGCCCCAATGAAGGTGTTCAGCGTGGTGAACTGCTTCAGCGGCGTGTAGATGGCCACGTAGCCAGCCGCCGTCAGCAGCGTGAGCGTCCCGGTAATGATGTTCGTCACCGACGCCAGATACAGTGCCCCCAGAAAAGTAGCCGCAAACCCCAGCAGCAGCCCATGCGTCAGCGAGATTCTTCCCGCAGCCATGGGGCGGTCGGCGGTACGGCGCATCAGGCGATCGGTCTTGCGTTCCAGCGCCTGGTTCAGCGCGCTCGACCCGCAGGTCACTACGGCGATCCCGATCAGCGCCTTGATCCCGTCGAGTTGGAACGGGCTGATGCCGCTGCGCAGACACCCCAGATAGAAGCCCGCTCCCGCCGTGATGATGACCATCGTCGAGATGCGGACTTTAAACAGGGTCGCGTAGTCCGTCAGCAGCGAGTGCGGAGCCTTCGCTGGAACGACGATCTGACCAGTTGTAGCTGAGGTTGCCACACCATAAGGATAAACCCCTCCGGCCCGACTCGGCGGCAAAATCCAGCCGATTACCGGAGAGGCCGGTGTCTGGGCCATTATCCGGAGCTAAGGCTTCGGACGCATCGCCCCCAGCAGCTCTTCCGCCGACTCCAGCGTATTCAGCACATCGGCCTTCGTCAGCCACGCCCGCCGAAGCTGCGTCACGCCGTACCGCATCTGCCCCAGCTCCTCGGTCGCATGGGCGTCCGTATCGACCACGATGCGGCAGCCGTGCTGCTTCGCCAGCCGCAGATTCAGGTCGGTCAGGTCCGCACGCGCCGGGCTGGCATTGTGCTCCACGGCCACGCCCAGCTCCGCCGCACGCCGCAGCACCGCATCGATGTCGATGGCATACGCCTCGCGGCTCAACACCTTCCGCCCCGTCGGATGCCCCAGAATCCGCACATGCGGATTCTCGAGCGCCCGCAGCACCCGCGCCGTCATCTCCTCCTGCGTCTGGTTGAAGTGGGTGTGGACGCTGGCGACGACGATGTCCATCTCGGCCAGAGTTGCGTCTTCGAGGTCCAGCGAACCATCGGCCAGAATATCCACCTCGATCCCCGGCAACACGCGAATCTTCCCGCCCAGCTCGGCATCCACCTCGCGAATCCGCTTCACATGCGCCCGCGCCCGCGCGTCGTCCAGACCGTTCGTCATCGCCAGCGCCTTCGAGTGGTCGGTGATGGCAATGTACTTCAGCCCGCGAGCCATCGCCGCCTCGGCCATCGCCAGAATCGAGTCGCGTCCATCGCTCTCGTTCGTATGCATGTGCAGGTCGCCGCGAATATCTCCCAGCTCGATCAGCACCGGCAGCGTGTGTGCCGCCGCGGCCTCCAGCTCGCCGCCGTTCTCCCGCAACTCCGGCGGAATGTAGTCGAGGTCGAGAGCGTGATAAATGTCCTCCTCGCTGGCCGCCGCGACGATGACGTTGTCCTCCAACCGCAGCAGGGCATACTCGCTCAATGTGAGTCCGCGCTTGATCGCCCGCTGCCGCAGCGCAACATTATGCATCTTGCTTCCCGTGAAGTATTGCAACGCCGCGCCATAGCTCGCTCGCGGCAGCAGGCGGACATCCACCTGAAGGTTGTTCCTCAGCGTAAAGCTGACCTTGTTCTGTCCCTTGGCCAGCAGTTTGTCGATCAGCGGAAGTCCCGCCACATGCTCTACGGCGGCGGCAACAACATCCGGCTCGCACGCCGGTCCCGTCACCAGCAGGTCGAGATCGCCCACCGTCTCGCGCCCTCGCCGTAGCGAACCCGCAGGCGTAATAACCTCGATCCCCGGAAACTCCCGGATCATCCCGCTGATCGTATCGGCAAAGCCCTGCGCCTTGTCGATGCGGAACCGGCTCGAATTCTTCCTGTAGTCTTCGATCCCCTTCAGCAGCTTCGCGGCGAACTTCTCGCCCATCCTTGGCAGCTTCGCCAACTGCCCGGCTTTCGCCGCCGCCTCCAGCCCGTCGATGTCGCTGACCTCCAGCGCCGACCACACCAGCGCCACCGACTTCGGCCCCATCCCCGGCAGCCGCAGCAACTCCAGCATCGATGGCCGATACTTCAGCAGCAGCTCCTCGCGCAACGGCATCGTCCCCGTCGTCAGCAGCGCGACGATGTTTGCCGCCATCCCCTTGCCGATTCCCGGGATCGCCATCAACTGCTTCGGCTCGTTCACCAGCGTCGCAAGCTGTGTCGTCTGCTGCTCCACGGCCTCGGCTGCGCGGCGGTACGAGCGAATCCGAAACGGGTCCGCGCTATCGATCTCCAGCAGCGCGGCGGTCTCATCCAGCAGGCGCGCAATCGAAATGTTATCCATGTATCCGCATCCAGCGGCCTTCGCTTCATCGCAAGGCCACCGAACCAGTGTAGAGAAGACGGATCGGCTGCGACAAAAAACACAAGATACTCAGGCGCTTCGCAGCCGAGCCTTCTCGACCGAAGAGCCCGGAAAGACTACGGGGTAGCTTCCTTCAAACGGAACACCTGGTCCGCCTGCGGCCCCTTGGTTCCCTGGATGATGTCGAACTCGACCTCATCCCCTTCTTTCAGACTCTTATACCCATCGCGCTGAATCGAGCTGTAATGAACGAACACGTCCGCCCCGCCGTCCCGGCCGAGGAAGCCGTAGCCTTTTGCGTTATTGAACCACTTAACCGTTCCTTTGTACTGTGCCAATGTTGCAACTCCCTTTACGCGATCCAGATCAGCAGCAAGCTGCTGTCCTAAATCTGTGACGCAAACAATGCAAAGGAAGTTTTCCGAGAGTCTTCGCCCGCAGCCGCTTTTCTGCGTCGTTTCATTGGGCTAAGGCGCGGACAAATCACCGTATTCGGCAAGCCTTTACCACGTGCTGAAAGATCGTTGTACTGCGGCAAACAATTCTTCTCTAGGCGATGTTCGCTGTAATCTACAGCGTCCCGGCCCTGCGCCGCTCGTTGAACAGCATCAGCCCGATCAGCGTCTTGCCGTCGTGGATCTTTCCCGCGGCAATCATGCCCAGCGCCTCCGACAGCGGCACCCGCAGAATCTCAATCTGCTCATCCTCTTCCGGTGTCGCCACGCCCTCGCGGATCTCCCGCGCCAGATAAATCTGCATCCACTCGCCCAGAAACCCCGGGCTGGCGAAGTACTTCGTCAGCAGCGACCACTTCTTGGCCCGGTAGCCCGTCTCTTCGATCATCTCGCGCTTTGCCGCCGCCAGCGGGGCCTCGCCCGGTTCCACCCGTCCCGCCGGCAGCTCGAACAGAAACTGTCCAGCCGCATGGCGATACTGGCGCTCCAGAATAATCTCCGGGTCCGCCGGATTCTTCGACTCATCCACCGCCAGAATCACCACCGAGCCGTTATGCCGGATCACCTCGCGCACGTTGATCCCGCCGCCCGGCTCCTCCACCTTGTCCGAAAATACCGAGAATACCTTGCCCTTGTAGGCAAGCTTCGACGAGATCAGCTTCGATTTCCCAGCCTTCCCGGCCTTCTTCACAGCCGTCTTCGTAGCGGGAGCGGGAGACTTCGACTTCGGGGCAGCGGCACTCTTTCTTTTTGTGGACATAGGCCTAAAGTATCATCTGCATCTAGACTTGGGGGAGTGGCATCCAATCGGATGCATCGCAATATCCCGCGAGCGAAGCACTGTCTGAAATGAAAAGGACGAAGGTGAAGGTCTGCAATGAGCGTTGAGTGTTACCCCATCACGGTTCTGCCGCATATCTCGCAGCTTTATCGCGACTATCTCGGCATGGCCGACAGCGCCCCGCAGTCTCCCGTCCGCCAGTGGTACGGCTCCGAGCCCTTCGCCGGAAGATGGATGCAGGCCCCGCCGCCTGATTCATCAAAGATTGACGCCGCCCGCCTTGCCGATCTTCTGGAAAGTCAGGCCGCCGACTTCGGAGCCGGCGATGCCGCCCGAGCCAACATCGCCAGACTCCGCGCCGGAGCCCGTGCCGTCGTCACCGGCCAGCAGGTCGTCCTCTTCGGCGGGCCTCTGCTCACGCTCCTCAAGGCCGCCACAGCCGTCTCCCGCGCCCATCAGGCCACCGCCGCTACCGGCGTTCCCCACGTTCCCGTCTTCTGGATGGCGACCGAAGACCACGATCTAGCCGAAGTCGATCAGGTCGCGCTCCTCACCAAGACCACCGTCGAAGAGCTTCACGCTGGTCTCAAGGTTGCCCGCGCCGTCCCCGTAGGCGGAGTCGTCCCCGGCCCCGAACTCGCGCTGATCCTCGATCGCGCCGCCGAGCTGCTCGAATACGCGCCCATAGCCGACTGGCTGCGCGAATGTTATCTCCCGCAGCAGAACGGCTCCGCGCCTTCGCTGGCCCTCGCCTTCGGCCGCCTCATGGCCAGGATCTTCGCCACGCAGGGCCTCATCATCATGGACGCCGCCAGCCGCGGCTTCCACTCTCTCGGAGCCTCCACCCTCCGCTACGCCATCGAGCACGCCGACGAGCTGCACACCGCCCTCGCCGACCGCAGCAAAGAGCTTCTCGACCGCGGCTACCACGCGCAGGTTCTCGTAGCCGACAACTCCTCGCTCCTCTTCCTCCTGGACGAGACCACCGGCGAACGAGCCGCGCTGCGCCGCATCACCGCCAACGGAGAAAACGGCGAACCCCAATGGAAGGCCGGAAGCAAGATCTATACCACGGCCGACCTCCTCGCCATCCTCGAAGCCGCGCCCGAGCGTCTCAGCCCCAACGCGCTTCTCCGCCCCATCTTTCAGGACACGCTTCTCCCCACCACCGCCTACATCGGCGGCCCGGCGGAGATCGCCTACTTCGCCCAGTCCGCCGTCCTCTACCAGGCCATCCTCGGACGCATCACGCCTGTCCTGCCGCGCCTCAGCGCCACCCTCATCGAACCGGCCATCGCCGCCGTCATGGAGAAGGACGAGGTCCAGCTCCCCGACGCCTTCACTACAGCGGAAGCCCTTGCCCAGCGCCTCGGGGCCCGCGCCATGCCCATCGAAGGCAAGCGCAAACTGGCCGCCGCGGGCAACGCCCTCGAACACGAGATCGAGACCGCCGTCTCCTACCTCTCCGGCATGGACGAGTCGTTAGGCCGCTCCGCCCGCGTCTCCGGCTCCAAGATGCTCTACCAGATGAACCGCCTGCGCCGCATGGCCGCCACCTACGAGCTACAAAAGGATGCCAGCCTCCGCAAACACGCCGAAGCCATTACCCTGAACGTCTTCCCCAACGGCCATCCGCAGGAGCGAGTCCTCGCCGGAGTCTGGTTCCTGGCCCGCTACAGCGAAGGCCTCATCGACCGCATCGTCACCGTAGCCAACAACCAGTGTCCCGGCCACGTAGTCATCCGCCTCTAATCGAGATTGGCGATCTATTTGGCGACGGTCTCAGGAATCTCCAAAGTACCGATCTTCTGGGATAACAAATCGAAGACACCGAAGCGGAGAAACATCTTTCCGGAGGGCAGATCGAACTGCATCTTCACAGGAAGCGATTGCTGTGTGAACTGTGCGACCTGTTCGGGCTTCACGGCCCATGTTTTGGCCTGGCCATGGAGGTTCAACATCTTTCCCTCAGCATCGTAGGCCATGACAACAAGCTCGACCGACGCCTGGCGAGTGCCGTCCGGCGCATTCACCAAGGCAATCTGGTCTCCGGGCAAAGTGAACGAGAGATCATATCGAACGAGAGGTTTTCCCTTGAGCAGAGGATTGAGCCTTCCGATCACAGCCGGATCTCCGGGCTTCGCCGGTGCAGTTGAAGGAGTGACGCTGACATCGAACAGCATCTGGGTTGTCGCAGCCTCACCGTGGTCCATCGCAACAGCGAAAGCGCTCCTCGTTGGCGACACGGGTTTGGGAGAACTCTGATCGGCCACCTCCGGAATCTTCATCGGCTTCGTTAGATCCATCGAGGTATAACCGGGCCGATACTGAAGATTCAGGTGGGGACGGTCCACCCTGATCTCAATCGTGTGGTATTGACCGTCATATCTGGAAAGCGGTGGGATGTAGGCGAGAGAGTAGTACTCGGCCCCGGTTGCAATGGCCTCTCCGATGACGCCGTCGAGGTCGTTACGATTAAAGAAGGCTATACCCCCAGTGGCCTTGGCCATGTCCCCCAGAGAATAGTGATCAGAGTTTAGAGAGCGATGTGCTCCGAAACCTGACGACGGCGACATTCCACGGCCTACCGGGGGCCTCGAATCGAGGGAGAGAGAATCGGCGACCAGACCGCGAGGGTCTACCGGATAGAGTGCAATCTGTGCCTCGTTGAGCAGACCATAAGCTCTATGAAGCTGCTCCGTGTAGTCGATCAGGCAGGGTATCCCACTGAAGGACGAGTAATGAGTAAGCCACGGGATACCGGGCATGAACCAGATCAGATTTTTCCTTCCCTTGATTTGGGAGAGGTATGCAGCCTCCTGCTCCATCGCCTCCAACACCAGTCGACTCTGTGAGTTTGCGATCTGGCAGGCCTGAAAGAGACTCAAGGGAGGACCGGTAATGCTTCCGGGAACCAGTTTGAACGAAATGGTGTTCATCGCGGCAAGCAGGATTGCCTTGTCGGTAGTTACTCCCTGTACGAGGTGCAATCCATTTTCTAGTTTGAGAATGGCAACCTGTGTCCCCGCCGGCATTTTATTCAAATATCGGATCGCCTTCTGCTTGGGATAGTTCACATTTTCCAGGTCCATACGATTGCCCATGCCCGTGGTGATGTTATCCAGCAGCAGGATATTCACCACATTCGTATTGGCCGGAACAGGCTGCGCGTTCGTGTATGTATTCGCCGGTAATTGCCGTGGGGCCTGTTGTGTCGTTGTCCCGGCGCCATACTCCTCAAAGTGCCGAATCACCTGTAGCCTGCCATCCTCCTTCACCGTAAAGTCGGATTGCTCCAGGCCATGAACCGGCCTGTGATAGCTGTCGGTCACAGTCACATCTTCCACAGTGAGCTTGGTGGCTACCTTCAGAGTAGGCACGTCGCCACCGGGTGGCGTCTGCTTCGGTGCGTCTTGAGCAAGAAGAACTATGCCGCCTGAACATGTAGCCATGCTGAATACGCATAGCAAAAGCCACCACAACTGGAACAGAGAAGTGATGAAATCCGAATCGCGGCGGTCTCGGATGCGCAGACGCTGTAATTCCATAAAATGACTAATCCCTGAGTGCGTTCAGGCTAGTCCTGATCGATTGGGATGGTCAATGGCCATCCTAGTTCTCCGAGGGCTTTTCTATATGGTCGATCACCAACACTGAGGACTTGACCTTCGTTGGCTTCAACTCCAGACCGAGCGCAGCAAGATCATTTGCTTCTGAGCCATCCTCTGCGGGATGCTCATCTGGCCCGGTCTCTCGTGGCTTCAACGCGAAGTAATATCTTCCGGTCAGGCCTGTCTGATCCACAATCGGCTTGAGGATATTGCCCTGCAAAAACTGCCGCAGTTGCGGTATCGGGGTCTGATAGAAGGTCCAATACCCACGCCTCCCCTCCGTAGTGGTAAAGACCGCCATGGCGCCGTCGCCCATCTTCATCACTCTGGCTGAGGAAGGGATATCGGGTGAGGTCTCCTGCAATTTGGGACCGCGCTTGCTCACCACGAGCGCATACCCATCCACTTCAAGCGGTTCGCGATGCACCGCCAGCTTCAGTCGATCCGCCAGCATCGCCTGTAGCGCGTCTTGGAGCATCTCGTTTTTCTGCGCCGAGGACAATGTCTGACTCGACCACTCGGGCACATCTTCCGCTGCAACCTTCGCCTCCACGTTGAAGCGATCTTTCATCAGCCAGGGCGGTGCATTTCTGATCGCGTTCGGAGTACGATCAAGCGCCGGAAAGTAGGCGTTCATCATCAATCCGGCCAGGGGCAGAATCCTGAAGTGATAGCCATCAGGCGACATTCCATATCCGCCACCGTTGTATACATTGGCATCAGCCGGACTAGGGTGGATGGAAACTACATCGAACCTGATCTTTTTCACGCTCTGCGCTGTCAGAACCCGGACATTCCACTCGCACAGTACAACGAACAGACACACGGTTGCGAAGAAGCACTTGATAGACGTGGCCAGGAACCGATCCCGAGAGGTAGAAATCCGCGTTGCAGCACATCTCAACATTCGCACGACAATCCTCGACTTTTTAGAAGAGATAAGACTTCGTTGCTGTCACTTGGCCCGTACAATCTGGTTGTCAAATGCTACATGGTTTTCTTTCTCGCCGAGCAGTTTGCTCGGAAAGGTTTTCTTTTCGGTAAAGCCGAAGCGACTGATGAATTGCCTTTGTCTTTGCTTTGCTCCTCCCCCAACAACCGCCTTAGAATAAACGGGTGAGGTGCGTATGGGATTGAGCGATCAGCCATTTGAAGTGATGTGTCCGGACTGCGGAGCGATGATGAAGGTCGATCCCGTAACCCGCTCGATCATCTCCCACAAGCCCGCCCCGAAGAAGAAGACCTTCGAGGACTTCGGCGAAGCCGCCCGCGCCCTCCGCGAGGCCGATGCCCGTCGCGACTCGCTCTTCCAGCAGTCCGTGGACGCCCAGAAGAACAAGGACGACCTCATGGCCAAAAAGTTCGCCGAGGCCGTCAAGAAGGCCAAGGAGACCCCGCTAGCCGGAAAGCCCCTCCGCGACTTCGATCTCGACTAACCCAAAAATAAATTTCAAAAAAGTGGTGTATTTTCAGGCCGCGAAACTGTGGTTGTCAGCAGACCACGTTTTGCGTGCTGAAACCACGTTGCCACCAGCAAAAAACACGTTTCCACACACCGTTTTTTTGCGAAAACCCCCTGTAAAAACACACTTTCACCACGCCGGGGGAAATAATCCAATCCAAAGCCGATAAACTAAAGAAATGCCCCCGATTCTGAACGCGCAAGGCATCACCAAAGCCTTCGGCGCAACGCCCCTGTTCCGCGAAATATCCTTCACCGTCTCCGACGGCGACCGCATCGGCCTCATCGGCCCCAACGGAGCAGGCAAGAGTACCCTCCTCAAAGTTCTTGCAGGAGAAAAAGATGCGGACTCCGGCGACGTCGCCGTCCGCAAGCGCGCCCGCGTAGGCTATATCCAGCAGGAATCCACCTTCCCGGACGGAATCACTATCCGTCAAGTTCTTGAAAAATCACTGGTTAAGGCCAAGATTCCAGAAGGCGAGCACGAAGGCCGCATCCGCGAGACCTCCGGGCGCACCGGCTTCACCGACCTCAACGCCCAGGCAGCCAGCCTCTCCGGCGGCTGGCGCAAACGCCTCGCCATCGCCGAGGTCGTCATCACCCACCCGGACGTCCTCCTCCTCGACGAGCCCACTAACCATCTCGATCTAAAAGGGATAGTATGGCTGGAGGAGCTTCTCAATGAGGGTGATTTTGCTTGTGTGCTTATCAGCCATGATCGTTATTTTCTTGAGAATGTTGCGACGGAGATAGTCGAGCTTAACCGCGTCTACGCGGACGGCCTGCTCCGCGTAAAAGGAACCTACTCTAAGTTCATAGAAGGCAAGCAGTTACACCTCGACGCCCAGTCGAAGCTCCACGAAGCGCTGAAGAACCGCGTAAAAACCGAGGTAGAGTGGCTTCGCCGCGGCCCCAAGGCCCGCGCCACCAAGGCCAAAGCCCGCATCGACAACGCCAACGATCTCATCGGCCAGTTGAAGGAAGTAAGCTCCAGAATCCAGACCTCCACCGCAGGAATCGAGTTCTCCGCGACCGAGCGCCAGACCAAGCGCCTGGTCGAGTTCGAGGACGTCTCGCTGTCGTTTGCAGACCGTAAGATATTGCAGAAATTGAACTTCCTCATCACCGCCGGGATGCGTGTCGGCCTCGTGGGGCCGAACGGAAGTGGCAAAACCACCATCCTAAGGCTCCTGACCGGCGAGCTGGAACCGACCTCCGGAACGATCAAAAAAGCCTCCTCGCTGAAGATCGTCTACTTCAGCCAGATGCGCGAGCTGGACGAGGGAATGACCCTCCGCCGCGCCCTCGCCCCTGATTCCGACTCGGTCGTCTACCAGGGCCGGGTGATCCACGTAGCCAGCTACGCGACGAAGTTCCTGTTCACCAGCGAGCAATTAAATCAACCAGTTGAGAGACTTAGCGGAGGCGAGCGGGCGCGTGTCCTGATTGCGAAGCTGATGCTGGAGCCAGCCGATCTGCTGCTGCTGGACGAGCCGACGAATGACCTCGATATCGCCACGTTGGAGATTCTGGAGGAGAGCCTGCTGGAATATACGGGCGCGCTGGTGTTGGTCACGCACGATCGCTATATGCTCGACCGCGTTTCGACCATCGTGCTTGGGCTCGATGGCCAGGGAGGAACCGAGACCTTCGCAGATTACGCGCAATGGGAGCAGTGGCGCGGTGTCAGGGAAGAGGAGAGCTCCCCGGCTAATGCTGCGGAAAAGAAGGTTGAAACCGCGCCTGCGGTGGGTGGCAAGAAGAAGCTTTCCTATCTGGAGGCCCGTGAATTTGCTGGAATTGAGACGGCTGTGGAGACGGCGGAAGAACGGTTGCAGACGGCTCGGGACGTGGTGGATGATCCGGCGGTTTCGACTGACGCGGCCAGATTGACGGCGGCACTGGCGGAGATGGAGGCTGCGCAGGAGGCCGTCGATACTCTCTATGCGCGCTGGGCGGAGCTTACCGAGAAGGCTGGTTAGCTGGTTTTGTGCTGGTGGCGACCGCGAAATCTGTGGATGGATGGGTGGGGTTTCGCGGTATGCTGCTGGAACTATGAAAAAAGTGATTTTTGGGCTGGCTGTGGGATTCGCAGGCGTGTCTGGTATGGCGCAAACTGCGGTAAACAGGCATGTTGTGGTTCTTCATGCGGCGCGGATGCTGGATGTAGCCGGAGGAAAGATGGTGGTTCCCGGCGAGATTCTGGTGGATGGCGAACGGATTGTTGCGGCTGGCACGCATGTAGATCGTCCGGCTGGAGCCGAGGTGATCGACTTGGGCGATACGACGCTGCTGCCGGGGCTGATTGATGCTCACGTCCATCTCTTTCTGCATGTGGGGGCGGAGGACATGCAGACGGTGAAGGAGAGCGTGCCGGAGCGCACCTTGATCGCCGCAGGAGCCGCGAAGGCAGACCTGATGGCTGGCTTCACCGCGGAGCGGGACATGGGCAGCGAAGGCGCGGGCTGTGCGGACGTTGCTGTGCGGAACGCGATCAATACCGGCCTGATCCCCGGGCCTCGGATGCGGATGAGCTGCAATGCGATCGACCTGACGGGCGGTCATGAGGACGCGATCGACTACAACCCTGCCCAGAAGATTCTCTCGAACGCGGACTATGCCGATACCGCCGAGGAGGTGGTGAAGGTGATGCGCGAGCAGCGCAAGGGCGGCGCGGACTTTACGAAGATCTATGAGACCGGCCGTGATTCCTACCGGGACGGCGTGTTTCACAGCATGTACCAGTACACGGAGGCCGAGCTGGCAGCGGCGATCAAGGAAGCGGAGAGGACCGGCGGCGGAGCTGGATCGGGTCGCGGCGTAGCGGTTCACGCTACGGGCGAGCCGGGCACGGGCTATGCGGTTGCCGCAGGAGTGGCCTCGGTGGATCATGCGTATCAATTGAGCGATGCGACGATGCGGGCGATGAAGGAGAAGCAGATCTACGCCGTGCCGACGTTCGCGATTGCGGAGTACTTTGCCGATCATGCGGCGACTCCCGAAAGAGCGGAGCGTGGACGGGCGGAGCAGAAGTTCCACGCCGCGGAGTTCAAGAAGCAGCTTGCGGCTGGGGTTCCGATGGCGATGGGTAGCGATGTGGGGCCGTTTCCGCATGGCACGCAGTCGCGGGAGCTGGAGCTGATGGTGCAGTACGGAATGAGTCCGGCGGCGGCGTTGCAGGCCGATCTTCTGAACGGGGCGAAGCTGCTGGGTTGGGGCGGGCAGATCGGCGAGCTGAAGCAGGGATATTTTGCGGACGTGATCGCTGTGCCGGGCGATCCTACGCAGGATATCTCGGTGCTGAAGAAGGTGGGATTTGTGATGAAGAATGGGCAGGTTTATAAGAGGCCTTAGTTTGTTGTCTCTGCATTTTGGAAAGTAGGGACAGATGTTTTGAAAGGGTATGGCTTTTGCCGTGCCCTTTCTTTTTTTGGGGGGCGTAGGAGAGCAAGGAAACAAAGGAAGAGAACGAGTTTATTGGCGGGTCTGAAGTGATGGTTGAATGATCGATTTTGCTTGGGGAAGCATTCCCTCGGCGACTAAAGTCGCATTGAATAGAGGCAATTTACGGCGGGGCTAAAGGCCCGCCCCTTCAAAGCAAGTGCCTCGCCCAAAATCATTTGCAAAGCAAGCCCGCCCTTTCAAAACAAGTGCCTCAATCAAAGCAATTGTTTAAGTTCAAATGCGGCAGGAGGAGACTCCTGCCGCATTTGAGCTTATTGGGGTGGGTTATTTTCCGGAGGACCACTGCTCGTCGGCGGAGGGGCCGTAGAGGGCGGGGACCGGGATGTCGTTCAGGCGGAGATAGACGCCTAGCTGCGCGGTGTGGTGGATGAGGTGGTTGAAGAACATTTGACGGAAGCTCTGGGAGCGGGGGCTGTGCGAGATGAGCTGTTCGCCGTAGCTGAACTTCCATGGTTGAGAGAGATGCTCGTCGCTTGCGGCGAGGAGGGAGGCGCGGCATTTGGCAGCGGACTCGTCGAGATGCTGCAGGGCCGCGTCGCGGGTGGTGAAGACGAGAGGGACATGAGGCCGCTTGGGGGCGGCCAGATCCATTCCGTCGTCTTCAAGAACATAGTGGCCGAAGAGAGGAAGACTGGCACAGTGCATGGTGAGTTTGCCCAGGGGCATGGACTTGTCATGACACTTCCAGTCGTTCTTCCCTTCGGGAATGCGTTCCAGAGTGCGCCGGGTATTGGAGATCTCGATATCGAAGTCCTGTAAGAGGATCTCGGAGATGGTCATTTTCAGTTCCTCGGATTCTGGAGCCTGGTTATAAACCGGTAACGTTGTAGCCGCAGTCCACAAAGGTGATCTCCCCCGTGATGCCGCTGGCCAGATCGCTGGACAGGAAGAGGGCGGTGTTGCCGACTTCGAGTTGATCGACGTTACGGTGCAGGGGAGCGCGTTGCTCCACGGCTTCGAGGATTCTGGTGAAGTCGCCGATGCCGCGAGCCGCGAGCGTCTTGATGGGCCCGGCGGAGATGGCGTTGACCCGGATGTTCTTCGAGCCGAGCGAGGCGGCGAGATAGCGGACAGCCGCTTCGAGCGCGGCCTTGGCAACGCCCATGACGTTGTAGTTGGGGAAGACCTTGGTGGAGCCGTAGTAGGTGAGGGTGAGGATGGAGCCGCCTTCGGTCATGAGCGGGACGGCGGCGCGGCTGACGGCGATGAGGGAGTAGACGCTGATGTCGTGGGCGATGCGGAAGTCGTCGCGCGTGGTGAGGAGGAAGTCGTTCTTGATGGCGTCGGCGGGGGCGAAGGCCACGGCATGGACGATGGTGTGGAGCGTGCCGTAGGTCTCCTTGAGCTGGGCGAAGAGAGCTTCGATCTCGGCGTCGGAGGAGACGTCGCACTGGTAGGCCTTGGCGTCCCTGAGCTCCGGGATGAGCGCGTCGGCTTCCTTCTTGAGGCGTTCGTTCTGGTAGCAGATGGCAAGGGTCGCGCCTGCCTCGGACAACTTCTGGGCGATGCCCCATGCGATGCTTCGTTTGTTCGCGAGGCCAAAGACGACGGCTACTTTGCCTTTGAGGTCAATCATGATCGTGGTATCTCCTGTGCAGTTCGCAAGTCTGAGGATATCAGCGCGGGATGGACCGTGTGCAGAGGAAATTGGCCGCGTCGGTGTGGGCTCAGGAGCGGTTGTGCGGGTTGATCTCTGCCTGTGAGGAGAGCTTGCCGGACTAGGGGTGTATCGAGGGCTGCAAGGAGATAGGGATACGTAGATCGGGCATAACGACGCGGGTGCAGTTGCGTCCGGCGCGCTTGGCGTCGTAGAGCGCCTGATCGGCGCGTGCGAGCAGGGAGATGGCGCGTTCGCCGGGGACGGCTTCGCTGAGTCCGATGCTCAGGGTGAGCGTGGGGCCTTTGCCGGTGAGGATACGGGCGGAGTTGCCTACCCGCTCGGCTACGGTGAGGGCGTCGCGTATGGCGGTCTGGGGAAGGATGAGCAGGAACTCGTCGCCGCCGAAGCGCCCGAGAACATCGTAGGCGCGAAGCTGAGTTGCGATGGAGGAGACGACTTTGCGGAGCGCGTGGTCGCCAGCGGCATGGCCTTCGGTGTCGTTGATGACCTTGAAGTAGTCGATGTCGATGAGGGCGACGGAGAGCTTCTGGCCGCCGCGCTCGATGCGCTTGAGCTCAAGGCCGAGCCTGCTCTCGATGCCGCGGCGATTGAGGGCTCCGGATACGGTGTCGTGGTGCGACTGCTCTTCGATGCGCGAGAGAAGCTCTCCGTAGAGCATGAGCAGCTCGAAGATGGCGGTGATGGAGACGAAGATGATCTCTACGACCAGCATGGCGCTTTGCAGGGGATTGTGCTGCATGAAGTCTTGCGGCGCGCCGAAGACGGCGGTGAAGATGGCGCGGTTCAGGCCGCTGAGAGCATAGAGGCTCATGATGCAGGCGAAGAGGGTGATGAGCGTCTTTCCGGCGGCGTTGCGGAAGAGCTCGTAGGCGGTGAGGCCGCGGATGAGGGCGTAGATGAGGGAGATGGTGATGACGCGCGGCACCATCTGGTTGTGCACTTCGCTGAACCATGTGAGAGGAATGGCAGCGAGGGCGATGACGATCCAGATGGGGAGGAGAGAACGGGACTTCTGGAAGAAGTTGAGGATGCCTCGATAGACGAAGGCGAAGCAGAGGAAGAGGAAGGTGTTTCCGGCGACGATGGAGAGAACGTTCGGGATGGAGCCGCGGGATATAAGGAGAAGACAGCCGATGAGGCCGAAGAAGTAGGCGAGCGAGAAGTCCTGGCTCCCGCGCATGTCGGGATGCATTCGCCGCAGGCCTTGAAAGACAAGGGCGAAGGTGAAGGTGAGGATGATGACGCAGCCCAGGATCGTGCGATTGTCGATCCATGACAGAAAAGAAAAGAGCATGAGAGATCCGCTTGTAGGCCTTTAGGGGAGTTTAGTGGATTATTTTTTCTGGCAAAGACACTTAAGTTGTAGCTGAACGCGGGGCTCAGGAAGCAAGGATGGGGATGGTGGCGTGGGGGTCGTGGAGGAGGGTGCGGCTACAGTTGCGTCCGGCGCGCTTGGCATCATAGAGGGCCTTGTCGGCGCGGTCGAGGATGGTTTCGCTGGTGTCTCCGGGGACGGCCTCGGTGAGGCCGGTGCTGAGGGTGACGGGGAGCTCGCTGCCGGAACGGAGGCCGGTGCGGACCTGGAAGGCGAGGCGGTCGATGACGACGCTGGCGTCGTCGGAGGTGGTCTGGGGGAGGATGAGGAGGAACTCATCGCCTCCGTAGCGTCCGAGGGAGTCGTAGGCGCGCAGCCGGGCGGTGATGGTGGAGACGAGGGTGCGGATGACGACGTCGCCGACGGCGTGCCCGGCGGAGTCGTTGATGTGCTTGAAGTGATCGACGTCGATGAGGGCGATGGTGAGGGGATGCTGGCTGCGTTGGACGCGCTTGAGCTCGGTGTTGAGGCGCTGCTCGATGCCTCGGCGGTTAAAGGCTCCGGAGAGAGCGTCCTGCTCGGACTCGTCGCGGGTGCGGGTGATGAGCTCGTGGTTGACGATGAAGAAGAGGCACAGAGCAGCGGAGCAGACGAAGAAGATGTTGAATGCCAGCGTGAGAGTCTGGACTGAATTGGTGGTCATGTAGTTCTGCGGCGCGCCATAAAGCGTGGTCATGATGGCGCGATAGAGCTGGACGCCAATTTCGAAGACAAAGGAGTATCCGAGGGTACGCATGGTGAGGCGGCTGGAGAATGCGTCGGCCCTTGTCAGGAGCTGCCATGCGGACAGCGACAGGATGAACGCGGCGGCCAGAGTCATGACGATGATGCGGGGCACTATGTCCGGATGAACGCTGCTGTAGTGCCGGAGGATGGCAGCAACCGGGACCAGGAGCGGCCAGACGTACTTTGTCAGCCTTCGTCCGCCGGTGATCTGGGTGATGGCGTCGTAGACGACGATGAATGCGCTCAGAAGGAGCAGGTTGCTTATAACGATTGAGATGAAGTCAGGAATCGACCCGCGCAGGAAGACCGCGAGAATTCCGAGGAAGCCGAGGAAGAATGCTGTTGAGGCGGTGCGGAGACCCCGTACCGAGGGGTAGGCGCGCTGCATGGCGAGGAAGACACCAAAAAAGACGATGGCCAGCATGACCTGGCAGCCAAGAAGAGTTCGGTTGTCGAACCAAGCAAGCAGAGACATAAGAAAAACAGGGCCTTTGCCGCAAAGCTGAGATGACGAAACTACAGCCAAGGTGAAGATTGTGTGTGCGGCTTAGGGAAGGGTTAGCCAATTATACTGATCTTCGGTGAGGGGCACAACAGAGAGACGGAACTGGCGGAACATGATGGAGTCTTTGAATTCAGGGGAGTTGCGGATGGATTCGAGGGGCTTCTCGTGCTTGAAGCGCTTGACGGGCTGGATGCGGACGATGGGGTTCTTGGGGTCAGAAGCGTCTACAGAGACGACTTTGGCGGTGCCGATGGCGGCTTTGCCGATGTTGGAGTGGTAGATGACGAGCTTTTCGCCCTTCTTCATGTTGCGGAGGTAGAGGAGGGCCTGGTTGTTGGCGATGCCGTCCCAGATGGTTTCGCCGTCGCGCTGGAGGTCGTCGAAGGAGTATTTATTGGGCTCGGTTTTCAGAAGATAGGGCATGGGTCGGTTCCTTCCGGGGTCTCCCCCCTCCTCCCCCGTCTTTTTGTGCAAAGTCTTCAAAAGACGATGGTTAGGTTCGGACTTCGGTTGTTGTACAGGGAAAAAGTCCCATTTTTTGTGGGTCTTTCCGGTAAAGTCTTCATTTTACGTCGGTTGCGATTTATTTGACTGTATATCCAGTATAGACGGGCTGGAGGGGGAAATGTGCCAGTTCTATGTGGTTGATTGGGATTGGGTTAGGCGGTTTGGGGGCTTGACAGGTTTTAACGGCGTAACGGTGATCAAAATGATAAAGGCGGATAAGAGCGGATGGGGAAGGGCCGGTTCTACCGTGGATTTTCATGGATAAAAACGGATGAAAGACGATTTAAAGACAAAGGCGGATATTTAAGGACAAAAGCTGGAAAAGACAAGAGCAACGGCAATGATTCAGGTCGCTTCGCCCTTCGGGCTTTGCTCCAGCCTTCGGCAGAGTGGTGGTCGCTTCGCGACGGTTTTTTGACGCCGGGCTAAAGCCCGGCTCTAATCCCAACGGCAACGGCAACGGCAACGGCAACGGCAACGGCAACGGCAACGGCAACGGCAACGGCAACGGCAACGGCAACGGCTGCGGTGGGGTTAGCCGCCGAGATCTACGAGGGTTACTTCGGAGACGGGTTGGCCTAAGAAGGCGGAGCCGAGGCGCTGGAATTTTTCTATGGAGTCGGTGGCGTAGAAGGTGGTTTTGGTGTGGGTGGCGGGGTGGTTGGAGAAGTGGGTGGATACCAGGGCGGCGGTGGCCTGTGCGGTGGCTTCGGCGGAGTCGATGATGGTTAGCGGGTGGTCGATGGTGGTGAGGACGCGGTGGATGGCGGGTTGAATGAGAGGGTAGTGGGTGCAGCCGAGCAGGAGAGTTCGGGTGGCGGGGGCGGCGGAGAGGGCCTCGGTTAAGTAGATCCGGAGGACTTCGTCGGTTACGGGGTGGTTGGTCCAGCCTTCTTCTACCAGAGGGACCAAGAGGGGGCAGGCCTTTTCGGTGGCTTCGAGGCCGAGGGCGTTGAGGGCGTGGGTGTAGGCGTGGGACTGGACCGTGGCTGCGGTGGCCAGGACTAGGACGTGCGGGCCGAGGGATTCTACGGGGATCTCTTCGGCGATTTCTTCGGCGGGGGAAGGAAGGCATATCCCAAGGGCTAAAGCCCCTATTTGTGGCTGGCTGGAGAGACCCAAGGCTGAAGCCTTGGGGTACCTAGAAGCAACGGCTGGATTTTCTCCGGGAGCCGAATTCTCCCCAGAGGCTGGATTTTCCCTGAAGGTTGGATTTTCCCCAGAGGCTGGGTTCGCATTGATGGAAGCTATGTCGTCGAGGGTCTTGGATGAGGGGCTTGGCGGGGAGAGCAGGGGGGCGGTTGCAGCGAGGGCGGCCTGGGCTCCGGGCTGGACTACGCCTATGACGGGGATGGGCAGGGCTTGCTGGATGTCTTCGAGGGCCAGGGCGGTGGCGGTGTTGCAGGCGATGACTAAAAGCTGGGCTCCCTGTTCGTGGAGGAAGCGGGCACTGGAGACGGCGTAGCGGGCGATGGTCTCGCGGGACTTGGAGCCGTAGGGGAGGCGGGCGGTGTCGCCGAGGTAGATGTAGTGGGCAGAGGGGATGAGGGGGAGCAGGGCGCGGAGGACGGTGAGTCCGCCGAAGCCGGAGTCGAAGACGCCGATGGTGAGGGGTTTGGGCTGGGTCTGGAACTGGGGCTGGGTCTCGGTCTCGATCTGGGGAATGGGGGTGGTCATGATTTTTTTTATGGATGGGTTGCGTCGGTGCTTGTGTCGGTCGTTGCGTCCGGGGTGTCGGGCGGGAGCTGGGGTGGACGAGGGTGCGAGGTGGTATCGGCTGCGGGATAGGTGCGGAGGAGGTCGGCGTGTCCGGCGAGGGTGTCGTGGGGCTGGCCGTTGACGAGGAAGCGGACCTGTTTGATGGCGGGGAAGGCGAAGTGGAGGGTGCCGATGATGGACTGGATGGTTAGGGCTTCGGTGAGGATGCCGGAGGGGTGGCGGTCGACGAAGGAGTCGTGGAGGTTGACGATGGCGAGCTGGCTCTGGGGGACGGGGGCGGCGTTGTCGGAGATGACTACGGCGGCGTTGGGGGCGGGGGACTGGTTGACGAGGAAGACGTCGTCGACGGCGGGGCCGCTCTGGAGGGGATGCGCGGAGCCGGGAAGGGAGTAGGTGGAGAGGAGGTGGTCGAGTAGGGCGCGGGCGCGGAGGCTGGGGTCCTGGGGCAGGGCGACCTGGTCGGCGTTGGGGGAGATGGAGGCGTCGGCGTCGTTGGCTACGGCGAGGGTGACGTCTTCGGTGTTGGTGTTGGTGGGGGCGGCGATGGGGGTGGCGTCGTTGAGGGCGGTGAGGCGTTTGTGGGCCTGTTGGCAGCCGTGGAGCAGGAAGGCCGCCATGAGGGCGATGCCGCCGACGAGGCTCCAGAAGATGATGCGCTGGTAGCGGGGGATCAATGTGCTGCTCCGGTGGCTGTGTTGGGAGATGCTCCGGGAACGACTGGCGGGTTGTGGGCTCGCCAGGAGGAGAGACCGGCGGCGATGGCCTGGACGATGCGCTGCTGATAGGCGGCGTCGTTGATGGAGGCGGGTTTGGAGAAGGAGAGTGGGGCGATCTCGATGGCGACGGCGGGGCAGTTGAGGTTGTCGAGCGGGGGGATGGAGCCCTGGGTGAGGAGGACGGGGATGCGGGCGTGGAGGAGGGCCACGCCCAGCTCGTTGGCGAGGCGGAGGCTCTGGGGGATGGAGGCGGATTGGGCGGCGTCCCAGGGGATGGGGGCGTGGGGTGAAGGTAGGTCAGCGGCTTCGCGGGGCGCGGGCAGGGCGGAGGTGACGATGTGGATGCCGCGGCCGCTGGAGGTGGCGTGGAGGGTGAGGCAGGCGGCGGGGTGAGTGCGGTTGGCGATCTCGGCGCGCTGGTCGGTGAGGAAGGGTACGGTGGGATCGGAGTCGCGGGTGGAGATGAGGCCGAAGTTGTTGGGGGCGAGGGCGGCGCGGAGGCGGGAGTTGAGGGAGAGGGTGAGGTCTTTTTCGAGGAGCGTGCCGGAGAGATGGGCTCCGGCGTCGGGGCCGCCGTGGGCGGGGTCGAGAAGGACGACGATGCGGGGCGGTTGCTGGGCTTTGAGGGCGAGAGCCGCGAGGAAGATGGTTGCGGCTATGAGTTTGAGAGGCGGGTTCAAGGCTTTGGGTTGATTGTAACTTTTTAACGGCGTAACGGTGATCAAAGGGATAGAGACTGATAAAGGCTGATTTTTAAAGACTTGCGACCGCGGGTTTTGGGGATTTTCACGGATTTAAAGGCAAAGGCGTAACGGGGATCAAAGGGATTTTAAAGGCGATCAAAGCGGATTTTAAAGGCAAGAACGAGCAACGGGAACTGCAAACGCAGATTCCCTTAGGGAATGACAAACAAAAACAGGCAACGACAACGACGACGACAGGTAACGACAAAAGCAACGACAACGATAAAAGCAAAAGCGGTTCGCGTTTTGCGCGAATGCCCATGTCCGAGAGTCCGGACATGGGGCACCCGTATTTGTGGTCGGTTTTGCGGTTTGTCTGGTTGGTTAGTCGAGGGCGTAGATGGCTAGGCCGCTCAGGAGCTTGGGGTAGAAGTCGGTGGATTTTTGAGGCATGACGTCGCCGGAGAGGGAGATGTCTCGGAGCTGATCGAGGGTGACGGGGCGGATGAGGAAGGCTATGTCGGCTTCATTGCTGTTGACGAGGCCTACGGCTTCTTCGGACTCGCGGATGTAGCGGACGTTGCCTAGTTTGGTGATGGTCTCCTGGGGCAGGCCGAGGAGTTTGTCCAGGATGATGGAGTGGAGCTGGACTACGTCGAGCTGGGCCTGGCGCGGGGAGATGCCGGTGAGGGCGGCCTTGATGGCTTCGGGTTTGGCGGTGAGGAGGTGGTTGCCGTCGCGGGTGGCGGCGATGAAGGCTACGCCGGTGGCGGTGCGGAGGGGGTCGAGGTCGGGAGTGGAGAGCGGGGCGATCTCGAAAAACTCCTGAGCGCGGGCGAGGAAGTCCTGGGTGTTGAAGTTTTCGAGGCCGTGGACTACGCGGTGGGTGGGCAGGATGGTGATGCCGGGGGCTTCCATGTTGACGAAGGTCATCATCATGGCGGCCTCGGGGAAGGCGGGCTCGGGCAGGTGGCCGGAGGGGAGGTTGTGGTCGGGGTCGGCGGGGTGGTCGAGGGGGAGCTTGAGCTGGGCGCTGCGCTCCTTGGCGTAGGCGACGGAGGTCTCGTAACGGTGATGGCCGTCGGCGATGATGAGCTTCTTGTCGGCCATGGCGGTGATGATGAGGTTGATGAGGTTGGGGTCGGTGAGCTTCCAGACGCGATGGACTACGCCGTACTCGTCGGTGATGGCGAGGTCAGCGGCATTGTTGTCTTTGCCGTTGGGGCCGGTGGCTCCGAAGATGAGTTTTTCCGCGGTGAAGGCGGGGTCGGAGTAGAGCATGTAGATCTGCTCGCAGTAGGCGCGGGTGGCCTTGAAGAGGCTCAGGCGGTCGGACTTGTGCTTGGGGAAGGTCTGCTCGTGGCGATAGACGACCTTGTCGGCGTAGTCGTAGAGGTGTCCGAGGGCGATGAAGCCGCGGCGCTCGCGGGTCTCGTTGGTGTGGGGGACTGTGTAGGTCTGGGAGTAGCCGTAGAGGGCGGGCTCGGATTCTTCGGCGAGAACGTTTTCGTTGCGCCACTGGCGGAGATAGCTGGCGGCGCGGGTGTAGACGTTGTCCTGCTCGCTGTCGTTGGGGAAGTGCTTGCCGTAGACGATGCGGACGAGGTTGTAAGGGCTGGAGTCGTAGTAACGCTGCTGCATGGCCGGAGAGATCTTGTCGTAGGGCTGGGTGACGACGTCTTCCATGTTGACGCGGGCTGGGTCGTAACGGAGGGCGCGGAAGGGATAGATACGGGCCATGCTTGAGGGATCTCCAAATCTCGATATATGGAGTTAATTGTACGGGGTGGATGGTTACGGGTGCATTATGGGGGTGGTTTGGGGGGGATGATTTATGTCGGAGTGATAAGAAAGGGCTTAGGGCAACGGCAAGAACAAGAACAACAGCAAACGCAGATTCCCTTCGGGAATGACAAACCAAAAAACAGGCACCAGCAACAACAAACAAAAACAACGGCACAACAACGGCTTATGGGCTGGGGTTTGGTCTGGGTAGAGAAGCGGATATCTCTGCTGCTGCGGCCAAAAGCGGTGCCTTCGGTCGAGAGGACGTGCTTTTGTGGTGGGTGCGGGAGCTGGTGAAAAAAGATGAGCCGTGGTGCAAAAACGGGGCTATGATCTTGTGCATCAAAGCGAATCAGTTGGGATTGCTACGTGGGGTTTTTGTTTTTAGGCGTTCCGGCTGGTGGATGCGTGGTTTTTGCTGGTTGGTAGATGGTTTCTGGGCGCCGGTTTCCGGGTGAGATAGGTGTCGCTATGCGGAACTTTGCTGGTCAGGTGTGCGGTTGGCGGATGGTGTTGGCGTGGATGTTGGCGCTGGCTGGGGTCTGCCGGGCGCAGGAGAATCCGCTGGGGGTGGTGCATACGCAGCCGCCTCCGCCGGTGCCGAAGACTGCGGAAGAGCTGAAGCCGGTGATTGAAGGGGCGGGGAAGGCCGCGGAGTTTGCTACTTCGCGGATGGACGCGCGGATTCGCGTGGACGTGAACCTAGTGCTGGTGCCGGCTACGGTGACCGATCCGATGAATCGTCTGGTGACTGGGCTGGAGCGAGGGAACTTCGAGGTGTATGACAACAATGTGGGTCAGGTGATCAAGAGCTTCTCGACGGAGGACGCGCCGGTGACGATCGGGATCGTCTTTGACCTGAGCGGGAGCATGGGGTCGAAGTTTGTGAGGGCGCGGAAGGCGTTGAGCGAGTTTATGAGGACGTCGAACCCGAAGGATGAGTTCTTTGTGGTGGGGTTCAACGACCGGCCTGCGGTGATTGTGGACTATACCTCCGACGTGGATGATGTGGAGGCGCGGATGGTGATGCTGAGGCCGGAGAACCGGACGGCGCTGATCGACGCGATCTACCTGGGGGTGAACAAGCTGCGGGAGGCGAAGTATGACCGGAAGGCTCTGCTGGTGGTGAGCGATGGCGGGGACAATCGCAGCCGCTATACGGAGGGGGAGCTGCGGAAGCTGGTGCGGGAGAGCGATGTGCAGATTTATTCGATCGGCATCTTCGAACAGTATGCGCCGACGATGGAGGAGGAGCTGGGGCCGCTGCTGCTGGCCGATGTCTGCAACATGACCGGGGGGAGGTTGTTCCGGGTGATAGACGCGGGGGACATGGGGGACATTGCGGAGAGGATCAGCGCGGAGTTGCGAAACGAGTATGTAATCGGGTACCGTCCTTCAGAAGTGAAGCAGGACGGAAACTGGCGTAAATTGAAGATAAGACTCGTGCCACCGCCGGGGTTGCCCCCGCTGACGGTGCATAATCGTCAGGGGTACTATGCGCCTTCGCAGTAACGGAACAGGGCCGCGGATGAGGGCGGCGGGATGGTTAATGGTGGTTTGCCTTCCGGTGACCGGATGGGCGCAGCAGGCGACGACGGCGCAGGCCGCACCGCAGAGGCCTTCTCTGACGGTGGACCGCGATCCGGTGGCTTCGCCGGACCCGGATGTGGCGGGGAGCGCCGCCGCTGAGACGGGGCCGCAGGTGCAGGCCGGGCCGACGATCTCGAAAGAGGGCGGGACATATACGCTGCGTCAGGATGCGTTCGAGGTACGGCTGAATGCGTCGGTGCTGGATGGCGGCGGGAAGGCAGTGCAGACGCTGGATAAGGACGCGTTCCGCGTGTATGAGGACGGTGTGCCGCAGACGATTACGTCGTTCCGGCATGAGGACCTGCCGGTGTCGCTGGGGCTGCTGATCGATAGCTCGGGGTCGATGTATGACAAGCGAGCCGCGGTGGAAAAGGCCGCGGTGAACCTGGTGAAGCTGTCGAATGAGGCGGACGAGGAGTTCCTGGTGGACTTCTCGTGGGAGGCGTACATCGACCAGGACTTTACAAGCAGCGTGGATAAGTTGCAACAGGGGCTGGGGTATGTGAAGTCGAGCGGCGGGACGGCGATTTATGATGCGCTGCTCGCTTCGGCGGATTACCTGGCGAAGAATGCGAAGCATCCGAAGCAGGTGCTGCTGATTGTGACGGATGGAGAGGACAATGCTTCGAGCGCGACGCTGGAGCAGGCGATCCGGAGGATTCAGGACCTGGATGGGCCGGTGATTTACTGCGTGGGGCTGCTGTTTGGGGATGATGCGGACAAGCGGGAGTCTCGCCATGCGAGGCGGGTGCTGGAGACGCTGGCGGGGCAGACGGGCGGTGCTGCTTATTTTCCGAAGTCGCTGAACCAGGTGGACGAGGTCGCGGCGGAGGTGGCGAAGGACATCCGGTCGCAATATACGATTACGTACCACTCGACGAAGTCGCCGGCACTGGGAGGATATCGCGAGATCCATGTGGAGGCCAAGGGGAAGGGATTTGGACGGCTTTCGGTGCGGACGCGGACGGGGTATTTCCCGAAGGTGGCCGGGGCTGGTGTGGCGGCGGCTGGGAAGTAGGTTGGGGGCGGATTTTGGGTGATTTTCGCGGATAAAGACAAAGGCGTAACGGTGATAAAAGGGATTTTTAAAGGCGATAAAAGCTGATTTTAAAAACGATGACCGCGGATTTCGCGGATTTTCACGGATAACGACAAAGGCGATTTAAAGACAGAGGCTGGATTTAAAGCAACTGCAACTGCAACTGCAACTGCAACTGCAACTGCAACTGCAACTGCAACTGCTTATGGGCTTGGGAGAGGCATGGGTCGAGAAGCGGATTTCTCCGCTTCGCAACTCATGATGGGGCTGTGAGTTGCTTCGGTCGAAATGACGGATTTTAGGGTGAGCGAAGAAAACGGTCGTCCTTCGGACGATGCCCACCTTAGCGACGATAAAACTGTCGCGAAGATGGGGCACCCGGCTTCGGAGAGATAGGGTACCCGGCTTTGTGGGAGATGGGTGGTTGGTTTTGGTTGGGTGTGGGCTTCGGTTGCTCTAGGTGGGGGTGCGGAGGAGGAGGTAGATTCCGGCCATGCCGAAGAGTACGTCGGGGGTCCAGGCGGCCAGCAGCGCGGGGAGGGTGTTGACGTTGCCGAGGGACTCGAAGACTAGTGAGACGACGTAGTAGGTTACGGCGAGGCCTATGGCTACGCCTATGCCTGCGAGGGAGCCCTTTTTACCCATAGAGAGGGCGAAGGGTATGGCGAGGATCGCCATGACCAGGGTGATGAGCGGGTAGGCCATCTTCTTGTTGAGCTGGACGGAGAGGCGCTGGGTCTCGAAGCCGGATTGCTTGAGGTCGGCTATGTAGCGGGAGAGCTCGTTGTAGCTCATCTCCTGCGAGGGGAGCTGCTCTTTTTTGAAGTAGCCGGGCTGCTCCTTGATCTCGGGGAAGGTGGAGACAGTGAAGGGTTGATAGCTGGAGATGGTCTCGCCGGAGAAGGTGCGCTGCCAACCGTTGTCGAAGATCCAGGTGTTGACCTGAGGGTCCCAGTGGGCGGAGGTGGCGAAGATGCGGCGCTGGAGGGAGAAGTTGGCGGGGTCGAACTCGAAGACGGTGAGGTTGGCGAAGCTCTTTCGCTCGTCGTTGAAGTACTGGTAGTAGAAGATGCGCGAGGGCTCGCCTGCGTTGTTGATCTGGCCGGAGATCCATTGACGGTCGGGGCGGGTGACGGTCTGGGTGGGCTTGTCTTTGATGATGGAGAGGAGAGCTTCCTGGCGGCGGTTGGCTTCGGGGAGGTAGACCTCGTCGAAGACGAAGAGGGCCGCGGAGATGAGCATGGTGACGAAGAGGACGGGGGCGATGATGCGGTAGAGGCTGATGCCGCTGGCCTTGATGGCGGTGAGCTCGGAGGTGCGGCTGAGGGTGCCGAAGGTGACGAGGACGGCGACGAGAGCGCAGAGGGGGGTGACGTTGTAGAGGATGAAGGGGATGAGGTTGATGAGGTACTCGCCGACGGTGATGAGCGGGGTGCGGTTGCGGAAGATGGCTCCGAGGAGCTCGAAGAAGGTGAAGATGAGGAAGATGGAGCTGAAGGTGGAGAGGACGAGGCCGAAGTTGGTGGCGTACTCACGCATGACGTAGTCGTCGAGCAGGAGGGGGAACTGGATGCGGAAGGTGCTGCGGAAGCGGCGGAGGAGGGTGGCGATGTCGGGGGAGAAGTGGGGATGGTCGCCGGGGGTGTTGCTGGTGAGGCGGGTGAGGAGCTTGCCGAGGTAGGCTCCGGTGCCGGAGATGAGGCCGAGCGCGATGCCTCCGCGAGACATTTGATAGAGGAGGATGCTGCTGGCGGCGGCGAAGAGGAGGTTGGCTCCCCAGACGCCGAGGAAGGTGGAGAGCTTGCCGGACTGGGCGAACGCTACGCCGATGTCGGAGAGGAAGTAATAGACGAAGACGAGAAGGATGGTGAGGACGAAGGCGGAGGATTTGCCGCCGCGCTTGGAGGAGAGGCCGAGCGGAACGCCTACGAGCATGAGGACGAGGCAGGCGAAGGGGTAGGAGAAGCGCTTGTTGAATTCGATGCGGTAGATGGCGGCGCTTTTGCCGTTGGTGGCGCCGGGGGCGTTGCCGCGGAGCCAAAGCTCGCGGAGGGGGAGCGCCATGATGGGGGTGTTGGCGCGGCTGAGGTGAGCGTCTTCGGGGGCGTCGGTTTGGATGGGGATGTCGCTGGTGGCGTAGGTGGAGATGTTGTACTGGTTGGGGTCGGTGGAGGCGGTCTCGTGGGTGCCGGCGTGGATGAGATGGAGGCGGATGGTCTGGGGGTCGGAGGGGCTGCTGAGGACGATGGCGCTGTCGGCGGTGGTGATGTGGGGGTTGGCGGGGTCGGCGAGGTCGGCGAGGAAGACGTGACGCCAGAGGCTGGCTCCGGAGGCGGGGGCGACGTCCTGGATGTAGAAGACGTGGTTTTTGAACTGTTCGTTAAAAACGCGGGGCTGGACCTCGTAGGAGGCTTGCGAGGTTTTGAGGGAGTCGGACAGGGCGAGAAGGCTGGCGGCGGCGCGGGGGGCGAGGTAGAGGGAGTTGAAGAGGCCGAAGGCGAGGGCGGCGAAGGAGACGAGGGAGACGATGCGGACGAAGTCGAAGGCTCCCATGCCGCTGGCGCGCATGGCGGTGATTTCGCTGTCGGCGGAGAGGCGGGAGAGGCCGAGGAGGATGCCGACGAGCACGGCCATGGGGATGGTGACGGTCAGGATCGGGGGCAGGGTGTAGGCAATGATGCGGAGGACGTCGGTGAGGGAGGCGGAGTCGCGGACGACGAGCTCGAGGATAGGGCCGAGGTAGCGGGTGAAGATGATGAAGGTAAAGAGAGCTCCGCCGAGCAGGGCGTGCGAGACAACTTCGCGGAGGATGTAACGGGTGATGATGCGCATGATGCGGTGCTTGACTTTAGTGTAGCGCGGGTGGGTTTGCGGCGGCGTTTTTGAGGCTTTGCGGAGGGAGATTTTGAGGCAACTCGGAGGGGATTTCCGGAGTCCATCTTAAGGAGCGCTGGTGGGCGCGCGGCGGGGCCGCAGAAATGGATGTTGTGGATGGTGCGGGAGGATGTTTCGCTGAGGTCAATTCTTTTGGTGGACGACGATGTGGATGTCCGGTCGTTGACACGGACGTTTCTGGAGCATGAAGGGTACAGGGTTTACAGCTCGGGCGATGCGGCGAGGGCGGTGCAGATCTTTTCGAGTGTGCCGCGGATCGATCTACTGATTACAGATGTTTATATGCCGGAACGGTCGGGTCTGGAGCTGGCTCTGGACCTGAGGGCGATGCGGGCGGGGTTGCCGGTCCTGATGATCTCGGGCGGGCTGGTGGAGGAAGACCAGCAAGCTCGGCTGGAAGAGGAAGGGTGGCGGTTTCTGGCGAAGCCGTTTCTGCTGCCGGATCTGCTGGCTACGGTGCATGGGATGCTGGAGCCTTTGCGGGTGGGGCGTTAGGGGTTTGTTCTGGGAGAGATTTTAAAAGCAACGGCGATAAATCTGTCTCTTCGCCCTTGCTCCTGCCTTCGGCAGAGTGGTGGTCGCTTCGCGACGGCTCTTTGTGGCCGGGCTGAAGCCCGGACCTATCTCAAAGGCAAGTGCAAGAACAACAGCACAAGCAAGAACAGACAACATCAACGGCTTATGGGCTTGTGTAGTGTATGGGTAGAGAAGCGGGTTTCTCCGCTACGCAGCGCGATGAGACTGCGCTGCTCCGGTTGAAATGACGGGGTTTTGGGGCGGGTAAAGGAAAGGCGATAGAAACGGCAAGGACAACAGCAATAGCGCGTCTCTGTCTGTTCAGAACTTTTGCTCTTGAAGATGATGCCTCATCTTCCATTCGTTGCGATGGAAGATGAGGCATCTCTTTGGGGCGATATTTTGTTGGATCAGGCCTGGACTTTTTCGTGCCAGGAGTGGGCGTGCTTCAGGGCGTTGTTCACGTTGGTGATGTTCTCTACGCCGGTGGTGTTGAGCCAGTCCTCGAAGGCCTTGGGGCCTTCCTTGGCGTAGATGGCGATGCCGTCTTTCCAGGTGGCGCGGCCGCAGAGGACTCCGTTGAACGTGGTGCCGGATTCGGCGGCGAGCTCGAGGGTCTCGATGAAGACGGGGTTGGAGACGCCGGCGGAGAGGTAGATGAAGGGCTTGTGGGTCATGGTGGCTGCGTCGCGGAAGTGCTGCAGAGCCTCGGCGCGGGTGTAGGCCTTTTCGCCCTTGAATGCCTTGGTGCCTTCGACGAAGGACATCTCGATGGGGACTTCTACCTTGAGGACGTCTACGCCGTATTTTTCCTTGCCGAACTCGGCCATGGAGCCGGAGACGATCTCGGGCTTCTTCAGCGCGTAGGCGAGGGACTTCTCGTCGCCGCCCTCGGCGTCGTAGCCGACGAATTCGAGGAAGAAGGGGACGTCGTTGGCGCGGCACTCGTCGCCGATGCGCTCGATCCATGCCTGCTTGAGGTCGTTGATGTGGGACTTCTCGTAGGGGGTGTAGTAGAGGAGGATCTTGACGCAGTCGGCACCGGCCTCCTTGAGGCGGCGGGCGCTCCAGACGTCGAGGAGATCGGGGAGACGGCCGGGGGTGTTGGAGTCGTAGCCGGTCTTCTCGTAGGCGAGCAGGAGGCCCTTGCCATTGCGGTGTTTGGAGGCGGGGAGGCCGTACTCGGGATCGAGGAGGATGGCGGAGGCGTGCCGGGTGAGGACGGAGGTGACGAGGGTCTTGAACTCTTCGAGGTCGTGGGCGTCGGCGGCGGCCCCGCGCTCCTTGGCGAGGGACTTCTGGAGGGACCCGCGCTGATCCATGGCTGCTGCGGCGATGACTCCGCGTTCATCGGAGACGGCTTTGAGGCCAGCTAGTTTTCCCGGTGTCAACTTGAGCATTGTCTCTTTCTTCTCCTGCTTCTCCTGCGAGGTTAGGTCAGGGTGCCATTCTACACAGCACGGTTTATGGAGGCATCACGGTACGGTTTCTATTCTAGTGGGGAGTTTTAAAAGGCGTAACGGTGATCAAAGGGATAAAGACTGATAAAAGCTGATTTTTTAAAAGATGACTGCGGATTTTGCGGATTTTCACGGATTTTAAAGACAACGGCGTAACGGGGATAAAGGCGGATTTTTAAAATCAAGAACAAGCAACGGCAAAGGCTTATGGGCTGGGGCAAGACATGGGGAGAGAAGCGGATTTCTCCGTCTCGCAGCTCACGATGAGGCTGTGAGCTGCTTCGGTCGAAATGACGGGATTTTGGGCTAGGCGAGGAAAGCGGTTCGCGCTTTGCGCGAATGCCCACCATACCACCCCACCAGCAAAGCTGGCGGGGACCCCGGTTCGCGACGATGAAACTGTCGCGAAGATGGGGCACCCGATTTTGGATGGTATTGGGTTACTGGGCGGATTCTAAGGTTGATTGCTGGAGGGTCAGGAGCTCCTGGATGCCTTTTTCGGCCAGGTCGAGCATCTGGGTTAGCTGGGCTCGGGAGTAGGAGTTTTTTTCGGCGGTGGCCTGAGTTTCTACTAAGCCTCCGTCGGCGAGCATGACTACGTTCATGTCTACCGCGGCGCGGGAGTCTTCTTCGTAACAGAGGTCGAGGAGGACGTGGTCGTCTACGATGCCTACGCTGGTGGCGGCGATCATCTGGCGGAGCGGCGAGGTCTTGAGGGTTCCGGCGGCTACCAGTTTGTTCAGGGCCAGGGCGAGGGCCACGGCTGCGCCGGTGATGGCGGCGGTGCGGGTGCCTCCGTCGGCCTGGAGGACGTCGCAGTCGAGGATGATGGTGCGCTCGCCGAGGGCCTTCATATCGACTACGGAACGGAGGCTGCGGCCGATGAGGCGCTGGATCTCGTGGGTGCGGCCGCCGACCTTGCCGCGCTCGGACTCGCGGGGGGTGCGGGTGAGGGTGGCGCGGGGGAGCATTCCGTACTCGGCGGTGACCCAGCCGCGGCCGGAGTTGCGGAGCCAGCCGGGGACGCCCT
>JAATEV010000077.1 GCA_015655585.1 Terriglobales bacterium | reverse complement strand
CGCATCCCGGTGCACATGATCGAGACCATCAACAAGCTCATCCGCACCAGCCGCCAGCTCGTGCAGGAGCTGGGCCGCGAAGCTTCCTCGGAAGAGATCGCCCGCCGCATGGACATCCCGGTCGCCAAGGTCCGCAAGGTCCTCAAGATCGCCCAGGAGCCCATCTCGCTTGAGACCCCCATCGGAGAAGAGGAAGACTCGCATCTTGGAGACTTCATCGAAGACCGCATGGCCGTATCCCCGGCCGATGCCGTCATCTCGGTCAACCTCAAGGAATACACCTCGCAGGTCCTTCGCACGCTCACACCGCGCGAGGAGCGCGTCATCAAGATGCGCTTCGGCCTCGAAGACGGCTCCGAGCACACCCTCGAAGAGGTCGGTCAGAGCTTCCAGGTCACCCGCGAGCGCATCCGCCAGATCGAGGCCAAGGCCCTCCGCAAGCTGCGCCATCCCAGCCGCAGCCGCAAGCTCAAGGCCTTCGTCGACGGCGTCAAAGAGATGTAATCCCAACCCTATGCATCAAGAGAAATGCCCCGCATCAGCGGGGCATTTCTCTTGCCCGTCCTATGCCCTAAACAACAAAGCGGCCCAGCAAGGGCTTCCTCGCCGAGCCGCTTCTTTCTTCTCTAAAACTTACGCCTGCGCCGCCGGTACAAACCCGTCGCATCCGCTGATCGGGGTGACCTTCAGGTGCAGCGCCGCATGTCTCGGGTGCCCGCAATCGTCCAGCAACGACTCATCCGCCTTCATGCTGCTCAGAATCGTCACCAGCATATCGCTCTTGGTATGGGTCTCACCAAAGTGTGTACAAAGTCCGCACTGCCCGCTGTGAACTGCCTGCATAATCTCCTCCTTGTATACCGCTCACCTTCTCTGAGAGTTGCATCCACATTGAACCGTTGCCTGCAACGCATCGATTGAGAAGAAATCTACAGCTTATGAAAATGCTTGTAAATTGCGACCAGAAGAGTCGTGAACCAGGGAAAACACCGGCAAAATCAGTCGCATATCCCCTCTACTGCCACGTAATCGTGCTCTCCCCCGCATGGTCCAGTTCCACGAACGTGTACCCATCGCCCGTCTGCACCTTCACCGCCGCGCCGTTCACGCTCGCGCTGCGAACCTTCGCGAACCTCCACCGCACGATCACATGCGCTGCCGGGCCCCCCGTAATCTTCAGCGAGTCGCCCTTCCGCGCCACCGTCCTTTCCTCGAAGTCCTGCATCGTCGACTCGCCCGGGCCTCCGGTCATCTCGTACACGCGCCGGTTGTCCAGCGTCTTCACCGTCGCATTGCCGCTCTCGCTCTGCGGAACCAGCGTCATCACGTCCTCGGGAATCTTCGCAATCACCGCTCCGGCCTTCACCCACAGCGGCAGCACGTCCACCGGAGCGTCCTTCACCACCGCCTTGCCCCCGCTCGTCTCGGTACCCGTCCAGTAGTCCACCCACTCGCCCTGCGGCAGATACACCACGCGCCGAGTATTCTCATCCACCACCGGAGCCACCAGCAAACTCGGCCCGAACATATACTCGTCCTTCGCCATCCGGGCCCGGTCGTCGTTCTGGTTCCCCAGCACCAGCGCCCGCATAATCGGCATCCCCGTCTTCGACGCCTCCTGCGCCGCCGCATAGCGGTAAGGGAACAGGCTCATATGCAGCACCGCGTACTTGCGATACACATCCAGAGCCTGCGTGCCTCCCGTCTTCGCGTCCCAGTCCCACGGCTGTTTATTCGTTGTCGAAAGAATCTCCATCGTAGGCGTAAACGCTCCATACTCCGCCCACCGCATGTTCACCAGCGGGTTCGGAGCGTCCGGCGTCTTCAGATATCCACCCAGATCGGCCGTCCACAGCGGCATCCCGCTCATGCCCGCATTCAGCCCCGCCGTTACAACGGTCGGCAGCCCGTTCTCCGGGCTAAAGCTCGTCTCGTTGTCACCGCCCCACAGAAACCCGATCCCGTTTGCCCCCGCATGTCCATCGGTCGAAACGCTTCGGGCAAACAAAACCCCATTGCCCTTCAGCTCCTTCTGGATCAGTTCCTCCATCGCGTTGTTGTACAGCACCGCATAGCGATTTCGCATCAGCCTCTGGTCCGTCCCATCGGCAAACCTCACATCGCCCTGAAAGCTCCCCTCGGCGTCATCGTCCTTGAAGCCGTCCGCGCCCGCATGGATCGCCTGCGCCACCTGCCCCTGCCACCACTGCTTCGCCTGCGGATTTGTAAAGTCGATCAGCGACCCCAGCCCCTTCCACCACCGTCCCACATACGGCGTTCCGTCCGGATTCTTCACAAAATAGCCACTCCGAGCGGCCTCGTCATAATTCTCCGCATGGGCCAGCATCTTGTCCGCGAATCCCGGCTCTCCCGGCGTATTCGACTGCGAATCGATCCACGACGTATGCCACAGCACCAGCTTGTATCCCTCGCTGTGCAGCTTCTTCACCATCCCCGGAGCATCGTCAAACTGCTTCGGATTGAATTTGTAACTGTTATAGGACGTTGACCACGGCGAATCGATCACAATCACGCTGGCCGGCAACCCCAGTGCCCGCGTCTTGGCTACGTCCTCCAGCACCTGTGCATCGTTCTGATGCACATCGCGCCCCATCCACGGCGCAAACGCCCAGTAAGGCGGCAGAATCGCCCGTCCCGCCAGCCCCGTAAACCGCTCCAGGATCACCGGAAACTCCGGCCCCGTAAACAGCACCACCCGCAGCTTCTGCGCCGGAACATCCACAATCACGTCCGTCTCGCTCGTCGCATTCATGTCGAACGTCGCCTCCGACGTGGCATCCACCCACAGCCCATACCCCGTCGTACTCATGAAGAAGGGAATCGGCTGATACGTCGACGAGCCCTTTGCAATGCCGTTGTCCTGCGAGGCGTTTTTCACAATCGTCCGCGCTCGGTTCAGCGTGTCGAACCGCTCCCCGAACCCGTAGTAGTTCGCCGCGTCCCTCACCCGGAACCGCCACCGCCCCACCGCCTCCTGCTCGCCCGTAATCTCCACCACGCCCGGCGAAAGCAGTCTAAAGTGCAGCCTGTCCGTAGGCACCTGCTTGCCCTCGAACTCGAACCCCTGCACCAGCAGCTCCGGCCCCGGATCGACCCCTCGCCCAACGTGCTTCCCCGGCACCGTCAGCGCCACCGAACCCGCGTCCTTCTTCACCAGCCCCGGCACAGCGCTCTCCTGCGCCATCAACCCACCCGCCAGTCCCGCCATCGCCGCCACAAGCATCGTCTTTCGGAACATTTGTATCTCCCCCAGGCACAAATCGCCGTACAAGCCCATCGACTGTCAGACAACACCATACCGCGAAAGCAATAAAAAGAGGGAGTCCGCATTCGGACTCCCTCTCTTTTCTCGTCGGTAAACCAGGCTACATGTTCGTATGTCCGCCGCGCATCTCTTCGTTGAAGCTCGGCTTGATGAACGTCAGTGCCGCCGCCAGCTCCGCCGCATACTGCGTGCGATGCCCCATCAGGGCCTCGGTCGGCGTCGCGAACTCCGTGTCCGCTGCCAGCCGGATCAACCCCTCGCCCGCCAGAGCCTCAGCGTTCTTCTTCAGCTCCTCCACCGTCGTATTCAGATACTGGGCGTCCCGCGGGTCCATCACCCACACCGGCTTTCCCTCGCCCAGCACGCCCGAAAGCCAGAAGACCTTCGCCGCCAGGTACTCTACCCGCTGCGGTTCTTTCGTATCGTTGAAGTTGAACTTATTCTGCCAGCGGCTGTGGTACCGCGTCGTCACAGGAACTGGCTGCCGGTTGCCGCTCTTCACCAGCTCCAGTTGTCCCTGGTCCATCGTCTTGCGCACCGCGTTGTAGATAAACGTCTCTGCAAACGGCTGCTCCATCGCCTTCAGAATCTCCGCAAACGTCACCGTCATCGAGGCCGAGATCTTCGCGTGCAGCGGGCTCTTCTCGCCGTCTTCCAGCCATATCTCGCCATGCACCAGGAACGTGTCCGCTCCGGAGCTGGAGGGATGGAACGGCCATTGGAAGTTCTGAAAGCGCAACGGCAGCCCATGCAGCGTTATAAAGCAGTCTGGCCGCGGATTCTTCAGCCGCTTCGCCGTCTCTGCCAGAAAGCTGTTCAAATCCGCCTGCATTCCGTCGCGGCTGAAGTCGAACTGCTCATCCAGCTCCAGCGTCTGCGTCTTGGCCGCGTCATCCGCCAGCGCCAGCGTAAACCGTACCGTAGGCTTGCCGGAGAAGTCCTTGCCCGCCTCGCTCGCCGTTATCGCCAGCCCGGCTGCCTTCGCTGCCGACTCCACCTGCGCTGCCACTCCCGTCTGTGTTCCCATGCTCATCGTGACCGTCTTTTCCTCTTGAATCGTGTTAGTTCTATTCTAGAGGACGCGAGGCGCAATTCACTCTTCGAACCTGCCCGCAGGCTCCATTTCTCTTCCAGCATCCAGCCACACTCCATCCATACACCAGCCGGGAATTTTCCTCCCGGCAACTGTCGCAACCCTTCCCCCAGAAGAGCAAATCAGGCAAAGCAGTTCTATACAGTGTGAAAACTTTTGCATTTTTCTGTTCGGGGCATATACACAGCTTCATCTAAGTGTTTCATTTCATTGAAAAAGTAGGGGACGGAAGGAATGGCACGGTACCTGCTACTTGTACAAGCGAGGAATCACACCTCGAAAGTTTTATCTTCACCTGAATTGGAGATCCAAATATGTTCAAACGCCTCCTTGTTCTCTCTGTTCTGGCGCTCAGCAGTGCCGCTGTAGCGCATGCCGATCCGATCACCGGAGCTCTCAAAGTCACCGGTCTCGATATCACCTACGCCGAAGGTTCCACAGCAGTTTCCTTCGCCGCCGTCAATCCCACGACCACCGTGGGCTCGGGTACGCTGGCTGCGGTCAGCGGATCGAACAACACCACGTTCTTCGACTTCGACTTCGGCGCGCCGCCGGCTTCGGGTCAGGAGCTCTTCCTTACGCTCGGCAGCGGCAGCACCGAGGCCACGCTCATCATCACCAACTTTGATCCTTCCTCCAGCATTTTCACGCTTGGTGGACAGACCTTCCTCAACGTCTCCGGCGAGGGCATCCTGACCGAAACTGGTTATGACGACACCTTCGGTAGCTTCACCGTTACCGCTTCGTCCGGCTCTGGCTCGACCACTGACGTTGCCTTCGCTGCTGGTGCATCCGCTGTTCCGGAGCCCACTTCGCTGGCGCTCTTCGGTTCCGGCCTGCTCGGCGTTGTCGGCATCGCTCGTCGCCGCTTCAGCTTCTAGTCAAAACAGATTACAAAAACTGATTTCATTCCACATCGGGAGCCGTCAAGGCTCCCGATTTTTATTAAGGAGAGGAAAGGTCGCCACGAGTCATGGTGTGTATCGTTCTTCTCGCGATGGCCGAAAAATGCTGTCAAGCCTCGATCTCCACAAAACCCGCGCCAAACCTGCAAATCCGAGTGGCGTAATTCCCCTCCGGATTCACTACAATTAAAAAAGGGGCGAAAGTCGCAAGAAAGAGCAATCATAATCGAAGTCCGGACCTAAGTCTTCTGTATGGAAGACTTTGCGCAAGAAGTGACGGGGTGGGGGGGGTACCTGCAACATGGAAGATACAAAGCAACTGGCCGCGCTTCTGACTGAAGCTCGCAATCCCGCTACTGAACAGATCGACCATCTCTCCACGCTCGACATGCTCCGCCTCATCAACGACGAGGACGCCAAGGTAGCCGAAGCCGTGGCCGCCACGCTCCCCCAGATCGCCCAGGCCGTCGACGCCATCGCCCAGCGCTTCGAGCAAGGCGGTCGCCTCTTCTATATCGGAGCCGGAACCAGCGGCCGTCTCGGCGTCCTCGACGCCAGCGAGTGCCCGCCCACCTTCTCCGTCTCGCCCGATCTCGTCCACGGCATCATCGCCGGCGGCGACTCCGCCCTTCGCCGCTCCAGTGAGTCCGCCGAAGACTCCCCCCAGCAAGGCGCAGCCGATCTAGCCGCCCAGGGCTTCACCCCGCAGGACACGCTCGTAGGCATAGCCGCCAGCGGCCGCACCCCCTACGTCCTCGGAGCCCTGGCCCACGCCCGCTCCCTCGGAGCCTTCACCATAGCCCTCGCCTGCGTCCCCGGTTCCCCCATGGCCGCCGCCGCTGACCACGCCATCACCCCCATCACCGGCCCAGAGGTCCTCACCGGCAGCACCCGCATGAAGGCCGGAACCGCCACCAAGCTCGTTCTCAACATGCTCTCCACCGGCGTCATGATCAAAACGGGAGCCACCTACGGCAACCTCATGGTCAACGTCCAACCCACCAACGAAAAACTCATCGACCGCGCCCAGCGCATCATCATGGCCGCCACCGGCGCAGACCACCCCACCGCCGCCGAGCTTCTGCATCAAGCCGGAGCCGTAAAGACCGCCATCGTCATGCAAAAACTGGCGATCGACCGCCCCACCGCCGAAGCAAAGCTAGCCGCCCACAAAGGAAAACTCGCCGCCACTCTCGAACAGACAAGCAACGGCGAGTCATTAACTTTCCAGCAATTCAAAAGCTAGTTCCGAACCACCGTCCGCAGATGCAATTCCTTCATCTGCTGTTCCGTTGGCTCGCTCGGCGCATCCACCATCAGGTCAATCGCCTTCGCCGTCTTCGGGAACGCGATCACCTCGCGCAGGCTCGTGGCCCCCGCCAGAATCATCACAATTCGGTCCAGACCCAGCGCAATTCCGCCATGCGGAGGCGTGCCGTACTCCAGCGCATCCAGGAAAAACCCGAACCGTTCCTTAGCCTCGGCGTCCGTCATTCCCAGCGAGCGGAAGATCTCCGCCTGCACGTCCTGCCTGTGGATACGGATCGAGCCCGAACCCAGCTCCGTCCCGTTCAACACAATGTCATACGCCAGAGCACGCACCGCCCCCTTGTCATTCACCAGCCGCCCGCTCTTGATGTCCTCTTCATGCGGCGAGGTAAATGGATGGTGCGCCGCGTCCCACGTCTTCGTCTCCTCGTTCCACTCATACATCGGGAAGTCAGTGACCCACAGGAACTTGTAGTCGGCCTCGGTGCCGGTCTTGGTGAAGAGGCCATGCTTCTCGGCGAACTTGTGCGCCAGTTGCAGCCGCAGCCCGCCCACGCGCTTATAAATCCACTGCGGATCGAAGTTCCACTTTGCCGGAGTTCCCAGCTTAGGCGTAACCACCACCACCAGGTCCTCAGCAGTAGCTGCCAGCTTCATCTCGATCACGTCCGCCAGCGGAGCGAACGTAGCGTTCGTCTTCAGCCGCTCCGTATCCAGCAGGTCCAGCCCGCTGTCGCCAAACTCCCCGCGGACCTCGCTCAACAGCTTCTTCCGCTCCGTGCTGCTCATCCCGCCAGCCTTAGGGATCAGGAATCCCAACACCGGCAGCTCCGGCTCGATCTTCAGCGACACCCGCAGCTCCGGCGTCAGCTCGTCCGTCAGCGACACCATCGCGGGCAGCCGCATATCCGGCTTGTCGATCCCATAGCTCCGGATCGCGTCGTCATACGTCATCTGAATAAACGGAGCCTTCAGCTCAATTCCCGCTGTCCGAAACGCCGCCGTCAGAAAGCCTTCAACGGTGCGAAACACCGTCTCCTGCCGCGGAAACGTCATCTCCAGGTCGATCTGCGTAAACTCCGGTTGCCTATCCGCTCTCAGGTCTTCATCGCGGAAACAGCGCGCAATCTGGAAGTACCGGTCGAACCCCGAGATCATCAGAATCTGCTTAAAGATCTGCGGCGACTGCGGCAGCGCATAAAACGTCCCCGGATGCACCCGGCTAGGCACCAGGTAATCCCTCGCTCCCTCCGGCGTCGAGCGCGTCATAAACGGCGTCTCGATCTCCAGAAATCCCTGCTCCACCAGATAATTCCGGATCGCCATCGCCACCCTGCTCCGCAGCGCGAAGTTATGCTGCATCTCCGTGCGCCGCAGGTCGAGATAGCGATACTTCAGCCGAACCTCTTCGTTCTGGATCGCATCATCCGCAGGCGAGAAGGGAGGCGTCTTCGACTCGTTCAGCAGCAGCAGCTCATGCGCGACGACCTCAATCGCGCCCGTCTCCATATTCGGATTCTCAAGCCCGGCATCCCGCCGCCGAACCTTGCCCTTCACCGCAACGACGAACTCATTCCGAGCCGTCTCGCCCTTCGCATGGGCCTCGGCCGAGACCTCTTTATCCAGCACCACCTGCATAATGCCCGTGCGGTCCCGCACATCCAGAAAGATCAGGTTGCCGTGGTCGCGCCGCCGGTTCACCCAGCCCATCAGCACCACGTCGTTGCCGTCGTCATCCGCGCGCAGAACGCCGCACATATGCGTGCGCTGCAAGTTACCTAAAAAGTCGAGTGTCACAATATCCCTATTGTACGGAATCCCCGCCATTTCCCAGAAACGCCCCACCGGCTAAGGATGGCAGCTCCCATCCGTGCTCCCTGGAAAACACGTAGGCGAGTACGACCGCACCCCGTTCTGCAACTGCTTGTATTTCAGGTCTTCCATCTGCTTCTGCTGGAAAGCGTTCTTCGCGGCACTCCCATTCTGGTGCTGCTGGTACGAGGTCAACGCCACAAACGCCATCAGCTCCGCCAGAAGCACCTGCTGCTCCACCGGGTCCTTCGGGGCCGTAATCTTGGCGCGATACGTCTCCACAAACGAAGCCAGTTGCTGCGGATTCTTGTTCGCAAAGTAGCCCGAGAGATACGGAAGATCGCGCTCAATGTTCGCCAGCCCCTGCCGTATCCCTTGATCCATTCCCGCATAGTCGCGCGGGATCGCACTCCTCATCTGGCGCACAAAATCCGGCCCGGGAGCCGACACATGAAAGACCGCCGCGCCATAAGCATTGGCCTGCTGCAACGCCCGCAGACTCTGATCGCTCATCTGCGGAAGCCCTTGCTTGTCCTCAGCAGCGGCACCGCGAAAACCAGCCACCCCAAACAGGCAAAGCACCAGAATCACCGCAAAGATAAAACGCCTGCCAAGGAAATCACGCCACCCGCAAATCTCCAGATCCAGCATCCGTCCCTCCTCAACATCGCACGCAGAGTATAGGACGGCCCCGTGAACACTAGGAAAAAACCGAATAACCCCTTTCCCCTCAAACCGAGTCTATCCATCAACCCCAATCTACGTAAGATGGAGTGCCCCAAAACGATGCGATTCGCCACGATCTTCAGAACATCCTCCACCACACTCTCGCTGGCCGCAGCTCTAGGGTTCTCCCCCGCGCTGTGTCAGAAGCCAGCGAAGACACCCACGCTCGAAGAGGTCATCGAACGTCTGGACCAGAACCTGAGCCACTACGACACCCACGTACCCAGCTTCTTCTGCGACGAGCACGTCCTCTCGCAGCTCATCCCCGGCCCACGCGATCAGGACACCATCACCGACTCCATCTTCCGCCTCAAGCGCACCCCCAACCCCGACCACACCGCCACCCTCGCCGAGTCACGCGAGATCAAAACCGTCAACGGCAAGCCGCCCACCTCGCAAAAGATAGACGGCCCCACCATGCTCAACGGAGCCTTCGAGGGCGGCCTCGCCGTAGTCTCCCTCAAGCAGTCCGCCTGCATGAACTACAGCCTGCAGCGCATCCACAAAGACCGCCCCACCGACCCGTACATCATTCGCTTCTCCACCGACCTCAACCCGCAGAACCGCGCCGACTGTCTCCTGCAGGAAAAGAGCAGCGGCCGCATCCTCATCGATCCCGCCTCCATGCAGATCACCCACCTGGAGCTCACCTCGCCTCACCACACCATCATCCACGGCAACTTCTACACATCGCCGGTGACCGGCAAACGAGTCATCACCGTGGACTACGCGCCTGTTCTACTCAACGGCGAAACCTTCTGGATGCCATCCACCATCTCCATGCAGGCCATCAGCGGCGCAGGAACCTTCCACACCACCACCTGGTCCTTCCAGGCCACCTACCGCAACTACCATAAGTTAGAAGTCAAATCGCGCATCCTGCCCGGCTACGCGGAACCCACCCACTAATTTCAGTCATCACAAGCCGACTTGTGAGGACCGACCTCATTGCATCATCGGTCTTTCTGACGCGCGCTCGTACTTGGTGGAATGAAGTGAAAACGAATGAGGTAGATTCGTTCGCCTTGCCCATGCTTGGCGACCTTTAGCAGGTCGAGCACTCCGAGAAATCCAGACTCACGCGCCAACATGGGAGTGATATCTGGAAGGCCAATCGGCTGAACGGAATCGATCTCTATCTCGCCGTCCTCTACTCGATATCTGGCACCTATCCTCACGCGTTGGCACGTCCAAAATCGAACGGAGCATGTGACCTCTCCGTTGCGGACGCGATCGCGAATGCGCTTGCTGAACACCATTCTGACGTCCCCGAGCCTTGGCTTTTTAGTGCTTTTCTGCTGCGCTACGCGCTATGTTCCAGACATGCCCGGCCGGGTCCATAATTCGGCCTACTCGGTCGCCCCACGGCTCGTCTTTGGCTGGAAGCAAAACGTTGGCACCAGCTTTGACGGCATCTTCAATCGTCTTGTCGGGATCGGAGAGGTACAGGTAAAGCACCACGGAGGAGCTACCGTCGTGTCTCGGCTCATGGCTTGCCAAGTGCGAGATTTCGCCGTGGATCATAAAGATTGCCTGCCCTACGGCCAGTGTTGCGTGAATTATCCGTCCATCCGTCCATAACCGCTCTGAGAGGACCGCCGCTCCGAACGCCTGCTTGCAGAATGCGATCTCTGCTTCGGTATCCGCGCAGGTGAGCATAGGAATGATCAAGGGGCCTCCGTCACAGAATAAGATAGGGTGCTCGTTCGAGCATAACTCCTTAAAAACGCCGTTATGTTGATCTATGTGGTTGACTAGGAAATTGAGCGAAGGCGAGGCTTAACTAACCCCGTAAAGCCTCCACCAACTCCGCCCGCGCCACCTTAGTCTGCTCTCCCTTATTGAAGTTCTTCACCGTCAGCACCCCCGATGCAGCCTCATCCTCACCCAGAATTATCATCTGCCGAGCCAGCTTGTCCGCCGCATCGAACGACTTCTTCAGCCGGAAGCTCCCATCGCCAACCTCCACCGAAAGCCCGGCTCGCCGCAGCTCCTGTGCCAACGCCAGCGCCAGAGCATTCTGCGCCACGCCCATCGGCGCGATGAACGCATCCAGCTTCTTGGCCGTAGCCTCGCCAGCCTGAGCCTGCAACGTCAGAATCAGCCGATCCTCACCAATCGCAAACCCGATCCCCGGAGCCTTCGGCCCGCCCAGCATCTCGGAGAGACCATCGTACCGCCCACCGCCCAGCAGAGCGTTCTGCGTACCCAGCCCACTGCCGTCCGGCACCGTAAACTCGAAGGTCGTGCGCGTGTAGTAGTCCAGCCCGCGCACCAGCCGCGGATTGATCGCATACGGCACCCCGCACGCATCCAGAGCCGCCAGCACCTGCGCAAAGTGCTCCTTGCTGGCATCGTCCAGATAGTCCGCGATCTTCGGCAGGTTGTTGATGATCTCCTGGTCGCCCGGCTCCTTACTGTCAAGCACGCGCAGCGGATTCGTCTCCGCCCGCCGCTGGTTGTCCTCGCACAGCAGGTGCTTCACCGGAGCCAGCGCCTCGCGCAGAGCCTCCAGATAACGCGGCCTGTCCGTCGAGGAGCCCACCGAGTTCAGCTCCAGCTTCCAGCCCTTCACGCCCAGCTCGTTCAGGAATGTAGCCAGCATCTCCAGCACCTCGGCATCGCGCAGCGCGCTGTCCGAGCCCGACCACGCCGGTCCCAACACCTCGGCGCCAATCTGCCAGAACTGCCTGTACCGTCCTCGCTGCGGACGCTCCCGGCGAAACTGCGGCCCGATGTAGAAGAGTTTCTGCAGCATCCCAGTATCGGCCATCTTGTGCTCAATGTAGGCGCGCACTACCCCCGCCGTATTCTCCGGCCGCAGCGTCAGCGACTGGCCCGAGCTGCCTTCCGCCCGGCCACGGTCCTCCCACGTGTACATCTCCTTCGAGACGATGTCGGTCTCCTCGCCCACCCCACGGGCGAACAGGGTCGTCTCCTCGAAGATCGGCGTGCGAATCTCGCCAAATCCATACCGCGCAAAGACCGCCCGAGCCGTAGCCTCTACATGATTCCAAAGCGCCGTATCCGGGGGCAGAAGGTCCCGGGTGCCGCGTACTGCCTTCAAAGTAGCCATTCTCTCCAGTGTATCGGACAGGACGGCTAGCTTTGAAAGGGCCGGAGAGTCCGGGGTTCCTGAGAAAAGTCGCCGTTCCTGTCTTTGGGATTAGCGCAGGGCTTTAGCCCTGCGCTAAATCGAGCAAATCACAAGGGGGCAGCCCCGGGTCTTTTCCTGCCAGGCCACATCCGCCTCTTCAGTCCGCATAAATCGAATCTCGCCCCCATGACCTTCAGTAGCCCCAAAAATCTCAAAAAGAGTGGCGCAATTTAAAACGCCGCACTCGGCACCGTCCGCCACCAGCAACTTTCCCGCTCCGAACCCTCTTTTTACCATCCGCGAACCACCATATTTCGCCCAAAAATCGCAAAACCCCTCTAAAAAAGCACGCTCTAACTTTTTTCTGGAATCTGCGAACCGGAACCCAGCATTTCCTTCAAATAAATTGCCGTATAGTCCAGATAGTTCTGGGAATACTTCAGAATCAAAGCCCGGTCCTCGTCCCCCAGCGTCCGGCGAATCTTCCCCGGCACCCCCGCCACCAGCGAGTTCGGCGGAATCACCGTCTGCTCCGGAATCACCGCCCCCGCCGCAACGATCGACCCCTCGCCGATCCGAGCATTATTCAGGATGACCGCGCCAATCCCCACTAAAACCGCGTCTTCCAGCACGCATCCATGCACTGTAGCGTTATGCCCGATCGTCACGGACTCCCCTACAATCACCGGATACAGGTACCGCATCCCATGCAGCACCGCGCAGTCCTGCACGTTGCTCCGCGCCCCAATGCGGATCGAGTTCACGTCCCCCCGAACCACCGCGTTCATCCACACGCTGGCCTGCTCGCCAAGTACTACATCCCCAATCACTTGCGCCGAAGCGTCCACATAGCAGCTCGCCGGAACCACCGGCGTCACACCCTGATAGCTCCTTATCATGAGCCGATTCTACGCTCCCTCAATAATCTGTCGAATCTATCCAAGTTACCAACGATTTGTGAGGTAATCAGTCGTAATTAAGCGTATCCTTAAGAGGTCCCGAACGGGGAATGTTTGGAGGTGTATTTTTCTTGGCAGAGATTCGAGTGCAGGAAGGCGAACCTCTTGAGAATGCCCTGCGGCGCTTCAAGCGCAAGGTGCAGACAGAAGACATTATCAAGGAAGTAAAGCGTCATTCTTTCTACCTGAAACCGGGTGAAAAGAAGCGCGTGAAAGAAGCGCTCGCACGCAAGCGCAATCGTAAGAAGGTAAGAAAAGAGCAGGACTAAGTCCGCTCCACACCACGGCGGGCCGTCTCCCGGATACGGCATAGGAGAGACGGCCGCCAATACAGTCAGCGAATGGACTCCCGCCATCGACTGGTAGTGGTGAAAGGCAGGTTTTACGAGAACTTGCCTGTTGTAAATGCATCAACCCGGGCCCCTGAAAAATTTTGAACGTTTTATCGGTTACCGAAAGGTGAACCGCTCGATGGGCCTCGCTATCACCTGGCTCCAGGGTGCTCACCTTGTTTTGCCGCAATACGGGAGAAGCGGTATGGAATTCGTAGATAGGCTCTTGACCTGCTCTGATTGTGGCTGTGAGTTCATCTTCACAGCCGGTGAACAGCTCTTCTTTTTCGACAAACAATTCAAAAACGATCCAAAACGGTGTAAACCGTGCAAGTCCAGGCGTGGAGGAGCCGGGGTCGCTCCTGGCTCGGGACCGGCTGCGGCCGGGCTCTCGCGTACCGAGACCCGCACTCAATGTTCCGAGTGCGGAGTTGATACCACTGTTCCATTCAAGCCCACGCAAGGGAGGCCGGTGTTGTGCCGTCAGTGCTTTCAAAATAAGCGCCCAGCCACCGACGGAGCCCTCGTAACGGCGGCGGAGACGGTGGCTATGGTTCAGGCCGGGCCGGCGGGGGAGCACGCTCCTGCTGCGGGGCCGGAGAGAATGTCGGCTTCGGTCCAAGTGTCACACGCTTAGACAAGGCCGGTTGCCCTCACGGTAGGATATCCGTGAGGGCAATCATGGCCTTTGCCGAGAATCCTGATGTGATCGAGAGCCGGGGCAAATCCACGGCTGAAGGTGTTTTGTCTGCCGCGGAGCTGGTGCGAGCCCGCGCGCAGGTAGGCGAGTTTGAGGTCACCGTCTGCACGGACGGGACATACAGGCTCGATGGCGGAGCCATGTTCGGTGTGGTGCCGAAGCCGCTGTGGGAGAAGAGGATACCGGCCGACGACCAGAACCGGATACTGCTAGGCCTGAACACGGTCGTTGTGCGGACGGGCCGCCATACGGTCGTGATCGAGACGGGCATCGGCAACAAGCAGTCGCCGAAGATGCGTGAGATCCACGGCAATCAGGAGTTGCTGCCGGTGTCGCTGGCCGCTGCCGGGGTGCATCCGGACGAGGTGGACGTGGTGATCAACACGCACCTGCACTTCGACCACTGCGGCTGGAATACGACGCTGCAACCTGACGGCTCGGTGACGCCTACGTTTCCGCGCGCTCGGTACTTTGCGCATCGGGGCGAGGTGGAGCATGGGCGTTTGCAGTTTGACCGGGACCGGGTCAGCTACCTGTCGCCGAACTACGATCCGCTGATCGAGTCGGGACAGATGACGCTGCTGGATGATGCCGGTATCCGGGCGAATCCTGAGATTTGTCCGGGGATCAGCGTGGAGGTGTTTCCGGGGCACACGGCGCAGTTGATGGCGGTCCACATTGAGTCCGGTTCGCAGCACGCCTGCTACATCTCGGATTTAATTCCGACGAGCGCGCATCTGGACCCGACATGGGTGATGGGGTACGACCTTTATCCGCTGGAGTGCATCGAGCAGAGGAAGCGGTTCTATAAGCGGGCGATCCCGGAGAACTGGCTGGTGCTGTTCACGCATGACCACTTCCATCCGATGGGGCGGGTGGGGCTGAACGAGAAGGGCAAGCCGGTGCTGGTTTCGGAGCAATAGCAGATGCACGAAAACCCTGCCGGGGCAGGGTTTTCGGTGGAGATCGGAATCCGAATTAGGCTTCGATGGGATCGACGTTGACGAAGCGGCCATGCTGGCCACGGTCCTGGAAGCGGACCTTGCCGTCAACCTTGGCGAAGAGGGTGTCGTCCTTGCCGCGGCCGACGTTGCTGCCGGGCTTGAGCGGTGTGCCGCGCTGACGGACGATGATGCCGCCACCGAGGATGGACTGACCGCCGAACACCTTGACTCCGAGCCGCTGGGCGTTCGAGTCGCGACCGTTTTTGGAAGAACCTAGACCTTTTTTATGTGCCATTTCGATTGCCTCATTTGCGCTGGCCCCGCGGGCTGGAGCGCTGATCTTTGAAACTCTAAGATGAAAAAATAAACCTGCGGAAACTTAGGCTTCCTTGAAGCTCTTGCCGTTGACCTGAATCTCGTTGATCTTGACCTCAACGTAGTTCTGGCGGTGGCCCTGCATCTTCTTGTACTGCTTCTTGCGCTTGAGCTTGAAGACCAGAATCTTGTCGCCGCGACCTTCGCCGACGACGGAGGCGAGCACCTTGGCTCCGGTGAGCTCGGACTCGAACTTGCCCTCTTCGGCGCTGACGGCGATGACGTCGGAGAATTCGACGGCGCCGTTCTCATGAGCGATGGTTTCGATCTTTACCTTCTCGCCGGGAGAGACCAGATATTGTTTGCCGCCGGTGCGGATGACTGCGTACATAGCTAAAACCTCAAGCGTGGCGCGGTAGAGCGCTGACCGCTTCCTTGATGAATTGTGCTGCATGGGGCGCTAAGTCAACCGGCCAGACCGTTGCGATCTTTTTGGTTCCGAAGAACCAGTCGCCGGGCAGACCTCTTGTCTCTGCAACCCTTGAGTAGAGACACACGGGCTACAGCGCCGAACTTAGTGAGTGTATCGCGTTCCGAGGCCGGGGTCAATGGGTGGGATACCCCCTCCCTGCCTGTTTTTGCGCAAAGTCTTCATTCCTTTGGGGTTAGGCTTGGACTTCGGTTGCGGCTACTTTGCAAAGTATTCAAAAGGAAGGGTTTATATTTTTGGTGATGGAGCGTTTGCTTTTTCGATAATGATGGTTTGGTTAATGGTGCGTACTTTTTGTTTCCCCCTATTCCATTGTAGCTGGTTGAGTGGGTGGATGTGCCACGCGTATGTTGTTGGTTTTGTTTGGGTTGGGCTGGATTGGGCTTGACAGGCTTAAAGGCATAACGAGGATCGAAGGGACCAAGGCGTATAAGAGCTGACTGGGTGAAGAGCGATTCAACTGCTTATCAAAGACGAGTACGGATTTGAAAGACAAGGATGGGTAAAAGCAAAGGCAAGAGCAAGGGCTTATAGGCTTGGGTCAGGTATGGGTAGAGAAGCGGGTTTCTCCGCTACGCAACTCACGATGAGGCCGTGAGTTGCTCCGGTCGAAATGACAAATGTTGGTGGCTAGGCAGGTGAAAACAAAAGCAGCAACAACTAACAACTAACAACTAACGGCAACGGCAACGGCAACGGCAACGGCAAAAACAAAAACAAGAGCTGGCTGGGAAGAGATTTACATTCCCACCTTAGCGACGATGGGGCCGTCGCGAAGATGGGTCACCCGGTTTTGTGGGTGGCGTGAGGATGGGACAGCAACGACAGCTACGGCTACTGGGTTGGGATTTTGTGCAGTATTCTCGGGGTATGAAGATTGCGATTGTTACGGGTGCGGCACAGGGAATTGGGCGTCGGACGGCTGAGGTTCTGGCGGGGGCTGGGTATGGGTTGGCTTTGCTGGATGTGCAGCCTTGTACGGCTACCATTCAGGCCGTGAAGGGACTGGGAGCCGAGGTGGAGGAGGTCCTGGGGGACATCTCCGATGAGGCGGTGGTGGCGCGGGCGGTGGAGGTGGTTCGCGGACGCTGGGGACGGGCGGATGTGCTGGTGAATAACGCCGGGATCAGCTTTATCGCTCCGGCGGAGACGGTGGAGGCCAAGGCGTTCCGGCGGGTGCTGGAGGTGAACCTGCTGGCTCCGTTTCTGCTGGCCAAGGGGTTTGGCGCGATGATGCTGGAGCAGAAGTCTGGCGCGATTGTGAATGTGGCGTCGATTGCGGGGTTGCAAGGGATCTCGGACAGGTCGGCTTATAACGCGTCGAAGCATGGGCTGGTGGGGTTGACGCGGACGTTGGCGGCGGAGTGGGGCGGGCGCGGGGTGCGGGTGAATGCGGTGTGTCCGGGGTGGGTGAAGACCGAGATGGATGTGGCGGACCAGGCGGGCGGCGGGTATAACGACGCTGATATTGAGGCCGTGAATCCGATGGGGCGGTTTGCGTCGCCGGAGGACATCGCGCAGGCGATCCTGTTTCTGGCGGAGCCGGAGCGCAGCGGGTTCGTGAATGGGCAGACGCTGGCCGTGGATGGCGGCTGGACGGCGGATGGGAGCTGGCAGAGTCTGCGGCTGCGGAAGCGGTAGTTCCGGGATGGATTGCCGGGCAAGTTTGGATTGAGTTCGCTATTTGTGTGTGCCACAATCTTCTGCATGAAGCGAAGTGACGTCCTGAAGATATTGCGCGAGCATGAAGGTGAGCTGAAGGCCGACGGTGTGATGCATCTGCGCCTGTTCGGATCGGTTGCGCGGGGAGACGCTTCGGTTCAGTCGGATGTTGACTTGATAGCTGATTTTGATGAGTCGCAGCATCTGACGCTGGTGACGATTGGACGGGTTCAGGGGAGGTTGAGCGAATTGCTGGGCACGGACGTCGATCTCTCGTCAGCCAGGTGGATGAACGAAACGGTTCGGGCTCAGGCATTGCGTGAGGCCATCCTTGCCTTTTAGAGACGCAGGAAGGCACTTTGAAGACATTCTGAAGAGCATCGGCTACATCGATGAGTTTGTGGGCGAGCTGAGCTTCGAGATGTATGAGGCCGACCGTAAGACGCGGTCTGCGGTCGAACGCGAGCTGCAGATCATTACCGAAGCCGCGGTGAGGCTTGGCGACGATGCTGCGGCGATTTGTCCGGGAGTGGATTGGAAGGGATTTCGCGGGATGGGGAACATTTTGCGTCATGCTTACCATCGCGTGGATGGGCGGATTGTGTGGGATACCGTGCAGAAAGAGCTTCCGTTGATGCGGGTGGCGGTGGCGAGGGCTCTTGAGGTGATGCGGAGTGCATAGCGCATTGGGCGGGCGGCCTGATAGCTCTGATCCTGTGGGGCTTTGGAGCGGCTGGGGCATCCGGGGGGGAATAATTATTTCTGGAAGAGTTGCGGCGTGAATTCTATGAAGTATTGACGCCAGTTGATCCAGGTGTGGGCTCCGGTGCTTTTGCGGAAGGTGTGTTGGATCTGGCTGTCGGTTAGGAGTTTGGTGAGGGTAGTGGAGGCGGAGTAGAAACCGTCTTCGGAGCCGCAGGCGAACCAGAGGAGATGGAGCTTCTGGTTGGCGGCTTTTGGGTCGGTGGTGAGCGGTGTGAAGGTGGTGGGGATGTCGGGGAGGCGGAGAGCCGGGCTGAAGCCGCCGATGTAGCTGAAGAGGTCGAGATGGCTGGAGCCGATCTGGAGGGCTTCGACGCCGCCCATGGAGAGACCGGCGATGGCGCGGTGGTCGCGGTCGGTGTAGGTGCGGAAGCGGGACTGGATGAAGGGGATGAGATCGGTGATGAGGTCTCGGCTGAAGGTGGTGGCGATCTCGGAGAAGCCGCCGTTGGGTGGGATGGGTGGATCGGCGTCGAGGGGTGAGGGGTAGTCGTAGGGCATGACTACGAGGAAGGGTTTGATTTTGCCGGCGGCGAGGAGGTTGTCGAGGATGAGGTTGACGTGGCCGAAGCGGGGCCAGGCGGTCTCCTCGGAGTTGGCCCCGTGGAAGAGGTAGAGGACGGGGTAGCGGGTTTTGGCGGAGGGGTCGTAGCCGGGCGGGGTGTAGACGACGGCGCGGCGGGTGAAGCCGAGGGTGGTGGAGTTGTAGAGGAGGGTGTGGAGCTCGCCGTGGGGGACGGGTTGGAGGTCGTAGAGGGCGGGGTGGTCGCCGGGGATGCGGAGGATGCTTTGGGTGGTGCTGGCGATGGTGCCGGTCTTGAGGGCGGCGTTGTGGGGGTCGGTGGTGCGGATGCCGTCGATGGTGAAGTTGTAGTTGTAGATCTCGGGTTCGAGAGGGCCGACGGTGACGGTCCAGAGGCCGGTGGAATCTTTCTCGAAGGGCTTGCTGCCGCTCATGAACTCGCCGGTGAGGATGACGGAGGATGCTTGCGGGGCGCGGAGGCGAAAGATGACGTGGCGGTCGGGGGTGATCTCGGGAGACTGGGACGGGGCTTGCGCCAGGGCGGCTACGGACAGAAGTGCGAGGCATACGCACTGGAGAAGAGGTCTCATCGGTCAACCTTGAGCAGAGGGATTGGTAAGGCGGGTGTCTCTGAAGAGAATATCCGAGGGCTGAAGAGGGTGATGAAAAAAAGCAGATGTGGCGTGTCAGGAAAAGACACGGGGCTGAAGCCCTGTGAAAAACCCAAAGACAGAAACAAAGACTTTTTCGGCATTCTCTTCCGGGTTGGTTGAAATTTTAGGGCGGTTGCGGGGATTTTATTTGCTGGATGCGGGTGGGGCTTTGGTGGCAGACTGTTGCTGTTGAGGTGATGCGATGGGCAGGACGTTTTCTTTCGTTGCTGGTGTGATCTGTCTGGCGGGGTTGGGGGTTGGCGCGCAGCAACCTCCTGTGATGCACGCTCCGGATGGGGGGACGCGGGAGGGGATCGAGAGCATTGCGATTCCGACGATTCCGAACGCTCCGTTTTCCGCGGTGGTGACGACGGAGTGGACGAAGATGCTGGCGGATGGAAGCACCCAGATAGTGAAGAACCATCGGACGGTGGCTCGGGACAGCTCGGGCAGGGTGTTTCAGGAGAGGCGCGCCTTTATGCCGGATGGCGATAAGCGGGAGACTATGCTGAAGGAGATCGATATTCAGGACCCGGTGCTACATGTGATGTATGTCTGCCGGCCGTTGCGGCGGATGTGCGGGGCGGGGCGGTTTGTCGGGACGGTTCCGGAGAGGATTGAGCAGCCGGGGTCTCTGCTGCATGGTGCGGGCAAGGGGACGGTGCAGGGGCTGGGAGAGAAGATGGTGGACGGGCTGGAACTGATCGGGTCGCATGAGGTGACGACGATCGCCGCGAATGCGATGGGGAACCAGAAGGCGCAGGAGGTGGTGAAGGAGTTCTGGTACTCGCCGCAGCTTGGGATTAATGTGATTACGGATCGGTTCGACCCGAGGGTCTCGGCGGAGCAGAAGTTTGTGGTGAGCGGGATCAGCCAGCGGGAGCCGGGGCCGGGGATGTTTGCGGTGCCGGAGGGGTATCGGGTGATGACGCTTACGCAGCAATGAGCGTGGTGGGGTGGTTCAGGAGAACCACTTGAGGAGGCGGATGATGCCCATGGGGGCGGCCTTGGAGTGGGCGGAGACGTCTTTGCGGGCGTGGATCTCGGCGCGCTGGGCGGCGTAGTAGCGGTAGGCCTCGACCATCATCTGCTGGTTGTTGAGGGTGGGTTGCCAGTTTAATCTTTCGCGGATGCGGGTGGTGTCGAAGAGGAAGTCTTCGGCGATCATGCGGTATTGGTAGGGGCCTAGCGGTGAGACGCCGAGCTTGTGGGCCAGTTGCATGGCGGCGATGGTGGGGGCCTTGGGGAGCTGGGCTACGCGGGCGCGGGTTCCGGCGTGGTCGATGATGGCCTGGTAGACCTCGCGGAGAGACGGGACGTTGTCGGAGCCGATGTGGAAGAGGTCGGGGCGGTCGTAGTCGAGGCACTGGATGCAGGCGGTGGCCAGATCCTGCGCGTAGATGAACTGGTAGCGGTTGCTGCCGGAGCCTACGACCCAGACTTTTTTATTGTCCTGAATGAACTCGAAGAGGATGGCGAGGAGGCCGAGGCGTCCGCTGTCGATGATGGTGGGGCAGCGGATGGTGATGACGTTGAGGTCGTGCTCGTACTCTTGGAGGATCTGCTCGGCGGCCAGCTTGGAGCGGCCGTAGAGCTCGATGGGGTTGGGGGGCTCGTCTTCGCGGACGGGGTGGCCGAGGTTGGAGGCCCAGAGGCAGTTGGTGGAGGTGAAGATGAGCCGGGGAGTGCCGAAGCGGCGGCAGGACTCGGCGATGTTGCGGGTGCCGTCGACGTTGGAGGTCCAGAGGGCGTTGTTGTCGATGGTGTCGTGGGCGAGGAGGGCGGCGCAGTGAAATACGGCGTCGAAGCGCTGCTTCTGGAAGAGATCGCAGAGGAGGCGGGTGTCGCGGATGTCGCCTTGAATGCTGGTGAGGCTGGGGTGGGTGTCGGTGTCGGCTACGAGGTCGATGTTGGTGCAGCGGAAGCCTTCGGAGAGGAGGCGGCGCTTGAGGATGCCGCCGAAGAAGCCGGAAGCTCCGGTGATGAGGACGTTGCGGGATTGCATCAGAGCCGGTCCTCTGGGTGGATGCACGGGATATGAGGATGGCGAGGCATGAGACGGTCTTGCCTTGATTTTACGTGAGGGAGCGGGTTCGGCGTGGGGTGGTGGACTGGAAGAGGTAGACGGTGAAGATGCAGATGAGGGGTTCGAGAGGGTGGCGGAAGCGGGCTCCGGAGGTGATGAAGTAGTAGGGGATGGGCAGAAGGAGGAAGCTGAAGGCAAAGAGGCCGGAGGCGGGGATGCGGCGGCGGAGGGAGAGCGCGAGGCCGAGGAGTCCGGTGATGGAGAGGATGGAGTAGTTGACCTCGCGGGTGATCTCGACCAGCCAGGGCTTGAAGGCGGGGCGGTCGATGGGGTGGGGGACTCCGGCCCAGAAGAAGTAGATGCGCTTGAGGACGTAGGCGGTAAAACGGTGGGGATTGGCCTGGATGAGGGCGTGGGCCAGCTCGGATTTATGGCGGACGTAGGCTACTTCGCCGAGGGTCTTGTAGCTGATGTACTCGGGGTCGGACTCGACGAAGGAGACGGTGATGCCCCAGGGAAAGCCGTTGTTTTCGGAGAGCATGGATTGGTAGAGCTCGGCTCCGAAGTTGCCGCGGGAGGGGATGAAGGCGTGGAAGGCTCGCCAGTTGCGATAGACCCAGGGGGTGATGCAGGCGAGGAAGAGGACGGCGGCGAGGGCGGCGTTTGAGAACGAGCGGACGGTGGGTTTCCAGAGCATCCATAAAACGCAGATGGGGAGGAAGAGGACGAGGGTGGGGTTGGAGAGGTAGATGAGCGCCCAGAGGATGCCGAAGGCGGCCCATTGGCGGGTGTTGGCTGGGTTGTCTCGGATGCGGAGGGCGAGGACGAGGGTCCAGGCGAAGAGGCCGGTGGTGAGGGATGTCTCCCATACCCAGTGGACGGCGTATTGGCTGGCGGCGGGATAGAGGGCCCAGAGCCAGCCGGACCAGAGGGCTACGTTGCGTGGCGAGTTGGCGGCGGCGTAGCAGCGGGTGGCGATCTCGTAGACGGCGGGGGCTACGGCGGCGGAGAAGAGGCTGTTGATGACGAGGATGGTCCAGGCGGAGAGCGGGGTGTAGATGCCGCAGAGCTTGAAGACAGCCGCCAGAATGAGGGGGTAGAGCGGTGGAACCCAGGCGGTGGGGCCGGTGTGTCCGCTGAAGGGATCGGCGTATCCGTAGCCGGTGACCAGGGCGCGGGCGATGCGGCCGTCTTCCCAGCCGAACTGGAAGTGGTCGAGAAAGGTGCGGAAGTGGTAGCTGTGGCCCAGGGTGATGTAGAGGACCCGGATGGCGAGGCCTGTCCAGAACATGCGCGAGGGACGGTTGGGGCCTTTCATCCAGGTGAGGAGGCGGTTGAACATTGGGTTGATTTTAGCTTGGGGATTGCAGGGAGTTTGAGGTGACAGAATAGGGGTAATTCTTTTTTCCCGGGAGTGTGGATGTTGGACGAGCAGGTTGCGATCAAGGTTTTGAAGCTGAAGGCGGAGGCGCAGGTGCCTCGTTATGCGCATACGGGGCCGTTTGGGGATTTGGCGGCGGATTTGTATGCGGTGGCGGGGATGGTGCTGGAGGTTGGGGCTACGGGCGCGGTGGAGACGGGGATTGCGATGGAGTTTCCTGCGACGCATGGAGCGCTGGTGGAAGACCGGTCGGGGCTGGCGATGCGCGGGGTGACGACGCTGGCGGGGGTGATCGATCCGGGGTATCGCGGGGAGATCAAGGTGGTGGTGACGAACCTGGGGACGGCGGCGGTGGAGATCAAGGCCGGGGACAGGATCGCGCAGTTGCGGATTGTGCGGCGGATCGAGGCGCGGTTTGAGGTGGTGGAAGAGTTGGTGGAGGCTCCGCGGGGCGCGAAAGGATTCGGCAGTACGGGAAGCTGAGTTGGGAGTATGCTTCCGGGCGGAGACTGTTTTGGGACGGCTGTTGGGCCGGGTGATCTGCCGTAGGCTGTCGGGAGGCTTCGATTCGGCGGATTCGTGCGACAATTAAGGAGCGAGCCATGCCAAATCAGGAAGCCCAGCGGGCCAATACTGTTCCTACTCCTACTACGATCACTCCAGCTCTGCTGAAACAGCACAGCATCACACCGGACGAGTATGCACGCATCGAAGCGGCGCTTGGACGGACTCCTTCGCTTACCGAATTGGGGATCTTTTCGGTGATGTGGTCGGAGCACTGCTCGTACAAGAGCTCACGGGTACACCTGAAGAGGCTGCCGACGAAGGGCGACCGGACGTCGGGGCCGGGAAGCGTGGTGCAGGGGCCGGGCGAGAATGCCGGAATCATCGACGTGGGCGACGGCTGGGCCTGCGCGTTCAAGATTGAGAGCCATAACCACCCCAGCTACATTGAGCCTTACCAGGGCGCGGCTACGGGCGTGGGCGGGATTCTGCGGGACATCTTTACGATGAACGCGAGGCCGCTGGCGGTGATGGATTCGCTGCGGTTTGGACCGCTGGATGAGGCGGAGCCGGATGAGTCGCTGCGCAGCAAGAACCACCAGATCGTTTCGGGTGTGGTGCATGGCGTGGCCGGGTATGGGAACTGCTTCGGGGTTCCGAATCTGGGCGGGGAGACGCGGTTCGAGGCTTGTTACTCGGGCAATCCGCTGGTGAATGCGTTTGCGCTGGGGCTGGTGAAGACGGACGAGATCTTCTATGCCAAGGCGGTGGGCGTTGGGAATCCGGTGATCTACGTGGGAGCCAAGACGGGGCGCGACGGGATTCATGGCGCGACGATGGCTAGCGAGGAGTTCACCGAGGGCTCGGAGCAGAAGCGGCCTAATGTGCAGATGGGCGATCCGTTCCTGGAGAAGCTTCTGCTGGAGGCTTGTGTCGAGGCTATGGCTACGGGCGCGGTGCTGGGGATTCAGGACATGGGCGCGGCGGGGCTGACTTGCTCGACGTGCGAGATGGGCGCGAGGGGTGGGCTGGGTTTAACTGTTGAGCTGGATCGGGTGCCGCAGCGCGAGACTGGCATGAGCAGCTACGAGATCATGTTGAGCGAGAGCCAGGAGCGGATGCTGCTGGTGGCCGACAAGACGCGGACGCAGGAGGTTCTGGATGTGTTCGCGAAGTGGGGCTTGGATGCTGCGGTTGTGGGTGAGGTGACTGAGAAGAACAATATGGTCATCACGCAGCATGGCGAGCTGGTGGCGGACATTCCGAATGTTTCGCTGACGGATGACGCTCCGGTGTACCACCGGGCTGTAGGTACTTGGGAACCTCCGGTCCCAAGAGATCCACCAGCGTGGGTTTTGGAAGAGTTGCAGAAGCCGAGGGATTACACGGCGGATTTGAAGAAGCTGCTGGCGAGCGCGAATATCTGCGATAAGCGTTGGGTGTTTGAGCAGTACGACTCGATGGTGCAGACGAATACGGTGCAGGGGCCGGGCGGCGAGGCCGGCGTGATGCGGATCAAGGGTACGGGTACTCCGGGGCATGAGCGTGGGTTGGCGATGGCTCTGGCAGGGAACGGGCGCTGGACGTGGCTCGACCCGAAGCTGGGCGCGATGCACGCGGTGGCCGAGGCGGCGCGGAAGGTGGCTTGTACGGGGGCGACTCCGGTTTCGGCTACGAACTGCCTGAACTTCGGGAATCCGGAGAAGCCTGAGATTATGGCGCAGCTTTCGTCGGCAATTGATGGAATCTCGGAGGCTTGTACAGCGCTGGGGACTCCGATTACGGGTGGGAATGTTTCTCTGTACAACGAGACTAAGGGCGAGGGGATTTATCCTACGCCGGTGCTGGGGATCGTTGGGATTATTGATGATGTTACGAAGGCTGTGCCTGCGGCGTTTCAAAATATTGGTGATGCGATCCTCTTGATTTTCTTTGAAGAGGGCGCATCGCACGGATTATCACCTGCACAACTTAAACAGCAGATCGGTTCGTCCGAGTTTGCCAAGACAGTGATGGGTGAGATTTGGGGCACTCCACCCGCCATCGATATTGAGGAAGAGTTAGCTCTGCATAAATGTCTTCGTGCGATTGCTGCTGATGGATATGCAACTTCCATCACGGATATATCGGATGGTGGGATAGTAGTTTCATTGGCTAAAGCGGGCTTTTCACGGCAAATAGGATTTGATGTTCAGCTTGGCTCAAAGAGCCCCACAGAGACTATTCAGAACTTATTTGGCGAATACAGTTCCTCGGCGATTGTGACTTGCGCAAAAGAAAATGTTGCGGCTCTTTTAGCCTCTATGGAAAAAGTGCACACTTGTATGATTGCGTCCGAGATCGGTGAAACGGTTCAGGACAAGGTCATCATTAGGTCTCGTGAGAGCGTGTTTGCTAAGAGCAATGTCCTCATCGATACCACGATTCGCGACTTGAATAGTTTTTGGGCGGCATCGCTTGAAGAGCAGTTGGCTGGTGAGGTGGTGACGGCATGAGCGAACTTTTGTTGCGGGACGAGTTTGTGATGTCGCGTGGATTGGGAGCAGCAGATTCCTCGGCTTCGCCTCGAAATGACAAAGCAGATGAGCGTGTTCCTCAGATTGAATTGGATGAGGACGATGAGACGCCGTTCGATAAGCTGCGCGAAGAGTGCGGGGTGATGGCGATCTATAACCATCCCGATGCGGCCCGGATGACTTACTGGGGCTTGTACTCGTTGCAGCATCGCGGGCAGGAGTCGGGTGGGATCGCTTCGGCGGATGGTCAGCAGGTGAACGACATCAAGGGCATGGGTCTGGTGTCGGAGATCTTTACCGACGATGTGCTGGCGAAGCTGCCGGGGTATATGGCGATCGGGCATACGCGGTATTCGACTACGGGCGACTCGGCGCTGCTGAATGCGCAGCCGATCTCGGTGGAGTCGACGAAGGGTCTGATCGCGATTGCGCATAACGGCAACCTGGTGAATCTGGGGAACTCGCGGGAGCGACTGGAGCGCGATGGGGCGATCTTCCAGACGACGTCGGACACGGAGATTATTGTGCAGTTGATCGCGCACTCGAAAGAGACGACGCTGGTGGACTGCATCGCGGACTCGTTGAGCCAGGTGGAGGGCGCGTTCTCGATTGTGATGATGACGCGGAACCGCATCTTTGCCGCGCGCGATCCGCATGGGTTCAGGCCGCTGTCGATGGGGCGGATTCCGGGTGTGAATGGCGCGCCGGATACGTTTGTGTTCGCGTCGGAGACGTGTGCGTTTGACCTGCTCCATGCGAAGTATGAGCGCGATGTGAAGCCGGGCGAGCTGGTGATGGTGTCGGAGGACGGGGTTACGAGCCGGTACTTCAACACGACGACGAAGCAGGCTAGCTGCGTCTTTGAGCATGTGTACTTTGCGCGGCCGGACTCGCGGGTCTTCGGGCGGTGGGTGCAGAAGAGCCGCGAAGAGATGGGGCGGACGCTGGCTCGGGAGTCGAGCGTTCCGGCGGATTTGATTGTGCCGGTGCCGGATTCGGGCGTGACGGCGGCGATTGGATATGCGTCGGAGTCGGGGATTCCGTTCAACCTGGGGCTGATTCGCAACCACTATGTGGGGCGCACGTTTATTCAGCCGGAGCAGCGGGTGCGGGACTTTGGCGTGAGGATGAAGCTGAACCCGGTACGTGCTCTGCTGGAAGGCAAGCGCGTGGTGCTGATCGATGACTCGATCATCCGGGGAACGACCTCGCGGAAGATTGTGCGGATGGTACGGGCTGCGGGCGCGACGGAGGTGCATCTGCGGATCTCTTGTCCGCCGACGATTTCGCCTTGTTTCTATGGGGTGGATACTCCGAGCAAGAAGGATTTGATTGCGGCGAATAACTCCGTTGAGGAGATCTGTAAGTTCATTGAGGCGGATTCGCTGGCGTATCTCTCGATGGATGGGCTGGTGCATAGCTGCACGATGGGGGATGAGGAGCCGAACACCTTCTGCGCGGCTTGCTATACGGGCGACTATCCGACCCAGTGGGTGGATGTGTCGGAGATCCTTCCGGCTGCGGCCACGATTTAAGTCTTTCCCCTGATTTCTCCGGATTGTGAGGATATCCTGTCTCGTGGAGACAGGACGCTTAATCGATAATAGAATATCGATAGCATAAATTCTCTTGATTCGGAGTTTTGGTTTTGTCTCAGTCTGTGAGTGGAGTGGGTCGTGGTTCTTTTCTGACGACCGACAATCTTGGTGTTTGGGCCTCGGCGCTTTGCGTGTTGCACTGCGTGTTTACGCCGATGCTGATCTCTCTGTCGGTGGTGTTTGCTCACTTGGTTCCTGGAGAAGAGACGACGCATCGGACGCTGGCGATGGGGATTGCCGCACTGGGCGCGGTTGCTCTGTACAAAGGATTTCGTGTGCATGGGCGGCGGCGGGTGATCGGCCTGATGCTGTTGGGACTGGGGTTTATCTTTTGCGGAGCGTTTCTTGGGGATTGGCTTCCGTCGCATGGGTATGAGGTGGCGGTGACGATGACGGGGAGCGTGCTGATGATTACGTCGCATCGGCTGAACCATACGTTTTGCAAGGAGTGTCGGCGGTGTGTGGGGAGTGGTGGGTGTTGATTGGTGTGGCTTTGCTTGGGATTTCGGTTGAGCGAAGAGGAAAGAAAGGCAACGGCAAAAACAAAAGCAATAAATCAGTCGCTTCGGCTTCGCCTTTGCTCCAGCCTTCGGCAGAGAGGTGGTCGCTTCGCGACGTGTTCTTTGTGGCTGGGCTGAAGCCCGGCCCTACCTCAAGAACAAGAACAAGAACAACAGCAAGGGCTTATGGGCTCGGGTAGGTATGGGTAGAGAAGCGGGTTTCTCCGCTTCGCAGCGCGATGAAGCTGCGCTGCTTCGGTCGAAATGACGGTGTTTGGGTGGGTGGAGGGACGGTAAAGGCAAGAACAACGACAAAAGCAAAAGCAACAACAGCAAGAATAAACGCGACAGCAAACGCAGATTCCCTTCGGGAATGACAAACCAAAATACAGGCGACAGCAACAGCAAAACAGGCAGCAGCAACAGCAAATACAGGCGGCAGCTCAGTTAACTCTGTGGCGATACGGTCTAGATTTTCTGGACGCGCTGGACGTCGCGGACGCCGCTTACTTTGCGTAGGTTCAGGACGAGGCGGTTCAGGTGGCGGACGTCTACGGTTTCGACTACGAAGTCGACGATGACCTGGCCGTCGGCGGTGGGCTTGGTCTCTACGCTGCGGATGTTGGTGCCGTCGTCGGAGATGATGGCGGTGAATTCCTTGAGGAGACCGGCGCGGTCGTCGCATAGGACGATGAGCTTGACGGGATAGGTCTGGGCTTTGATTGTGCCGGGTTCGAGCGGGGTGGGAGACCATTCGACCTGGATGCGGCGGTCGGACTCGTAGAGGAGGTTCTGGACGTTGGGACAGCTTCTTGCGTGGACGGCGACGCCTTTGCCGCGGGTGACGTAGCCGATGATCTCTTCGCCACGGATGGGGTTACAACAACGGGCACGGTAGACGAGGAGGTCGTCCTGACCTTCGACCTGAAGCGATTCGGAGCCTTTGCCGAAGAAGACGCGCTTGACGGCTTCGGACATCTGGCCGACGGTGTTGCCTACGCCTGCCTCGGGGTGGACGGGCTCGGGGGCCATGGTGGAGCCGGGTTCGAGCTTGTTGAGGACCTGGCGGGCGGAATACTTGCCGAAGCCTACTCCGGCGAGGAGCTCGGCCTGGGTGCCGAGGCCGTACTCGGTGGCTACTTTGGCGTAGTCGGCCTCGTGGAACTTGGTGAGGGAGAGCTTGTACTTGCGGGCTTCGCGCTCTAAGAGCTTGCGGCCGATCTCGATGGCGCGCTCGCGCTGGTGCTCGTTGATCCAGTGCTTGATCTTGTTGCGGGCGCGGGAGCTTTTGGTGAAGGAGAGCCAGTCGCGGCTGGGGGCGTGGCCGGTCTGGGTGCTGATTTCGACGATGTCGCCGTTGCGGAGCCTGGTGCGGAGGGGGACGATGCGGCCGTTTACTTTCGCGCCTACGGTGGTGTTGCCGACCTCGGTATGGATGGCGTAGGCGAAGTCGATGGGGCTGGCATCCTTCGGCAACACGACGACCTTGCCCTTGGGCGTGAAGGTGTAGACCTCCTCCGGGTACAGGTCGATCTTCAGCGTCGACATGAACTCGTTGGGATCGGTCATCTCGCGCTGCCATTCCATCAACTGCCGCACCCATGCCAGCCGCTGCTCATCCTTGGCGCTGACGGTCTCGTTGGCCTTGTACTTCCAGTGCGCCGCAATGCCGTCTTCGGCGATGCGATGCATCTCCTCGGTCCGTATCTGCACCTCAAACTGGTGGCCGCCCTCGGCCACCAGCGTGGTATGCAGCGATTGATAAAGGTTCGGCCGCGGCATCGCGATAAAGTCCTTGATGCG
>JAATEV010000070.1 GCA_015655585.1 Terriglobales bacterium | reverse complement strand
GCCTCATCGTCGGAAAGGGTGGGGTCCAGCGGCCAGTCTCAAGCAAGCCTCACCAGCTCACCTCAGGGAACCCCGAAACCACCAAGACCAGGCTCGAACCGTCCCTCCGGCTTCCTCATCACCGCCGCCAGCGAGATCATGGCCATCCTCTCGCTCGCCTCCTCGCGCGAAGACCTCCGCCTCCGACTCGCCCGGATCGTCATCGGCTCCAACCGCTCCGGCTCCCCCGTCACCGCCAACGACCTCGGCGCAACCGGCCCCATGATGGCCCTGCTCGCCGAAGCCATCCTCCCAAACCTCGTCCAGACCACCGAAGGCACGCCCGCCCTCGTCCACTGCGGCCCCTTCGCCAACATCGCCCACGGCACCAGCTCCGTTCTCTCGCAACAGATGGGCCTGCGCCTCGCCGACTACGTCGTTAACGAGACCGGCTTTGCCTCCGATCTTGGCTTCGAGAAGTACCTAGATATCGTCATGCCCAGCTCCGGCATCCGGCCCTCCGCTGCTGTCCTCGTCACCACCGTCCAGTCGGTGCGAAATCAAGGTGCGGGCAGCCTCGAAGCAGGCTTCGCCAACCTCGCCAAACACATCGCCATCGTGCGCGGCTTCCACCTCCCTGCCATCGTTGCCATCAACCGCTTCCCCCACGACACCGACGAAGACCTCGCCTTCCTCGGACAATACTGCCAGGCCCAGGGGGCCTCCTTCGCTCTCTCCGAGGCCTACAGCAAGGGAGCCGAGGGCTCCATCGCGCTGGCCGAAAAAGTAGTCAGCGTCCTCGATGCCAACCCCACGGTCTCGCCTACCAGCACCTACACTCGCGACTCCTCGCCGTTAGAAAAGATCACCGCAGTAGCGCAGAAGATCTACGGCGCGGCCACAGTCGAGCTAACCCCGCAGGCCGAAGAAAAACTCGCCCGCTTCACCCAGTGGGGCTATGGCAACCTTCCCGTCTGCATCGCCAAGACCCAGTACTCCCTCACCGACGACCCCAAACAACTCGGCGCGCCCACCGGCTGGACGCTCCACATCACCGATGTCGTCCTCTCCGCCGGAGCCGGGTTCCTCGTCGTCATCTCCGGCAGCATGATGCTCATGCCCGGCCTGCCCAAATCCTCCCGCGCCCTCGGCATCGACGTAGACTCCGAAGGCGCAATTACCGGCATGTCCTGATCCCCCTCAGGCCATATTTCTTCTGCTGCGGACAGATTTTTAAGAACCCTTTTCCACTCTCCGCCGTCTATCAGGGAACGTCACCAGCGGTTTCAATTCCACCCCGCCCTGGTGCTAGGATGGGCGTATGGTGTTTCGTTCGGCAGCCTCTGTTTTCCTTCTTCTCCTTTGTGCGACAGGCTTTTGCACGATGGGCTTTTCGCAAGCCCCTGATCCGTCTGCTTCCGCCCTGCCCAAAAGCTTCCACGATCCGCTCCTGAACGTCACCTACTTCTATCCCGGTCGCTTCTCCGCCGCCCCTGAGCAACCCAGGCCGTCCTCGTCGGCCTCTGCTCCGCAGTGCGCGCAGTCCACTCTCTCGGCCAGCTCCGGCGGAAGCGTCAATCCCGCGGTCTTCGTTCTCTCCACCATCGACGGCACCTGCCCCAGCGTCCTCCGCGGCGCGGCCAATGATCTGGCTGCCTTCTCCCGCGAGCAGCTCCTCCGCCAGCTCAAGCGCTTCGGCGAGACCCCCACCATCACGCAGGAGCCCAGCCGCTACGCCATCGACGGCCACCCCGCCGTCGTCACTCTAGGCTCCGTGCAGGACACGCCCGAGACCGGCAGCGTCAACATTACCCAGGTTAAGACCACCTACGCGGCCAAGGCCTGCTGGCTGGGCAACATCCCCACCAAACCCCGCCACCGCAACGAGCTGGTCCAAGGCGCGAAGCACGTCCTCTGCTTCGACTTCACCACCCAGCAGCGCGACCTGCTCTCGCTCCTCTACACCTTCTCCATCCAGTTCGACAACAGCGCCCCGCAACCCCTCATCACCGGCAGCGCAATAAGATAATCTTCCCGCCAAGCAAAGCGAGGCCCCATACAGCGAGCCTCGCCCAGACCGGTATACCCGCACGAAGTGGCCGCGCCGCGCGTAGCGGGCCCGTCCGGCAGGACATCAGTGCTTCAACAACTCCGGAATAGGCTCCGCATCCGGAAACACCGTAGAAAGCGTAAGCTCCCGGAACTTGGCGGCCTCATTCGCCCGCAGAGTCTCGGCGTGCTCCACTCTCTTCGCCGCATCCACACCCAGAATCAGCCTCACCGGAACCTCCTCGCTGTTCGCCAGCTTCACGATCAGGTCAGCGATTCTGCGCGGATCACCCTCCGAGCGGTTCCTGATGCTGTGCAGCAGCTTGATGATCGCCCCCACCGAGGCCTCATACTCCGGCAGCAGCTCAGGAGTGTTCTCTCCCGCGCGTTTTGCCCAGTTCGTCCGAATCCCGCCCGGCTCCAGTGTGCACACCTTCACCCCAAACGGCGCAACCTCCGCCGCCACGGCATCGCTGAAGCCGCCCACTGCCCACTTGGCCGCGTGGTAAGGTGAGTTCCCCGGCATCGCCATCCGTCCGCCAACCGACGACACCTGGAAGATGTGCCCGCTCCTCTGCTTCCGCATCACCGGAATCGCCGCCCGCGTCGTATACACCACGCCGTAGAAGCAGGTATCTACCACCGCTTGGAAGTCCTCGCCGCTCATCTGCTCGAACGGCGCAAACTGCCCATAACCGGCGTTGTTCACCAGCACATCCAGACGCCCAAAGGCGTCCACGGCCAACTGAACAGCCGCCTTCGCCGCCGCCTCGTCCCGCACCTCCAGAGTCACCGGCCGCACCCGGTCGCCATACTGAGCCACCAGCGGAGCCAACTCCTCCGTCCGCCGAGCCCCGGCAACCACACTGTCACCAGCCGCCAACGCCGCTTCTGCGATGTCCCGCCCCAAACCGTTTCCACTTCCCGTAATCAACCAGACCTTAGCCATTGCAAGATCCTCCTGACTATCGGATGTAGAAATGACTGACTGGTTGCTCATTTTGATATTAAATTTAAATATCACTGCAAAGCCCGCCAGAACACCCGAAATCCCTCCTCCTTCAACCTCTCCCGTTCCTTCGGATTCTTCGCGATAAACTCCATCGTCGCCTCCTGAATCGCCCCCATCAAGGCCGCGGCAAACCCCTGCGGAAGCGCCCGCACTGCATCCAGCTCTCCCAGTTCGGCAAACGTAGCGTCAAAGAAACTCCGTCCCGCCGCCGCCCGAACCCGAGTCTCCGGCGTTATCACGTCCGAGACGTTCAACTGCACCGAGACCTTCCGCTTCCTCGGAGCCTCAATCGCCCACTCCAGATAGCTCATCCACACATGCCGGGCCCGCTCCTCCAGGCTGCCCTTCTGTGGAAACCCGGCGTTCATCCGCGCATAAGCCTCGCCCTTCAGCTCCAGATAAAGCTCGTTCAGCAGCTCTTCCTTAGTGGCGAAGTAGGTAAACAGCGTCCCCGTGGCGATCCCCGCGCGCCGAGCGATCTTGGCCGTAGCCGCGCCCAGCCCCGCCTCTGCAATCTCATCCACAGCCGCCTCAAGGATGGCGCTGCGCTTCTCCGCGCTTCTGACTCGTGACATGCCTACCAATCAGACTACAGAAGGAGCCGAAAAAATCCACGTTTTGCAGTGGCGCAGCTTCAGAGGTTGCTGAAAAAGTCCCTGTCCTTGTCTTTAGGATTAGCGCAGGGCTTCAGCCCTGCGAAAAACCGTTCAAATAGAAAGGGGCTTCAGCCCCGGGTCTTTTTCTTCCAAGCCACAACTGTTTTTCAACAACCTCTTCAGCCCCGCCGTAAGTCTCATCTACTCAACGCGACCTGAGTCGCTGAGGGAATCTACCCCGGAACTACGCCTCTCAATTCTCCGAAGGCCGTTCCACATGGTCGATCACTAGCACATCGACGTTCGCCTTCGTAGGCTCCAGCCTCAGCCCAAGCTGCTCCTGCATCGCCGTAAACAGACTTGGCAGTACCGAGCCATCGGCAGGCGGTGGCATCATGCCACCCATTCCGTAATACTGCGAATTGTCCGGCATCCAGTTCAGCGTAAAATCGAACGTTCCCGCCAGTCCCGTCTCATCCACCACCGGACGGTCGAGAACCCCGCCGTTGAACCACCGCGCAAATCCCGCCATATCTCCGTAGAGCACTGTCAGGTGTCCCATCCCGCGACCCGCAAAGTTGGCTCCCTCGCGAGGTTTGCTGGCCGTCAGCTTTGCGCCGCCCTTAGCGACCGTCAGCGCATACACCGGCATCTCCTTCCGTTCCCGATGAAACTTCAGCCCGAATCGCTCCGCCAACAGCCTTCGCACCATCCCTTTGAGCTGCTCGTAGTTGGAGCCCTCTGGCATCAATGCCTCAATATCGAACTTGTCCTCTGAGAGCCAACCTGGAGCATTCACAATCTGTCGCGGCTGAATGTCATAGGCAAACGACATGAGGAACGCCACTCTCCCTCTGAGTATCTTGAAACGGCGTCCATTCGTTACCATCCCGTCGGCGCTGTCCGTCGGAGGGCTAGGCTTGATGGTCGCAACCTCAAAGCTGACGTCTCCACTTTCGACCTGAGCCTTGTTCTGCAAGGCGTTCGCCTGACCCAAAACTACCGGCACGCCCATAGCAATGACTCCTGCCACCGCCAGCAGAGCCTTTCTCCTAAGGTCAAGCTTTAGCGCTGAGAGCCGCGACATTATTGAAGATTGCATGTGACCTCTTTTACTAAACGAGTAAATCTCTGTCCAGTAAAAGAGACGCAAGACAAAACAAGTCATCTCCAGAGAAAAGCATCTCGCAGCGGCTTTCAGAGAAGTCTCAGTTCTCCGAAGGCCGCTCCACAGAGTCGATCACCAGCACCTTCACCGGTCCCTTGGTCGATACCAGCTTCAGCCCAAGCTGCTCCTCAAGAGCCGTATAGATCGAAGGCTCGCTGGAATCCGCAGGAGGAGGTTCCTCGCCGGAGTAGTGCACCGTGAAATCGTACCTGCCGGTCAGCCCCGTCTTGTTCTCAACAAGGCGATGGGTCAGACTGGAAAGGCTAACCGCCAGGTTATCCAGCAGCAATGCCTGCGCCGTCATACGTCCATAGCTCCAGGTGAATCCTCCTGCGCCCAAAGGCTTGCCGTCGCCAAACTTCAACCCGTCTTTATAGGTGTTCCCCACCTCCGCCTCGTGCATCTTCAAGCCGCCCTTCGCTACCTCCAGTGCGAAAATCGACATCTCTCTAGTCTCAAAATGCACCTTGAGCTTTAGGCGATCAGCCAGAAGCGCCTGAAACATCCGCTGATGTACAGAACTGCGTTGCTTTGAACTCAGCTTCAACAACTGTTCCGTAGTCGAGCTATCAGGCTTGGCTTCAATATCGTATTTGTCGGCGTCAATCCACGCAGGTCCGCCCACGCACTGAAGAGGCAACACATCGTATGCATCGCATATAGCACTCTTCAGCGGCATGTTTAGCGAAACATAAACCTGATTCGCTCGTGGACCTGCGGACATCCATGTAGCGTTCGGATCGCTCCGCTTGATCGTCGCCACATCGTATCTCACGTCTCCAAGCTCAATCTGAGCACTCTCCTGCGAAGCCTTCGCCTGTCCCAGCACCACCGGAGCAATCACCACAACCGCCCCAGCCACCGCCAGCAGAGCCTTCCTGCCAAAACCCATCTTCAGAGCCGAACGCTTCGCCATAATCTCCGCAACGCGCCCCTTCAAATCCGCTCCCGTAATCCCCGACACACACCGCAGCGGCGACTCCAGACAAAACTGGCAAGTCTTCAAAATGCTCTCCGCATACACATGCGGCCTTCCACCCGCCAGCAGAACATCTTCATCACAAGCCCGCTCACGCTCCTCTACCAGCCTCGCCCCCACCAGCCACACCAGCGGATGAAACCAGAAGACAGCTTCGACTCCCATATGCAATAACGCGGTCAGATTGTCCCGTCTCTCCACGTGTCGCAGTTCATGGGCCAGAATCGCCTCAATATGCGCGTCGTCCAGATAGTCCGAGATACCCTCTGGCCAAAGCAGCACCGGCCTCCATATCCCAAAGACGCCCGGCTCTATCCGCATCGGCGAAAGCGCCAGCGGCAACGGCTTCGCAGTCACTCGATGCAGCGCATTGATCTCGCGTCCTTCGCGGAGCGGAGCAGTATGGCGCACCATCTGTGCGACACGCCGCCAGCGCACAAGCCACACCGCAACAATCGAAGTAAACCCGCATAGCCACACGACTCCAGCGATCAGAGGAAGCGTGTCGGATGCCTTCGGACCAGGCATGGCAATCGAGGAATGCAAAACCGGCTGCGAAAAGGGTTGTCCAACCTGATCCATCGCCACAGTGATCCTGCTCGGCGCCGCGAGCTCAGACCGCGATCCCGCCGTCAACCCACCGAACCCGATCAAGAACGCGAAGGGAACGAAGAACTTCATTGAAGCCGTCAGCCAGATCCAGTAACGTACCCGCGCCTGGTTCCTGCGGAGCAGCAGCGACAGCCCCCACGCCATCAGCGCCACCACCGTCGATTGCCAAAGATGGTTCGCCAGCATCGGCCCAAACGTATGCATGAACTCAAATGAAAACTCAGGGATCATCGCTCCTCCTTATCTTTCAATCCCGCAACGGCGGCATCAGTTCTCCGAAGGCTTCTCGATCTGGTCGATCACCAGCACATCAACGTAAGCCCTCGTCGGAGTCAGCTTCAATCCCAACTGCTCCTGAAACGCCGTATAGATGCTCGGCGGAGCGTTCGGATCGGTAGTCTGGACACCGTCCGGCGTCCAGCGCAGTTGAAAATCATACTTGTCCGTCAGCCCGGTCTCATCCACTACCGGACGATCCAGTATGAACTGCATACCAAGTGCAAGGTCGATCATGGAGTTGTTCCGGAAATTTATATAGTTGCGGGTGCCCGTCTGGTCCGGCAGCTCCTTGGGGTCGGATTTACTCTTAGCCAGTTTCGTCCCACCCTTCGCTATCTGGATCGCATAGACCGGAATCTCCCGCCGTTGCTTGTGGGTCTTCAGATGGAAGCGATCTTCCAGCAGTCGGCGCACCATGCCCTGCATCTGTCGGACACTGAGCTGTCCCTCGGTATCAGGGATGCCGTCAATTGTGAACCGGGTGTCGTTCATCCATGAGGGCCCACCCACAAGCTGTTTGGGATGCACTCCATAGGCGAAGATAGCCACATTGGTCAGTGGTTCATTCTCGACCACCACATGCCTTCCCCGTGTCTTAAACCCCGTCTCTTGATCCATCGGATCTGCGGGACGAATGGTCGCAACCTCGAAGTTAACGTTCCCATCCGCTGCCTGTCCAATATTCGGCGAAGCGTTCGTCTGCCCCAGCACCACCGGAGCAACCACAGCAATCCCTCCCGCTAAAGCCAGCAGAGCCTTCCTGCCAAAACCCATCTTCAGAGCCGCCCGTTTAGCCATAATTTCCGCAATCCGTACCTTCAAATCCGCCCCCGTAATCCCCGACACACACCGCAGAGGCGACTCCAGACAAAACTGGCAAGTCTTCAAAATGCTCTCCGCATACACATGCGGTCTGCCGCCCGCCAGCAGCACATCCTCATCACAAGCCCGCTCACGCTCCTCCACCAGCCTCGCCCCCACCAGCCAAACCAGTGGATGAAACCAGAACAGAGCCTCCACCGCCATGTGCAGCAGGGCCGCAAGGTTGTCCCGCCGCCGCACATGCTGCATCTCATGCGCCAGAATCGCCTCAATATGCGCGTCATCCAGATGCTCCGAGATACCCGCAGGCCAAAGCAGCACCGGCCTCCCTATCCCAAAGATGCCCGGCTCCATCCGCTCCTGAGAGCACAGCAGAGGCACCGGCCTCCGCAATCCCGCCGCAGAACTCACCCGCCGCAGAGCCTCCACCTCGCGCCCACCGTCCACAGGCACGGCCTCGCGCACCACCCGAGCCACCCTCCGCCACCGAACCACCCACAGCAAGACAATCGCCAGCGACCCACCCAGCCATATCACCGCGGGCAGCAGAACCAGCACATCGTGCCTCGAAGACGCCCGAGCAATCACAGGAGGCACCACGATCGGCTTCGAGAAAGGCTGCTCCGCCTGATTCACCACCGCATAGATTCCAGCACGCGACCCGTCAAGAATCCGCGTTCCACCCGTCATGTGGAGATGGCTTCCCAATCCGATCAGCAGCGAAAAGGGAACCAGAAACTTCACAGAAGCAACCATCCAAAGCCAGTACCGCACCCGCGCCTGATTCCGCCGCAACGCCAGCGTTAACAACCCAGCCAGGCACAGCACCACCGTCGATTGCCAAAGATGGTTCGCCAGTACAGGCACAACAGAATGCTCAAACTCAGACGAAAGCTCAGGAATCATAGTCCTTCCTTATCTCCGCTAACCTCTTTATCCTTCATCTCTTCCAGCATCTTCGCGGCGTCCTTCACGTCCTCCACCGTCAGCCTGCCGGACTGCACCAGATGCGCCACCACCGGCTGCGTGCTTCCGCCGAACAGCCCCAGAAGCTCATCGATCAGCCGCCCCTGCGCCTCTCCCCGCGAGATCGTGGCCGCAAAGACGTGGAAGTTTCCCACCTTCTTCACCCTCCGGACCACGTTCTTCGACTCCAGCCGATAAACCGTCGTCTGAATCGTCGTATACGCGGGTCGCTTCTTCTCCGGAAAACCCTCCTGAATCTCGCGAATCGAGCAGATGCCGTTCGTCCAGAAGATCTCCAGAATCTGTAGTTCAAGCTTCGTCAGTCTAGGCTGGGCCATGTCGTTTCCTATGGGGATATGCGGTTCTACTATGTTGATAGTTGAATCTACTATTGAGATATGATCCATGCAACAGAAAAATTCTCTGTCAAGTAGCCACCCTCGCTATCTCCCTTCTTATCAGCAGGAACCGCGTGGCGTAGCAGTTCGTCCGAATCGCTACAATAGAAGCAGGGGAGAAACTGGCCGGGGAGATGGATACCGGCAGAGAACATGCGTAACTGGAAGTCCGGACCTAACTCCAATCTTTCGAAGACTTTGCGCAACTAAGACGGGGGTGGGGGGTACCCAGCGAGGCCGGTAGCGTTAAACTATCTCGTCACCCGATGAACACCTTTCGCCCCATCTCGAAGCTTCTGCTCGCGGCAGCGCTCCTCGTTCCGGCCAGCTCCCAGCAGCCGGATCAGACTCCGCACCGCACCCGCCTCATCCTGAAGGACGGTAGCTACCAGGTCGTCATGAGCTACCGCATCCAGGGCGACATGGTCCACTACGTCAGCGCCGAGCGCGGCGGCGAGGAAGAAGAGGTTCCCCTCCGCCTCGTCGATCTCGACGCCACCCACAAATGGGAGCGGCAGCACGCCCAACAGCAGCCGGGAGCCGAGACCACCCACCCCCCGGCCATCGACCCCGAACTCCTCAAAGAGGAGGCCGACCGGGCCTCCCTCACCCCCGAGGTCGCAAAAGATCTTCGCCTCTCCGAGATCGACAGCACCCTCGCTCTCGATACCTTCCACGGCGCACCCGAGCTGGTTCCGCTCGCCCAGACCGACAGCGACCTGAACCGCAACACCGCGCACAACCTCCTGCGCGCCGCTGTCAATCCACTCTCCGCCGCGCATCCGGTCGTCCATCTTCAGGGAGAAAGCTCGCCCATCCAGCTCCACGTCAAAGACCCGGTCTTCTACCTCCGCATCGGGGACGAGACCGTAGGCAGCACGGGCGGCAAGCCCCTCGTAGTCGATACCCACGGAGCCACCAGCCGCATGGACAGCAACGATCCCTCCGGCGGCTCCGCCACCAGCCAGTACGTCGTCGTTCGCGCTGACGTCCGCACGGGTGAGCGCATCGTCAACAGCATCCGCATCAACCTCCTCGGCACCGGCCAGCGCCAGGAGGACGTCATCGAGACCGCCACTGAGCTCCTCCCCGGCGGCCACTGGCTCAAGATCACCCTCAAAGAGCCGCTGGACTTCGGTGAGTTCGCCCTCATGGAGGTCATCTCGGACAAGGCCATCAACCTCGGTGTCTGGGACTTCGGCGTCCACCCCGTCTCCCCCGAGAACCGCGACGCCATCAAACCCGACCCCCGCCACCCCACCACGCTGGAGCACCGCCCACAAGAATAAAAGGGCGTGAAAAATTCAGAATAGGGAACTGAGAGCAGGAATTAATTTAATTGCGCGTCGGAGGCTCGCGTCGTGTCAGCATCTCGCTGACCGAGCGTCTCGACTCATTGACGCGGTCCGGTATGTCGGCGCGCTCCATAATGCCTTTACCAGCAATGGCGATGTTGTCGCGCGTCTTCTTGGCCTCGTACATCATGGTGTCGGCCGCGCGCAGGATCGACTGCACTGTGTTGCCGTCCTCTGGAAAGCACGCCAGCCCGAAGCTGCCGGAGACGCGCAGTGCGAGCCCTGCGCCTTCGAGGAAGCGGGTATTCCTCAGGTCCTCGCGCAGAGCCATCGTGGCTCCGCTCGCCGCTGCCTTGCCCATGCCGGGCAGCAGCGCCACGAACTCGTCTCCGCCGTACCGGAAGGCGGAGTTGTTCGGCCCCAGGCTGCGCCGCATCAGGCTGCCGATCTCGGCCAACAGGCGGCTGCCGACCAGGTGTCCATGCGTGTCGTTCACCTGCTTGAACCGATCGAGGTCGACGAACATCAGGCTGAAGACCTGACCCTGTGTCACTTGCTCCTCCAGCATCGTGTACAGATGCCGGGGGTTGAAGAGGCCGGTCACGTCGTCGGTAATGGTCAGTTCCTGGATCAGCGTCATCGACCGCGCATTCTGGATCGCGATCGCGGCGTAGTCGCAGAGGATTCGCAGAAACGAGATCGAGTACTCTGAGAGCAGGTCCAGCTTGCTGTTGAGCAGTTGGATTACGCCCAGCGTCTTGTCGCCGGAGCGGACAGGAACGCAGGCGATCGACTGGATCTTCAGATCAGGATGCTTGGACGAAAACGCCGACCAGTGCGGATCGAGCGAGACATCCGGCACGATCAGCGGGTTGCCCGTCGCGGCCACCCACCCGGCCACCCCCTCGCCCAGCGGCACCCTCAACCCCTTGAGGCTCTCGGCGTTCTCGCCCACCGCGATGGCGTAGTAGAGCTCGCCCGCGGCGTCGTCGACCATCAGCATCGACCACCGCTCCGGGCCGAAGAACTGCGCCATCTTGTTCATGATGACGCCGAGGATGTCTTCCAGCTCCAGGCTCGCCGTCAATGCGCGTGCAACATCATGAAACACGCGAAGATGGTCCATCTGTCGGCTCTCTATGACCTCGAACTGGCGTCTTTCTTTCAAGTTCAGACCTCAAGACCTGGCAAAGATGTGGGTGAAATCCTGAAGCTTCAAGCTTTTCATTAAAAGCTATATCGACTGGCCGCCGATGGGAACTATATTGCGCGAAGCATTTTCAACGCAGGGTTTACCGTCAAGGTGACGAGCCTGCTCCTGCATCACAACTTCTCCAGGATGCAGTTCCAGCCCCGCACCGACTTTTCTGCGATCTATCTTTCCACACGGACCGTATCCGAACCGTGAAAACAGGCAGGTTTCAGGAGGATTACTGGTGGTTTGGCAGGAGACGCGAAGGTTCGCGGCATGACCGTGCACATCGCGCTCTCTTATGTGGGCCGACAGAACATCCGCCGGAACAAGGAGCGCAACACGTGTTTCAACCGGAATGGAGTAGGGTGTCTTCGCCATCTGAACCGAATCCTATTCAAATAAGATGCTTCTCCCGGAAAAGGGAAACAACCTGAGAATAGTGTTTCGGTCTGGCGACAGGAGGACAATCGAACTACAGGGTCTCCCGCCGGAGCGGCAGGAGACCATTCTGCTAGTAGCTGATGAACTCGTTGCTTCCGCGCTTCAGGCGTAAGCCGGTGATTCCGAAGATGATAGCAGCGGTAAACGTAATGGCGTTCCAGAGTGCGATCGGGTGGATGCCGGGCGACAGAGTGAGATCCTGTCCACTCCACAGCGTCAACAGGCAGGAGATGATCAGGCTCTGGAAGCACAGTACCAGGAACAGTTGGCCCCGGCGGCGACGCTTATCCAGCAGTTCCACTTCGTCCGGCGTCAGGTTCTGTTCTTCGATGGGCAGCAGTGTGTTTGCCATTGCGATCTTTCGTCTCCCGCGTGTTCTCGATTCAAGTGGATACGGCTCTGAGTGTTGTGGCCAACCCTGTCTTGCATTAAATCACAGGTTCGCCCGGCCAAACCAGCGCAACCGTTAGATAAACGCCACGGACTGGATGCCCACAACGTCGAAGCGCTTTCTGCACCGGACATTTTTGCATCCCATCGGGTCATCGCGTCGGACCATGTAGCTCTGGGCCTTGGCGAAGCGGGCGCGGTCCCGCTCATCGGCCCCGCGCGGTAGCTGCGTCTTTTTTCTCCGCACAATCCATTCGATCTGATACTCTCCCTGCTGCCCGCAGTGCGGACAGGTCATGACGTGCGTACGCTGTTCCGATCGCTCGTCGAAGAAATCGCGCTCTTCCATGCAACACCTCGTTGGCACGCACGCAATCCCTCGAACGTGCTGCGCCTTTATCAGAGTGCTCCACATCACCCTCTACAGGCAAGAGTTGATGCATAATCACCATGGGCTTCAGAGGATGGGCATGATCGATGAGTAAATCCAGAAAGCAGACATTTTCGGTCGTCAAAGCGGTGAAGTCGAACGCCCGCGACCGCGTCGGCTCCCCTCCGCCGGAGCGCGTGCTGCCCGATCCGAAGCAGAAGCAGGCCGCTAAGCCGAAACATAAACCTACTCTCGCCGATATGCTGGAACAGTCAGGAGAAGAACGATGAAGATACTTCGCCTTGCCGCATTCGCTCTTGGTCCCATTGCGTTGGTATTATCCGCCGCATCAGCGCAGACCATTCAGATCAACAAAGAGAACCGCACCATCGCCGTTACCTCTACCGACAAGGTGATCTCGATGGCCGATACCGCGAAGTTGCATATCGGCTTCGTCGCCTATGGGCCGGACAGCGACAGCGCCTATGCGAATGGCTCGCGCGTCTCGAATGCGATTGTGAGGGCGCTGACCGGGGCGGGCGTGCCGAACGACGCTATCGAGAGCGAGAATCAGAGCGTCTCGCCGGTTCAGGAGTATCAGCTCGATAAACTTACCCCGGCGGAGAAGGCCCAGCGTAAGTTTCAGGTGACGCAGAGTTGGACCGTGCGGGCGAACGCGAACGATGCCGCCAGGGTGCTGGATGTGGCCGTGAAGGCTGGGGCGAACCAGTCGGGCCAGATCGAATGGAACCTGAAGGATGAGAATGCGCTGGATGCCGAGGCGGCCGCGAAGGCCCTGCAGCACGCCCGTGCCCAGGCCGAGCAGATGGCCAGAAGCTTGAACGCTCGTCTGGGAGCGCTTCTGTATGCAAGTAATGAGACGCAGGCCGCGCCGCCGCGTCCGCTGATGCGTGCCATGGCGGCAGCTCCGGCGGCGATGAAGGCGGAGCCGCTTGCGATCAATCCCCGGCAGATCGAAAGATCTGCCACCGTTTATGCAGTCTTTGCCATCGAATAGTCAGATTCAGAGAGAGGAAAGCCCATGCCCGTCCTGGAATACCGTGAATTGAAGCCCACTGCCGAAGCTGAAGCCATCTACCGGCGGTGGCTGGCAAATCTGAACGATGAGTTCACCCGCCACCAGACAGCGGATCGACGCTCGGAGATCGTCCGGGATGAGCTTTTTCAGCTTTATCTGGGGCATCCGCATGGCGGGCGCGGCCATGCGACGCTCAACAGCGAGCTTTCGATGTATACGCTGATTGAGAGCTTCGACCCCCGCAATGTCACACTGGAGCCTGAGTATTATGGCGATATTGACGCCGAGCAGTATGCGATCCGCAAGCCGCTGATCTGGTTCTGGCAGATGTTCGACCGGTCGCCGGTGGGGCTCAATCACTGGCTCGGATTCCGGTTCCGGTGCATGTTGGGACGGCATATCTTCAAGCATCTCGGCAAGCATGTGAAGATCTTCCATAATGTTGAATTTACATATGGTTATAACCTGACCATCGAGGATGGATGCACCATCCACAAGAACGTGATGCTGGATGATCGGGGCGAGCTGATTCTGCATGAGGGAACGAGCGTCTCGGACTATGCGAACGTGTACTCGCATACGCACGACATCAACGCTCAGGCGGACGTGACGACGAAGAAGACGGAGCTGGGGCCGCGAGCGCGGATTACCTACCATGCTACGGTTCTGGCTGGTGCAAACGTGGGCGAAGATGCCATGCTGGGCGCGCTGGGGCTGGCCACGAGGCCGGTGCCGGATGCTACCGTCTCGGTGGGGATTCCCGCGAAGCCGAAGCTACAGAAGGGCGCGGCTGCGGCGAAGAATGGGAGCTCGGGAGCTTGAGATGGCGATTTTGTTGGGCGGTTTTACGGCCTTCTTACGTGGAATTAAGTAAACTTGAATACTGATGAGCCAGGATGCCGTACTGATTGTCTTTCAGGTTGTCGTTTTAATTCTTGCATTTAGTGTGCATGAGTGCGCCCATGCGTGGACGGCGTGGCGTCTTGGCGACCCTACGGCGCGGATGCTGGGGCGGGTGACGTTGAACCCGTTGAAGCACCTCGATCCTTTGGGGTCGGTTCTATTCCCTTTGATTTCTTTGGTTTACGGAGGGTTCCTGGTGGGGTGGGCCAAGCCTACGCCGGTGACCTCGCGGAACTTTAAAAATTTCAAGCGGGACGATATCCTGGTGACGATTGCAGGGCCGGCGAGCAATGTGCTTCTGGCGGTGATCGCGTTGATTCTACTGATACTTATGAAGCACTTTACGCCTAGCGGCGAGGTGTCGGTGGCGACCGCGATGGCTATGGCGCACCATGTTCCGGGGATCGATACGACGACGCTGCCTGCTCTGTTTCCGTTTGCGCTGTTTTTTTATTTTGTGATCCTTATCAACCTTTTGTTGTTTGTTTTCAATCTGATACCGATTCCTCCGCTGGATGGGAGCAGGGTGCTGCGGCACTTTTTGCCGTACCAGGCGTTGCAGATGTATGACCGGATGGGGATGATCGGGTTGATTGTGCTGTACCTCGTGGGCGGGCGGTTTATCGGGGCGGTGTTTTCGCCTCTTCTGGGGGTGTTCAACAACATCCTGTTCCGGCTTTAGGGGATTTTCAGCAAAATCTGGTGGACATCTTTTTGCCGTTTTTCAGGGGTGTTTTGGGGAATTCGGTGTTTTGCGTGTAGTGTTTTGCTGGTTGGGAACGTGGTTGTTGTGGGTGGGGAGATGGTTTTTGGATGGCGTAATTTTCATTCCGAAAATCACGCCAGTTTTTTTGATTTATTTTTCGGGGTTTAGGAAAAAGCAAAGGCGATGATTCAAGTCGCTTCGCCCTTCGGGCTTTGCTCCTGCCTTGCACCCCAGCGAACGAAGAGCCGTTCGCCGGGGACCCCGCAGTTTCGGCAGAGCGGTAGTCGCTTAGCGACAGCTTTTGAGGCCCAAGGCTAAAGCCTTGGGGTACCTGGATGCAACGGCAAGAACAACTGCGGGGGGCCTTCGCTTCGCTCAGGATGACGACAAGAACAGGCAACAACAATAGCAAGTGCTTATGGGCTTGGGTCAGGTATGGGTAGAGAAGCGGGTTTCTCCGCTCCGCAGCTCACGATGAGTCCGTGAGCTGCTTCGGTCGAAATGACAAGTGTTGGTGGCTGGTCAGGTGACAGCAACAGCAAAAGCACGGCAAAACCAAAAGCAAGAGCAAGAGCAGCAGGAAGAGCAAGAACAACTGCAATGGCGACTGCTTGAGGTGGCGGTGAAGAGGGGCGTTTCTGCTCTGGCGGGGATGACGCCGTTGCCGAGGTTAGGTGTTCGATTCGGGGCTGGATCATTTACCCTTGCATTTGACCGTAATGACTGAAAATACCTCTCTCCCATCTCGTCCGCGCGTGCTCAGCGGTATGCGTCCGACCGGCAAGCTGCACTTGGGCAACTACATGGGCGCTCTATACAACTGGGTGAAGTTGCAGCATGAGTATGAGTGCTACTTCTTTATTGCCGATTATCATGCGCTGACGACCGAGTACATGGACCCCAGCCGCATCAAGCAGAGCGTTTATGAGGTAGCTCTGGACTTCTTCTCCGCTGGGCTTGATCCGAAGCTGTGTACAGTCTTTATTCAGTCGCATGTGCCGCAGCACGCGGAGCTGCACCTGCTCTTCAGCATGATTACTCCTTTGAGCTGGCTGGAGCGCGTGCCTACCTATAAGGACCAGCAGGAGCAGTTGCGGGAGAAGGACCTGGCGACGTATGGATTTCTGGGGTATCCGCTGCTTCAGTCGGCGGACATTCTGCTCTATCGGCCGGACTTTGTTCCGGTAGGGCAGGACCAGGTGGCGCATGTGGAGCTTACGCGCGAGGTTGGGCGAAGGTTCAATCACTTTTATTCGCCGAAGCGCGTGGTGCCGGGAGCGCATGATCCCACGGCCATGTCGATACCGATGGAGCTCGATCCTGAGCGTCTTCTGCTGAAGGACCCGGAGGTTCTGCTTACACCTTCTCCCAAGCTGCCGGGCACGGATGGCAGGAAGATGTCGAAGAGCTATGGCAACAGCATCCTGCTGTCTGACGTTCCAGGAGACGTGTTGAGCAAGATGTTGAGCATGTCGAACGGCGGGCAGCGACCGACACAGAATGATCCCGGAGATCCGGAGATCTGCCCGGTTGGCGATATGCACCGCCTGTTCTCCTCTGACCATATCGATAGCCATATCCGCAATGGTTGCCGCACGGCGGCGATCCGTTGTGATCAATGCAAAGAGATGGCTGGTAATTCCATCAACGTCCATCTGCTGCCTATTCGAGAGCGCCGCGAGAAGCTGGAAGCGAACCCGGATATTGTGTGGAATGCGCTTGATGAAGGCGCGGAACGGGCCCGGGCGCGATGCGAAGAGACCATGATTTCCCTGAGGGCGGCGACGGGACTCTCTCGTGATCGAAGTGGAGTACGTGAGCGGAAGGGATTTTCTTCGCGGGAACAAGCGAGCGTGAGAGACCTCAGCCGGCAGAGCGCATGGTGGAACATCGAACCCACAACGATGATTCGGAATCTCCAGGAGTTCTGGAGAAGCAATCTACTGCCTGAAGAGGCTCGCGTTCGTCCTGATGCGGACAGCGTTTTTGTCACACGTAGCGGGAAACGCGCCTTTGTTACTGCGGCGTGCGAGGTGCAGGAAGGTGGCGAATGGCTTTTTGGGGCCAAACCCAAGAGCTACGAGGTGCTTGTGCTTTTGTGCTGGGGAGCCGATATGAGTCTTCATGACTTTGTGGTTCCGCAAAAGCTGTATGTGGCTCGCTGGACCGCATATAAGAAGGCGCACAAGAACGAGGCCATTCCTTTTTGGGTGACGAAGCAGGAGAATCAATACCAGCTTCACTTCAAGGACGACGGGCCTCCTATTCCTCTGGATGGTCTTGAGGCTCAGTATGGGCCGATGCAGTAGAGAATCGTAAACTCAGAGAATTAGCGAAGAGCGTGAGCGAAGAACTGATCCAATCCGAAGAGAGAGTCGAAGAGGCAGCTTCACCGACTCCTGAAGTTGCTGCTGCCGATGTCGCGACTGTAGATGTTGCGGCGGAGGTGCCGTTTGTGCTGGAGCCTAAGCCTGTGCCGCCTCCTGCTCCGGAGCCTAAGAAGGCCAGGGAGAAGGACAAGGAAGAGGCCTCTCAGTCGCCGTTTTCCGTGACCGTGGGGCAGGTGTATGACGGGCCGCTGGACCTGCTGCTGGACCTGATCCGCAAGCAGAACATCGATATCTACGACATTCCGATTGCGCGGATTACCAGCCAGTTTCTGGAGTACACGCACCACCTGAAGCAGGTGGATGTGGATTCGGCGGGGGAGTTCATTTACATGGCGTCGCTGCTGATCCATATCAAGTCGAAGATGCTGCTGCCGCGCGATCCGTTGGATGTGCTGGGCGGCGAGTCGGAGGACCCGAGGCGCGAGCTGGTGGAGCGTCTGCTGGAGCATGAACGGTTCAAGGCCGCGGCGCAGATGCTGCTGCAAAAGCAGCAGATCGAAGAGGCGACGTGGGTGGCTCCGGGGATGAAGGGCTTCAAGAGCGACACGGAGGCTGCGGGCGGCGCGGAGCTGAGCATGGAGCGCGAGATTGCCGCCGATACGGTGGACCTGGTGCGAGTGTTTCAGGAGGTGCTGTCGCGTCTGAGGGCACGGCCGATTCTGAATGTGGATGAGGAGTCGGTGACGGTGGCGCAGATGATTAATTATGTGAAGCAGCGGCTGGTGCTGGAGGACAGGCCGGTGAGCCTGCGGCGGCTGCTCCATGCGACGCATACGGAGCGGGCGCTGATCTGCATGTTTCTGGCGATGCTGGAGCTGGTGCGGTTACAGGCGGTGCTGCTGCATCAGCCGATGATCCTGGGGGACATCCTGATTAAGAAGGCGGACAACTTCGACCGGGTGTTTGCCGATCAGGCCGAGGCGCGGGACGACTGGCGATAGAGCTGGCTGAGTTGGGTAAAAGAAGAGGCGCGACCGAGGTCGCGCCTTTTTATTGGGACGATTTGTTTGTTTTTCTTTATGCCGATTTCCTGCGGCGGAACATACCGGCAAGAGAGAGCACGCCGGTTCCGAGGAGGGTGAGGGTCGCGGGCTCCGGGGTGACAGCAGGTGGAGGCGCGGTGGGAACGGTTCCCGTGAACTCGATATTGTGGACTTCGCCGGTGGAATCGATCTCCGCCGCGACCACGGTGCCGCCGAGCTGGCTGCTGCCGTTGAAGGTGGCGAAGGGAGCGAGGATGGAGCCGTCGAACTGAGTATTGATGGTAAGGCCGGTGGCGTCGTAGAAGTTGAAGAGGATCTTGCCGCCGTCGTTGTTGGAGTCACTCACCTGCTGGCCGTTGATGGAGAAGTGAATGCTGCTGGAGATATTCACCTGCTGGCCGTCCACGTTGATGATGACGGTGGAGCCGGCGGGGATGTTGAAGTTGATGTTTGAGTTGGGCTTGAAGTCCGTGGAGCTGATATTGAATACGTTGAGCGTGGCGCTGGTTCCGGTGAGGGTGACATTGTTGCCGGATACGGAGAGCGTCCCGTTGCTGGTGAGACCGGCCAGGGTGAGGGTCTCGGCGCTGAGGGAGGAGCGCAGGCTGGCGAAGTTGATCGGCGAGGCGCCGGTGGTGGTGACGGTGCCGCCGCCCTCGTTGGCGAGGTTGAAGTTCGAGGCAGAGCTGCCGAAGGCGTAGACATTGCCGCCGCCGTTGACGTTGAAGTGGGCGCCGGAACCGGCGTCGTTGCCTGCAACGATGGCGTAAGCGCCGGCGAAGCCGTTGGGGTCGGGCTGATGGGACTGGAATGAAGCGCCGATGGTGGTTCCGCCGTAGATCGCTTCGGCGGCGGCGATGCGCCCGCCGACGTCGGAGGTGGTGTGAATATTGCCACCTGTCCCGGCGCTGGTGCCGAGTGCTACGAGGTTATAGGCTCCAGCCACGCCAAGCAGTGAATCAGCGCGGCACAAACTGGGAGAGGCCACGATTGCAGCAGCAAGAAGCAGTAGCTTTTTTGAGTTCATGATAATTATTTAGAGCACGTGGAATTCCATCCCGATTCACGAAAAAAGTGCTGGAATTGGGCGAGATATGGGGACTTTCCCCTCAACCGAGCGTGCGATGTGAAAAGATTTGCCTACTCCGAGGGTAGATATTTGCCACAAGTGTATGAGATGACAAGGGTTGCAGGAGTGTTAAGGAAAACTAAGCCATCTTTCACGTTGCTGTAACACTCCATTCGCAAATGGGGCCTATTGTCGGGGTGTTCCCTCTACACTCTGACATTTAGGTGATCAAATATGGCAACTCCGGCAACTTTACCAACCGGTTCCGTGCTAGATGAGAAGATGAAGAAGTCGTCCCCCGGCAAGGTGGGAGGACTTATCTTCGGCTTGATGCTTCTGAGCGGCCTTGGCTACATTATTAGTCGTCTCTGGGTTGATCTTGCTCCCGTTCACGAAGGTTCGCTCTTTCCGTATGTTCTGCTGGGCGTCGCTCTGCTGATTGCGCTTGGATTCGAGTTCGTCAATGGCTTTCACGATACGGCGAACGCGGTGGCGACGGTGATTTATACGCACTCCCTGGAGCCACACATCGCAGTGGTGTGGTCCGGTCTGTGGAACTTTATCGGTGTTCTTACCAGCTCTGGCGCAGTGGCCTATGCGGTCATCACGCTGCTGCCGGTGGAACTGATTCTGAAGGTGAGCAAAGGTTCGGGCTTCGCCATGGTCTTCGCGCTGTTGATGGCGGCGATTCTGTGGAACCTGGCGACGTGGTGGCGCGGACTTCCGGCGTCGAGCTCGCACACGATGATCGGCTCGATCATTGGCGTGGGCGTGGTGAACCAGTTGATGCATGGCGCCAGCGGCGTCAGCGGCGTGGACTGGGACCAGGTGACGAAGGTGTTCAAGGCGCTGATTGTCTCCCCGCTGGTGGGTTTCTTCGCCGCGGCGATTCTGTTCTTCCTGTTCAAGGCCCTGTTGAAGGACCCGAGACTGTATGAAGCCCCCAAGGGTACGGAGCCTCCGCCGTTCTACATCCGCGCGCTGCTGGTGCTGACCTGCACGGGTGTGAGCTTCGCGCACGGTTCGAACGACGGCCAGAAGGGCATGGGTCTGATCATGCTGATCCTGGTCGGAACGGTCCCGACGGCGTATGCGTTGAACCACGCGGTGGGCACGAAGGAAGTGCAGACGTTCTCGGCGGTCTCGCAGCAGGTCATCACATCGGTCAGCGCGCATGTTGATCCGGGCGTGACGGTTGCCGACAGCGAGCCGGAGCTGGAGAACTTTGTCAGCACGCACACCTTCAAGCCGACGACGATGCTGGCCCTGCAGGAGCTGGTCGGCGACATCCGCAACGAGGCCAACCAGTATGGCTCGCTCGGCAAGGTGCCGGCGAACATGCAGTCCAACGTTCGTAACCAGATGTACCTGGTGAGCGAGACGATGCGTCTGCTGCCGAAGTATGGGCCGAAGCTGGGCGACACCGAGCTGAAGAGCTTTGCCAACTACAAGAAGTTCCTGGACAACTCGACCAAGTTCATTCCGCCGTGGGTAAAGGTTGCGGTGGCTCTGGCTCTGGGCCTGGGAACGATGGTGGGCTGGAAGCGCATTGTGGTGACGGTGGGTGAGAAGATCGGCAAGACTCACCTGACGTATGCCCAGGGTGCTTCGGCCGAGCTGGTGGCGATGTGTACGATTCTGGCGGCGGATAACTACGGCCTGCCGGTCTCGACGACGCATGTGCTCTCTTCTGGCGTTGCTGGAACCATGATGGCGAATAAGAGCGGACTTCAGATGTCCACGCTGCGCGACATCGCGCTGGCATGGGTCTTTACGCTGCCGGTTGCGGCTGTTCTGGCTGGCAGCTTGTACTGGCTCTTCAACACGATCGCCTAGCTTCTGGTTGGGCGATGTATCGGAAAGGCCCGCCTTGCGGCGGGCCTTCCTGTTTTGGGACGGGGTTTCGTAGAAGAAGCCGGGCGCGGGAAGGTCCGGGGTTGGTATGCTTAGAGGGTATAAGCGACTATGAGCCTGAAAGCAAAGATCGAAGCAGTTATCTACGCCTCTGAAGAGCCGGTGACGCTGGCGCAACTGATCGGCCTGTTGGGGCATGAGGCCCAGGCCGAGCTGGACCACATTGATACGGCGCAGCAGAGCCTGGCGCTGGAAGATGCTCCGGCTACAGACCGCCCTGTCGATCAGGATGCCTTGAACGATGAGGTGCTTGAGGTGGAGGAAGAAGCTTCGGCAGAGGAGCTGGATCGGCATCTGCACGAGGCCGCCGCGGAAGAGGCTGGGCATCTTCGCGAGGAGCGAGAGCACGCGGCCGCGGATGAGGCGGCGATGAGTACGGCGGACGATCTGGAGCCGGAGGCTGAGGCGGCTGTTCCTGCTGCGGCTGAGGGAGTGGAGACGAGCCAGGCTGCTCCTGCTGTGGACGCTGCTGCGGAGGAGAGGCGGCTGGCGCGTGAGGCGAAGGAGAAGGAACGCAGGCTGCGGGAGTACTTCCGCAGCATCGTCGATCAACTGGTGACGGACTATGCGACTTCGGAGCGCGGGCTGGAGATTCGCGAGGTGGCGGGCGGTTTGCGGATGGCGACCAAGCCGGAGTATCACGATGCGGTGCGGGGCTTTGTGAAGAGCCTGAAGCCGCCGCTGAAGCTCTCGCTACAGGCGCTGGAGACGCTGGCAGTGGTGGCGTACAAGCAGCCGGTGACGGCTCCGGAGGTCTCGGAGATTCGCGGGGTGGATTCGGGCGGCGTGCTGGGCAGCCTGATGTCGCGCAAACTGGTGACGACTGCCGGGCGCAAGCAGGTGATCGGGCGGCCGATTCTGTACAAGACGACGCGGGACTTTCTGCTCCGTTTCGGGCTGAAAGACATTGGCGAGCTTCCGAGCATCGAAGAGTTTGAGAAGATGACGGGCGAGCTGGTGGAGCAGGAGGAGATCCAGATGGAGCATCATGCGCCGGAGGCTCCGGATACGGTGGAGCAGGAGAAGGATGAGGTTGTGTCGCAGGCGGACGGCGACAGCAGCGAGTCGAACGATGCTCTGATTGGGGCGCCGGTGGAGCCGACGGAGGTGAGGATTGCGGTGGATGGGAGGATCTCCGGGCTGCCGCCCAGCTACGACGAGGGACCGGTGGACGAGGTGGTGGACTCGCCCGCGCTGGATGCGGAGGTGCAGGACGATCTGCGCCGTGAGGGGTACGAGCCGGAGGAGGAGTGAGGTTCGCGCTTCGGCTGCCGCTTGAAGGATTGGATTAGAAGGCGTCTGCCAGTTTTTTTGCCAGTGGCTTGATCTGCTCGGTGTTGCATGGGCAACTGATGTAGGTGAAGCGCAGGAGCGTGTCGCCTTTGCGGACGAGCATGATGCCGTTGCCTGCGACTAGGGCCTCGTCGCCGATTCCTTCGAGGTTCTCGGAGCTGGATGCGGAGTCGAGGGCTCCGAGTACCTTAGAACTTAATTTCATTTGCGAGCGGGCTGCGTTCTCGTCGATGGAGATGGAGAGCACGGAGGTCATTCCCCTGGTGAGGGCGGCTTCTGCGGAGTTGCGCTGCTGCGGGGTGAAGAGGTCTCCGGCGATCTTCGAGATTTTTTCCTGCTGCTCTTTGCTGGCGCCGTACTTGTTCATGATCTGGGAGAGATGTTTGGAGCTCATGCCGGAGGTGGTTCCGCGGACGAGATAGGTGCAGAGGTTGCCGCTGCTTCTGGCTTCGACGATGGGGACGCCGGTGGCTTTGCTGACCTCCTGGCTGGAGAGGAAGCGGCAGGCGTCGCCGTGGAAGGCGGGGCCGGTGCGGTCGAGCTGGTCGGCGGAGAGACCGGCGCTGGCGGCCTTGTCCTCGATCTTCGTGATGGCTTTGTGGCCGAGATAGAACATGCCGCCCAGGAGGGCGAAGGCTGCGACGGCGAATACGGCGAGGACGAGGAGCGCGATTTTGAGCCCGGTGTTGCCGTGCTTTGCCGGAGTTTGCGTGTAGGAGTGCGGCACGGGCTGGAAGGGAGTTGCCGGGACGCTTTCAAAGGGCGGAGCGGAAGCTGTTACGGGCGTTCCGCAGGTGTTACAGAAGGCGGAGTCGTCGCTTAGTTGGGTGCCGCATTTGCCACAAAACTTTGCCATCTCCTGAATCTCCCCAAACGAAGGTGCTGACGGCTGCTGCGATGCTGCCGTGATGCGGCTGTTGCTGAGAAGGGCCTGTGCGATGACGCTCGGCGTTGCGAGAAGGGTACACCTACATAACGCCCGGCGGGCGCTTGAAGTCAAGGAGATTTTGTTTTTTCGCGGGAGAGGGAGGCGGCTTCTGATAGGCTGGTCGCTGTTTCCCTGGCCACAACTTCAGCATGAATTGGAGACGCTCGATGAAGGTTGCGAAGTCACTGCGGGTCTTTGGCGATCCGGTAGATTTTCTGGTTACGGGGCCGATGAGTCATGGGACGTCTTCGGTGCTGATCCACACGGCTGGGCCGGGAGACGGGCCTCCCCCGCACTCGCACGCGAACGAGGACGAGACCTTTACGGTGCTGGAAGGAGAGTTCGAGTTGCTGGTGGAAGGGCAGTGGGTGAAGCTGCCGGTCGGCGAGGTGGCGTTTGCCCCGCGTGGCGGCGTGCACACGTTTCGCAACTCCGGCACGACGACGGGAAGGATACTGACGTTTGTTTCGCCGGGAGGGTTCGAGAACTACCTGGAAGAGATCGGGCCGCTCTCTCCGGCTACGGACATGGAGAAGATTATCGAGATATCGACGCGATATGGAGTTACATTTCATTTAAGTTGATGCATCTTTAGCTGACGAGGAGATAGGTTCCGTTGATGATTCCTTCGCAGGTTGCTACGCACGCAAACTCCGATCTATATTTCCACATCCGCATGGTCGTCTCGATGATCGTCAGCCTGTGCATCACGACGCTGCTGGGTGGATTTGCGAGGATTGTGCAGCATCCGCGGCGCGATCTGGCGTCGGCGCTGCATCTGGGGTGGGCGGTTTCGCTGCTGCTGTGGGTGATCCACTTCTGGTGGTGGGAGTTCCGCCTGACGATGATCCCGCAGTGGTACTTTGGCACCTACTTCTTCGTGATCCTCTATGCTGTGCTGTATTACTTTCTGTGTACGCTGCTGTTTCCGGCGGAGCTGAAAGAGTATCCGAACTACGAGGTCTACTTTCTTTCGCGGAGGAAGTGGTTTTTCGGATTTCTGATGGCGACTTTCGTGGCGGACGTGATCGATACGCGCATCAAGGGGGCGGAGTATCTGCACTCGTTCGGCATGGAGTATCCGATACGGATTGCGTTGAACCTGGCGTTGTGCCTGGTGGGGATGTTTACGAAGAATCGACGGATTCAACTGACGCTGCTGACCGTGTCGCTGCTGTACCACATCTACTTTATCGAGATGGCGTATGCAACGCAGTGAGAGCGCGGCTGTTCACGATAGAATAAAAGATCGACCGCGATGAGCACGTCCGCAGTCAGAAAGCTGGAAATACCATGAAGAAGTCCCTCTCTCCGCAGAAAACTACTCCGAACACACAACAGGCAGTCGAGCCCACGGGCGATCGTTTGCAGAAGATTCTGGCGCAGGCGGGAATCGCCAGCAGACGCAAGGCCGAGGAGATCATCCTGGCCGGACGGGTGCAGGTGAACGGCGTTGTGGTGAACACGCTGGGGACTCGGCATGACGCGAGCCGCGACCACATCCGCGTGGATGGCAAGCTGCTGCAAGGGCCGGAGAAGCAGCGGTATTACATGCTGAACAAGCCGCGCGGGTACGTGACGACTCTGGAGGACCCGGAGAAGCGGCCCACGGTGATGCAGTTGATGGAGAAGAAGCGCGGGCCGCATGGCGACATGGTAAGGCTGTATCCGGTGGGGCGGCTGGACTACCTGAGCGAGGGCCTGCTGCTGATGACGAACGATGGCGAACTGGCGAACTCGCTCTCGAAGGCCGCGGCTGGCGTGGAGAAGACGTACCTGGTGAAGATCAGCGGGACGCCGACGGGGGAGGGGCTGGACCAGATTCGGCACGGCATTATGATCGACCGCGGGCGTTTGAACGAGGTGCGCAGCGGCAGGCGCGACCGCATCCTGACGTCTCCGGCGAAGGTGGAGCTGGCTCGGGGTGGAGACAATCCTTGGTACGAGCTGACGCTGACGGAGGGAAGGAATCGGCAGATCCGCAAGATGTTCGAGGAGATCGGGCACCATGTGGAGAAGATTCGCCGGATCGGCTATGGCGCGCTGCGGTTGGATGTTCCGCCGGGCGAGTACCGCGAGCTGACGCCGGGCGAGGTGACGGCGCTGGGACGCGCGGCACAGGGCAAGAAGGTGGTGCCGAAGAAGAAAACGCCGGAGTTCGCGCAGTTGAAGGCCCCGGTGAAGAAGAGGACGGCCCGGCCTGCTCGGCGGAAGGCGTAACGGGGATAAAGAAGCTACAAGCTAAAAGCGGATAAGAGCTTTGGCTGGTGGCGTGGGCGTGTAGATTCGCTGCGTGTCTTGTTCGGTCGTGGGGCCATTGAATTTGCAGTTGTTCATGGCCATCATTCAGGAGTTGTTATCACTTCCCTTAAGCCTACTTATGAGGACTGATCTGCGCGTAGATTCGTTTTGCTAGGGCAGGAGGCTTAGTATGGTGAAAGAGGCTACGCTTTTTGAGCCTTTTGCCTTTCCTTGAACTGCTCCACCGCGGTGCTCAAAGGAGGCGGCCAAGCGAAATCACTTCTCAGAATCGAGACGTGGGGCTCTGCTGCTGATATGGAAATGCCTTTCCTTTTTTAATAGAAGCTTTATATCTTTGAGCCACCTCGTTGAACATCGTGAGGTGAGTGGAGAATCCAGAATGCCAACTCCGAAATACGCTGCCTACAAGGCCGCCGACCCGTACTTCAATTTGGTTCGACGGGCGTTGGGTGAGCTTGTCGATGGGGAGCACTTCTTTGACATCGTTACTGACGATACTATCTACGAGGTCCTCTATGATCTCGGCTGGCCTCGCGTCATTCGGGGACGAACCGACCTGATGAATGCGTTTAGGGGTTACGTCGGCATCATCCATCTGCAATCCGCAGACAATTTGATTGTCCACTCAACGGACGCTGGCCGTGTCATCGTCATCGAGTATGAAGTCCATGGAACAGTCCTCGCAACAGGAGGAAAGTACAACAATCAATTTTGCTCAATCATTCATCTGGAGAACCGGAAAATCTCGCATTGGAGAGACTACATGGACTCCCACGCCGCATGGAATGCATTGTCGCCACCCACTCACTGAGGCAGATCGCAACGAAAAATAAATCCTGATGGTTGACAGCGGGATTTCGGCGTTGACACGAATCCCGAAGACTTGGCCGATTAGTCCTTATAAACGCCGTTCTCGTCACTCTGTCTCGATTTTGTTGGCCGATCGGGGCTGTGGGTTCAGGTTGGGCCATCATCCTTTTGATTGGTTTTACTATTTAGGGTTGATCGCTTTTATCTTTTTATCCTCGTTATGTCTTGTTGGCGATTGCCTTCGGGGAGGGGCTTGGGGGCACTTGACACTTCTTGATTGGGACGCCCAGAATTACACCCGCTATTCACTGTCCGGGTGGTGACATTCACAGGGCGGCGGCATCCAATAAGTGCAGTCAAGGAGTTGTAGTGGCAATGGAGAAAGCGACATTTGGAGCAGGATGTTTTTGGGGCGTGGAAGCCCGTTTCAATGAAACAACCGGTGTTATCGACACAGCCGTAGGATACGAAGGCGGCACTCTCGAACACCCGAGCTATCAGGACGTTTGTACGGACCGCACTGGCCATGCGGAGGTAGTGGAAGTGACGTTCGATCCATCCCGTCTCTCCTACGAGGCGCTGCTGGATACCTTCTTCGCGCTGCACGATCCCACGCAGGTAAACCGGCAGGGACCGGACTGGGGGACGCAGTACCGCAGCGTCATCTTTACGCACAACGAGGAGCAGGCCGCGCAGGCCCGCGCCAAGATCGCAGAGTTGAGCGCGGCTGGATCGTTCCGCGAGCCCATTGCGACGCAGGTGGTTCCGGCTTCGAACTTCTGGAAGGCGGAGGAGTACCACCAGCGATATCTGGAGAAACGCGGGATGGTGAGCTGTCACATCTAAGCTGTTCAACCGTAGCAGGCAGGTAGAAGAGAGGGCAGGGCAGCTTTGCAGGCTGTTTGCCCTCTCTTTGCCTGAATGCGTTGTGAGTCGAGTGTTGCGTGCTTTTTCGAAGCGATGCAATCCATTGCAGGCTGTGATGCCATGAAGGGTTCTTTCCGTAGGGCGAAGCTTAATCGGTGTGCGTGATGGCGCTGTGGGGGTGCGGTCTGGGAAATGTGCGGAAGTGTGGTACTCTGAAGCTGCACTTATAAAAGTGCAGGCATCGCAGGCAAGAACTCCACCATGAACTTCGGAGTTTGGCCAGAGACTGCGATTCGCCTCTCCCACCGCATATCTTCTGGGAATTTTCTTGAAGACTGCGCTGGTTGCTCTGGCTGGAGACTCGTCAACGGACGTTTCTCGCCGTGCAGCAGCAGCGCTTCAGCTCTACGACAGCAATGCTGACCGATTGAAATCCATGGGCCCCATGCGGCACCCTTGCATTCTGACGCCGCGCCACAACTCCCCAACGACAGGAAAAATACTTTTGAACTCTGCAATTTTGGAAAACACCGAGCAACTTACACAGAACGAGCAGCTTTCGCACCCTACCTCCCCCTCCACCCCTCCGGTTCCCCAGGCTTCCGCTTCAGGCGTTGCGGTTGACGGCACGGTCCGGTTCACGGACTTCAACCTTTCGGATTCGTTGAAGACCCGGCTGACGAACGCAGGCTTCACCTCGCCGACGCCGGTGCAGGCGAAGGCGATTCCTCCCGCGCTGGAGGGTTCGGACATTCTCGCGACGGCCTCGACAGGAACGGGCAAGACCCTGAGCTTCCTGGTTCCCATGATTCAGCGGATGGATGCGATCTCGACGCCAAGCACGAAGGGCAAGCGCGGACCGATCCGCGCGCTGATCCTGCTGCCGACGCGTGAGCTGGCGATGCAGGTGCTGGAAGCCTACTGGAAGCTGGTTCCGGGCTCGCGCAACGACGCGGTGCTGGTCTGCGGCGGCCTTTCGGAGAACAATCAACTTGACCAGCTTGATCGTGGGCCGCGGCTTGTGGTCGCTACTCCCGGACGTCTCGAAGACTTTCTGCGCCGCCGCGAGATCAACATCAATTCGGTGGAGATGCTGGTGCTCGACGAAGTGGACCGGATGCTCGATATGGGCTTTCTGCCTGCTATCCGCCGCATCGCCGGGGCGCTCCCGAAGACTCGGCAGACGATGTGCTACTCGGCGACGCTGGACGCGAACATCCGCGAGATCGTGCGCGACTACATCAACAACCCGGTTCGCATCGAGATCGGTACCACGTCGAAGCCCTCGGACCGTGTGGAACTGCGCGTCTACACGGTGATGCAGGACCAGAAGCTGGGTCTGCTGGACCAGATGCTGAAGGAGGAAGAGGGCACGTTCCTCGTCTTCTCGCGCACGAAGCACGGTGCGGACCGCATCTCGAAGAAGCTGGAGAAGCTGGGGCACGGCGCGGACGTGATTCACGGCGACCGCAGCCAGTCGCAGCGGACGGCGGCTTTGAAGGGATTCGCGAATGGGCGGCATCGCGTGCTGGTGGCGACGGACGTTGCCGCGCGTGGCATCGACGTGAACGACATCGCGCACGTGGTGAACTACGATCTGCCGAACGCGTCGGAGGACTTTGTGCATCGCATTGGCCGCACCGGCCGCGCAGGCAAGAAGGGCGTGGCTACGACCTTCGTGATGCCGCAGGAGAGGCACGACGCCCGCAAGCTGGAGCGCGAGCTGAAGATCAAGTTCGAGTGGCGCGAGGCGGACAAGAACATCGAGAAGGAAGTGCGCAACCAGCCGGTGGACTTGGCGTCTGCGGGAATGGAGATTCTGCAGCTTGAGTCGCGTTCATGGAAGAGCACTGACTCCGCTGCGCCGTCTGCTGCCCCGAAGAGCAACCGGAGCGGCTTCCGTGGCCGCAAGAGCAGCGGTGGCGGCTTCTCCGGCGGACGTAGCTCGGGCGGCGGCAATCGCGGACAGGGCGGCCCCGGCGGACGGTCGAGCAGCCAGCGTCCCGGTAGCGGTCGCGGCCCTGCTCGCCGCGGCCAGTAACGCCGACTGACGAAAGGGAGATGCGCTTCGCATTGCAGGCCCATCGGCCTCGGTGTGGAGCGCATTTCCGCATTTGGAGCGGTTGGCAGATGCGGTTATCTTGAATGGATTGCCCTGGATGCATTCAGGGCAATCGTTGTGCGAAGGAACATATGTCCGACGATCTGCCGAATCTGGGTGAGCGGAACACGCTGACCGCCGATGACAGGAACTTTGTGCTGCGCATTGTGCAGCCGGGGCTGGCTGGCCTAATGGACGGCTCGGTCTCGACGCTCGCGCCGATCTTTGCGACGGCGTTCGCGACCCACAACTCGCACACGGTGCTGCTGATCGGGCTGGCGACCGCGGTGGGCGCGGGGATCTCGATGGCGTTCTCCGAAGGACTTTCCGACGACGGAACGCTTACGGGGCGCGGCAACCCGGTCTTTCGCGGGCTGGTCACGGGGCTGATGACCTTCCTCGGCGGTTTTCTGCATACGCTGCCGTTTCTGATCGCGAACATTCACCGTGCGCTGATTCTTGCGTATGCCGTTGTCGGGGTGGAGTTGATCGTGATCTCGTTTATTCGGCACAAGTACTTCAAGACGAGTTTTGCGATCTCCTGTTTGCAGGTGATCGTAGGTGGAGGACTGGTGTTTGCGGCTGGGGTGTTGATCGGGCAGTCGTAGGTTCTCAGTTAGAACTGGAAGTAAATGAAGGGACGGTACCCGAGCGGCAGCATACTGAGGGCGAATGCCCAGGTGGCTCCGTAGGCCAGGGCGAAGCTCGTCAGTTGCAGAGAGCATATACGCGCCTCGATATGGATGCGGCGCATCGCCCATTGGCATAGCAGCAGAACAGGACCGATTGCAGCCAGCCACAGGGGAAGCGTTTCGCTGCCTCCGCGATCGAGCAGCAGGTAGCGTTTTATCATCAGCAGCGCGATGGTGAAGTTGCTGGAGCGGAAGAGAATCCAGCAGAGACAGACGAAGTTCAGGGTGAGGAACCAGCCGCCAACCCTGCGGAACCACTCCTGCCGGGGAGTAGGAGGCGCGTGCAGATTGAACTCCTGCCGGATCACCTGTCCGGCGCCATGAGCTCCTCCCCAGGCGACGAAGGTCCATGCTGCGCCGTGCCAGAGGCCGCCACCGAGCATGGTGATCATCAGGTTGCGGTAGGTGACCAGGCGGTTGTTCTTGTTGCGCCCGCCGAGCGAGATGTAGATGTAGTCCCTGATCCAGGTGGAGAGGGAGATATGCCAGCGTTTCCAGAATTCCTGGATTGAGTCGGCGAGGTAGGGGGCGTCGAAGTTGAGGACGAGTTTGTATCCCAGCAGAGCAGCTACGGCGATAGCCATGTCGCTGTAGCCGGAGAAGTCACAGAAGATCTGAATGGTGTAAAGCCACGTCGCCGTGATGGAGGCGAAAGCGGAGAATGGCCCGGGATGGTTGAAGACCTGATCGACGTAGGGGGAGAGGTTATCCGCGATGCAGACCTTCTTGATGTATCCCAGTAAAAAGAGGTACATGGCTTGCTTGACCTGATCGAGCGTCAGAATGCGCTTTTCCGCCATCTGGGGGACAAAGTACTTCGGGCGCACGATGGGCCCGGCCACGAGCTGCGGAAAGAAGGAGGAGAACATCAGGTAGTCGCGGAGGCTCTCGACGGGAGGGATCTCTTTGCGATAGACGTCAATGGTGTAGCTCAGGGACTGGAAGGTGAAGAAGCTTACTCCGACGGGGAGGATGATCTTGATGGTCGGCCCGCCGAGTTGGAAGTGCAGTTGCTGCGCGAACATCACTGCACTATCCACGAAGAAGTGGAAGTACTTGAAGAACGCGAGCACGGAAAGGTTCATGAAGAGGCTGGCCGAGACATACCATCTGCGGATCTTCGGATCGGCGGTCTGCGAGAGCTTGAGGGCAAAGAACCAGTCTCCCGCGGAGAGAACAAGCAACATGCAGGCGAATCGCCAGTCCCAGCTTCCGTAGAAGAAGTAGCTCGCCGCGAGGATAAACCACTTCCGTGCGTTGTTGGTACGAAGCGACCAGTAGACCGCCAGCACGATAGCGAAGAAGACGAAGAAGCGCAGTTCCACGAAGAGCAAGATCTATCCTCCACACCGCTGTGGCCAGCCGTGAGCGACGTACCACTGCTTGAGTCTCTCGGCCATCAGCCTGGTAAAGAGGCGTGCTCCCTGTTCATTCAGATGGGCATCATCGACCCAATACTTCACCTGGAAAAGCTCGGGATAGAGATCGGGGCGAGCCATATTAATAATCGGAGCGGTACCGCCTGACCATGCGATCTCGTCTGGAGGCATGGGATAGTTCTTCAGATCGGTCAGCATCGGCATTACAAGATAAACATACGACAGGTTCCTGACCGGACTTGCCGCGGCCAGCTCATTCAGTAATTCGCGATTTCCTGGAAGGAGTTCCTCTGGGGTTGCCTGGGAGCTGGGAGGAGCTTCCGCCACGATCTTCCGGAGATGTGCCTCGACTCTGGGTTTGACGTCGGGCCCGAGATATACGGTATAGAGACCTCGCCGATCGTCTATGGTCTCGGCATGAAACATCTCATGGTCGATCGGTGGAGCGAAGATGTCGCTGCTCAACATGCCGACATTGGTATAGTGCAGCACCATCGCCAGCAAGGAATAACCGATCCTTCCGATCCTCTGCTGTAAACCCATCTGCGGGGTTACCAGTTTGGAGACAAAGCGAACAGTGTCGAGGTCGTAGATATTGATAGCGCGAGGATGGATAAGGTGCTCGTTCGTGAAGTTTGCGCCTGCATTTAATTCCAGGATCACCATGCACGCACGTGACTCAATAGGCGCCCCGATTCTGGGCGGCGCGTTCAGGTTCTTCAGGAAGCTAAGCGCCTCGACTCGTTGCTCGGTCTGGCTCCCGCCGGAGATGGCCAGATTCAGCGACCGGGTCTGAAGCGGGGTTCCGGCGATCGTTACATCAAAGGTCCTTGGATCGAATCCGTTGTGGACATGGCTTGAGCCAAAGGCGGCGGTGTAGGCTTTGCCCTGCCATTGATCCATGAGTTGCAGCTTCTCGCTACGGATATCTGCATGGAGTTTCAATCCGTTGCCGAGTGATACGTGAATGGCGGCGGCCACCAAGATGAACCCGGCAATAAACATCGCAACGGCAGAGAGGACCTTCCGTATGCTGATGCTTTCTTTCCCCTGGTCCAAGATCAAAATCTCCCTATGGCGAGCATGTGCAGAACTTTGCTCAGCCTACCACACATGAATTGCTGGTTTATTGGGTGAATTCGACACGATCAAGGTCGCTGCTACCCTGTTTCGACGCCATTAAATCATGAGAGAATTAAGATGATGATCTCCGTCTCGAATGTCACAATGCGCTATGGCTCGAAGCTCCTCTTCGAGGATGTTTCAGTCACTTTTACTACGGGTCGCCGCTATGGCCTGACCGGGCCGAACGGCGCGGGTAAATCCACGTTTATGAAGTGCCTCACCGGCGAGATCGACCCGCAGAAGGGAACGGTGGTGCGGCCAAAGAAGATCGGCGTGCTGAAGCAGAACCAATATGAGTTCGATGCTTATCGCGTGATCGACACCGTTATCATGGGCAACAAAGGCCTGTGGGACGCGCTCGAAGAGCGTGAGGTGATCTACAACAAGGCCGAGATGACCGACGAGGACGGCTCGCGGCTGGGCGAGCTTGAGGGCATCGTCGGCGACGAGGACGGCTACGAGGCCGAGGCCAACGCCGCCGTTCTGCTGCAAGGGCTCGATATCCCCGACGAGCTCCACGAGCGCAAGATGAGCGAGTTGCAGGGCGGCCAGAAGGTCCGCGTGCTGCTGGCGCAGGCGCTCTTCGGCAATCCGCAGGCGCTGCTGCTGGACGAGCCTACGAACTATCTCGACCTGGAGTCGATCCACTGGCTGCAGGACTTCCTGGTCCGCTACAACGGCACGGTCATCACGATCTCGCACGACCGGCATTTTCTCAACGCGGTCTGCACCAACATCGCCGATATCGACTACGAGACGATCATCACCTACAACGGCGGCTACGACGATATGGTGCTGCAGAAGACCTCGGTTCGCGCCCGCATCGAGAGCCAGAACGAGCAGCGCGAGAAGAAGATTGCTCAGTTGAATGACTTTATCGCGCGGTTCTCCGCCGGTACGCGCAGCTCGCAGGTGAATTCGCGCAAGAAGGAAGTGGAGCGGCTCGCCACCACGGAGCTTGCGCGCTCGAACATTCAGCGCCCATTCATCGCCTTTAAAATGGAGCGGCCTTCGGGCAAGAACGTCCTGGAGTTCGAGGGCGTCAACAAGTCCTACACCCAGAAGGACGGCAAGGTGGAGCACGTCATCAACAACTTCTCCGCTGCCATACAGCGCGGCGATAAAGTGGTGCTGATGGGCCGCAACGGGCAGGGTAAGACCACGCTGCTGAAGGCTCTGCTGGCCAACGGTCCCGGAGTGGAAGAGAAGGACGTCTCGATCGATTCCGGCACGGTGAAGTGGGGCCACGAGGTGCAGATCGGCTACTTCGCGCAGGACCACAAGGGATCAATCCAGCTTGGCATGACGGCTGCGGACTGGCTGCATCAGTACGATCCGAAGGCCACGAAGGAAGACATTCGCGGCATCCTCGGGCAGATGCTCTTCCGAGGCGAAGAGGGCCTGAAAAAGACCGATGCGCTCTCCGGCGGCGAGGCGGCGCGGCTGCTCTTCTGCAAGATCATGTTGCAGAAGCCGAATGTGTTGGTGCTTGACGAGCCGACGAACCACCTTGATCTGGAGAGCATCAACGCGCTGAATCAGGCGATCCAGAAGTACGAGGGCACGGTCTTCCTGGTCACGCACGACCAGGACCTGATCGAAGAGGCGGGCACGCGCATCTGGCACTTCGAGGGCGGCCCGGATAACTTCCGCATCACCGACCACAAGGGGCCATACGAGGAGTATCAGCAGCAGTTGGCCATGCAGGCGAAGTAGTTTCAGGCTGCAATGCGACGGCGATTGAGAGGGCAGGGAAGGAGCGAAGAGTTCCTTTCCGTTTCATCCTCTCAATCGCCGTTTTGTTTTCTTCAATTACTTTTCTCTTCTTCGCCCCACGGGCGAGAGCTTGAGGCTAAGATGGAGCCAATGCCTTCCGTCGAACCAATTCGAGATCGTGGAAAGAACGTGCTCGGCCAACCGCTGGATATCTGCGGATGCAACCCCATGACCGGGTTCTACCGCACGGGCTGTTGTGAGACCGGGGCCGAAGACTTCGGCGTCCACACGGTTTGCTGCGTCGTCGATGAGCGCTTTCTGGAGATGTCAAAGACCCTGGGGAACGATCTTTCGACGCCGATGCCACAGTACGGCTTTCCGGGGCTCAAGCCCGGCGACCGCTGGTGTGTCTGCGCGGCGCGCTGGCTACAGGTGCAGGAGGCGGGCGCGGCCTGCCCGGTGGTGCTGGAAGCCACGCACGAGAACACCCTGAAGATCGTGCCGTTCGAACTGCTGATCCAGTACGCGGTGATTCCGAGCCAGCTCCACTAGCTATTTGTTGCGAAGGGGATAAGGGGGGATGGTGCGCCCGAGAAGATTCGAACTTCTGACCTACAGCTTCGGAGGCTGCCGCTCTATCCAACTGAGCTACGGGCGCGTACTTACTTAAGCCTAGCACGAGAAGGCCGGGTTGACAGCAGTGCCGTGCGAGTCCAGCATCGAATTGCGGCTCGCGGGCTTGTCTGTGGCTCCGCGTGCCACTTAACTTCAACGAAACAAAGCCGCAAGAAAGTGAGATTCACGATGCTTCTCCGCTCCCTCGCCACCGCTGCCTGTTGTGTCCTCCTTACCACCGCAGGTTCCGCACAGATGAGTGCCCAGATGGGCGCGAAGTCCAACGCGCCGCTGGCCAGCCCAGCCGCCACCGCCGAGGTCAGCCTGGACGGCAAGGCGATCACCATCAAGTACAACTCCCCCCGCCTGAAGGGCCGCACCATTGGTGCCGACATCGTTCCCTATGGAGAGGTCTGGCGCACCGGAGCCAACCCCGCCACCACGCTCATCACCGCGGCCAACCTCAAGATTGGCACGCTCACCGTGCCCGCCGGTACCTACACCATCTACACGCTGCCCAACGCGAGCCAGTGGCTGCTGATCGTCAATAAGCAGACCGGCCAGTGGGGCACGGTCTACAACCAGAATCAGGATCTCGGCCGCACGCCGATGACCGGCAAGCCCGTAGCCAGCTCGCAGGAGAATATGTCGATCTCCTTTGAGAACACCAAGGGCGCCAGCACCGAGCTGCATGTGAAGTGGGGTACGACCGACGAGTACGTCAGCGTGCAGGCGCAGTAATTACTCTGCTGCTTCTTTGTCCAGGCGAAGTCGTTCCATCACCGAACTCACCAGTTCTTTCGCTCCGGTGATGTTCGCCGTCACTGCCTGAAGATCGAGCGCCGGGACCTGCGGGTTCCGTGCGCTCGTGCAGTACACGCCGTGCTGACCTACGAGGATCAGCGCGTCGGTCAGGGCATCCAGCGTTACCGCCAGACGCCCGCGAGCCTCGCCCATCATGAACTCATACTTTTCGAGATCGTCCTGCCGGTCATAGAAGATCGACACGGCTACCACTCCTTCGCGGCGGTGTCAGGCACCAACGGAGTCGTGCCCGCAGGGGCTTTCCAGCAAAGCACGGGCTTACGTGCTGCCGCGGTCTCGTCCAGCCGCTGCACGCGCGTGGTGTGCGGAGCGGTCTGCACCAGCTCCGGGTTCTCCTCGGCCTCGCGTGCGATCTGCTTCAGCGCGTCGATCAGCAGGTCAAGCTCCTCGCGGCTCTCACTCTCGGTCGGCTCGATCATCATTGCGCCCGGAACCACCAGCGGGAAGCTGACCGTGTAGGCGTGGAAGCCGTAGTCGATGAGCCGCTTGCCCATGTCGCCGGTCTTCACGCCGTTCTTCGATTGGCGCTTGTCGGAGAAGACGACCTCGTGCAGCGAGGGAGCCTTGTAGGGAAGCTCGAAGACGCCGTCGAGTTTGGCGCGGATGTAGTTCGCGTTGAGCACTGCGTCCTCGGTGGTCTGGCGCAGGCCGTCGGGGCCGTTCGCGAGGATATACGCGAGCGCGCGTACGAACATGCCGAAGTTGCCGTAGAACATCCGCACGCGGCCAATTGTCTGCGGACGGTTGTAGTCGAGCCCCAGTGTTCCATCGGGCTTCGTGACGACGACCGGGGTAGGCAGGAACGGCTCCAGAATCTTCTTGCAGGCAACGGGGCCAGAGCCCGGGCCGCCGCCGCCGTGCGGGGTCGAGAAGGTCTTGTGCAGGTTCAGGTGCATCACGTCCACGCCGAAGTCGCCCGGTCGCGTCTTGCCCACCAGAGCATTCATGTTCGCGCCGTCCATGTACAGCAGCGCGCCCTTGGCGTGCAGGATGTCGGCGATCTTATGGATCTCGCTCTCGAAGACGCCGATGGTCGAAGGATTCGTCAGCATCAGCGCGGCGGTATCTTCGTCCACCATGCGCTCCAACTCGGCAATATCCACCATGCCCTGCGCGTTCGACTTCAGGTTCGCTACCTGGTATCCGCACACCGCCGCGGTCGCCGGGTTCTTCCCATGCGCCGAGTCGGGAATCAGACTCTTCTTGCGCGCGG
>JAATEV010000093.1 GCA_015655585.1 Terriglobales bacterium | reverse complement strand
GTCCGGGGTATGTTGTTGCCAGCCCGCACCCAGACGCATCCTGCAACGCGTCGCCGGTCTCGCCTTCAACTTCAGCGCAGTTCAACCCAATTGGTTCGCCCCGCCCGGCCCGGAACCAACACCACGCTCTCAACGCAAGCCACTCGCACCCGCGAGCCAGCTCAAACTCCTCCCCCAAAAATAATGAGGCCGCACCTTCAAGGATGCGACCTCATTTTTGCTTTGTGCTTCTGACCCGGCAGACCTTACGCCCGAGCCTACCCCCGCAGCGCCATCTGCTCAGTTACAATCTGCGTCAAATCCGGCTTCTTCAGCCCATGCTCCTTAGCATTGAACTCATCCACCTTGCTAGACCAGTTCATGCTGCAGAACTTAGGCCCGCACATACTGCAGAAAGCAGCTTCCTTGTAGTAGTCATCGGGCAGCGTCTCATCGTGCATCCCGCGAGCCGTCTCCGGATCAAGCGACAGCGCAAACTGCTTATCCCAGTCAAACGTATACCGGGCATGCGAGATCGCATCATCCCGATCCCTCGCCCCCGGCCGATGCCGCGCAATATCCGCCGCATGCGCCGCAATCTTGTAAGCGATAATCCCGTCCTTCACGTCCTTCTCATTCGGCAGCCCCAGGTGCTCCTTCGGAGTCACATAGCAAAGCATCGCCGCGCCATGCCATCCAATCATCGCCGCGCCAATCGCCGACGTAATATGGTCATACCCCGGAGCGATATCCGTCACCAGCGGCCCCAGCACGTAGAACGGAGCGCCGTCGCACAGCTCGACCTCCTTATCCACCTGCTCCTTGATCTTGTCCATCGGCACATGCCCCGGCCCTTCGATCATCACCTGTACATCGCTCTTCCACGCCTGCCGAGTAAGCTCGCCCAGCGTCTTCAACTCCGCAAACTGCGCCGCATCGCTAGCGTCCGCCACGCAACCCGGCCGCAGCCCGTCGCCCAGCGAATAGCTCACGTCATACTTCGCCATGATCTTCGTGATCCGGTCGAAGTTCTCATACAGGAAGTTCTGCTTATGGTGCGTGGTCATCCACTGCGCCATAATCGCGCCGCCCCGGCTCACAATGCCCGTGATTCTCTTCGCCACCAGCGGAACATATTCAATCAGCACGCCCGCATGGATCGTGAAGTAATCCACACCCTGCAACGCCTGCTCCTCGATCACCTCAAGATACAGATCGATCGAGAGGTCCTCCACCCGCTTCACCCGTGACAAAGCCTCATACAGCGGCACTGTGCCAATCGGCACCGGCGAGTGCCGCAGAATCGCCTCGCGAATCATCGGAATATCTCCGCCCGTCGAAAGGTCCATCACCGTGTCCGCGCCAAAGTGGACCGCCGTATGCAGCTTTCGCAGCTCCTCGTCCACATTCGACACCAGCGCCGAGTTCCCGATATTCGCATTGATCTTGCACAGCGACTCCACCCCAATCGCCATCGGCTCCAGCTCCGGGTGGTTGATGTTCGCCGGAATAATCATCGTGCCCTTGGCAACCTCGCTCCGAATCAGCTCCGGCGAGAGCTTCTCCTTCTGCGCCACAAAGGCCATCTCTTCGGTAATCAGCCCCTTGCGTGCAAAGTGCATCTGCGACATGTTCGAGTCGCCCGTCCGCTCCGCCTCAGCCTTGCGCTTGACGATCCACTCCGCCCGCCCCGTAGGTACCTTGTAGTCATTCCCGTTCGAAGCCGCGCCGTTCTGTTCACTCATAGTGATCCCCCGCTAAAAACCGTATACCCAGCCAGTATACGATGCACGCGGCCATCCACGCGCCAACGCAACCACCCTCCCCACCCCGCAAATCGCCACCCCGTCCGACAAACCTGCGCGAATATCAGCCAACCCCGTCATCCTCCGCGCATCCAACCCAGCAGAACGCAGAACGACCGTGAGCACCCCGGCTCGAACGTTCGCCGATCTCACCCAAAAACCATCGCAACACACACGGTCCATCCGGCCGATGCAGAATCACGCCTTCAAGGCAAAGGAGCCTTTCCAATGAAGCTATTCTCCGACAACATCGAAGACCTCCGCACCCTCTACATCACCCACCTCAAGAAAGCGCTCGACATGGAGCAGAAGATCACCAAGGCCTTGCCCAAAATGGCCGAAAAATCCACCGACCCGCGGCTAGCCGAAGCCTTCCGCAACCACCTCATCGAGACAGAGAGCCACGTCGCCAGGCTCGAAAACATCCTCCGCGACATCACCGGCGAAACCGACACCGAGACCTGCAAAGTCATCTCTACCCTCGTCTCTGAGACCGAGGACAGCGTCAAGGACGCCGGTGACGACAGCATCCGCGACATCACCCTCATCGCCTCTGGCCAGCAGGTCGAGCACCACGAGATGGCCGTCTACGGCACGCTCCGCTCCTGGGCCGAGCTGCTCGGCCAAACCAACGCCGCCCAGCTCCTCGACAGCATCCTGAGCGAAGAAAAGAAGGCCGACGAGCTCCTAACCTCCATCTCCCACACCGTCAACACCACCGCCGAGACCGACCGCTCCTACTCCGTAACCGCATAAAAGCTCTATCTCTGTAATCCATAGCAAAGCAACAGACAAAACAAACGCGGAGACCAACACCAGGGTCTCCGCGTTTGTTTTGTCGTCTTTCATCCGTGAAAATCCGCGAAATCCGCGGTCATCTCTTAAAAAATCCGCTCTGATCAGCCTTTTAAAATCCCTTTGATCACCGTTACGCCTTTCCCACCCGCCGCCACGGAAGTACACTGAACAGAAGCGCCATGAGCCAGCAGAAGAATCAGACCAAGATCATCCTCGCCACCGTCGTCATCCTCGCCACCGTCGCCTGGCTCGCCTTCACCGGCAACAGCGACAACAAGGACTACTACGTCACTCTCGGCCAGATGCGCCAGATGGGCGACAAGGTCTACACCCGGCATCTTCGCATCGGCGGCTTCGTCGTTCCCGGCAGCATCCGCCGCGACGGCCCCCACGTCTCCTTCCAGCTCACCGAGCAGACCGCCGACAACAAGTTCCCCGAGTGCGCCAAAGGCGGAGCCGACTGCCTTATCAGCGTCAACTACTCCGGCTCCGAGCCCCCGCCCGACACCTTCAAAGACGATGCCCAGGCCCTCGCCGTAGGCACCTACGGCAAAGACGGCGTCTTCCACGCCACCCAGCTTCAGGCCAAGTGCGCCAGCAAATACGCCCCCGCAGCTCCTAAGGCCGCGCCCGCCGCCACCGCCGCGGCTCTACCCGCAACCCGCTAGGCAAGCCCATGCCGACACCCACCGCCGAAGCCCCCGCGACCGCAAAAGCCACCACCGCCATCGCGCTCGACTCGGTATCGAAGATTTACGGCAGCTTCGCCGCCCTCCGCAACGTCTCCACCACCTTCGCCTCCGGCTCCTGCACCATGATCCTCGGCGAAAACGGAGCCGGAAAGTCCACCCTCCTCCGCGCGGCCGCCGGTCTCATCACCCCCACCCGAGGCAAGGTCTCCATCTTCTCTCAGCCGCCCAGCCAGCAGCGTCACCGCGTCGCATACATGAGCCACGCCCCCATGCTCTACGACGAGCTCACCGCCATGGAGAACCTCACCTACTTCGCCGCCCTCCACCGCGGCGACGCCTGCGCCTGCGTCGGCTCCCCCGAGATGGCCCTCCGCGCCGTCGGCCTCGACCCCCACCTCACCCGCCCCGTAGGCCAGTACTCTCAGGGAATGCGCCAGCGCACCTCCCTCGCCCGCGTCCTCCAGACCGACCCCGAAATCCTCCTCCTCGACGAGCCCTTCTCCAACCTCGACGTCTCCAGCGCCGTCCACATGGTCGAGCTACTCGCCGACTTCCTCACCTGGCCGCTCCCCGGCGGCGGCTCCCGCACCATCCTCCTCACCACCCACCTCGCCAGCCTCGCCGAACCCATCACCACCCACACCCTCCACATGCGCGCTGGCCAGATCATCCAGCCCCCCACCGAGGCCGCCCGTTGAAGACCCCGCTCCCCCAGAAAACCAACGCCGCCCGCATTCTCGACAAGCTCGAAATCTCCTACGAGCTACGCGCCTACGAAGTAGACCCCGACGACCTGACCGCCCTCTCCGTGGCAAAAAAAATAAATCTCCCCCCCGAGCAGGTCTTTAAAACCCTCCTCACCCAGACCAACACCGGTGAGCACGTATTCGCCGTAATCCCCGGCGACTCCGAGCTGGACCTGAAAAAGCTGGCTCACGCCGCCGGAGCAAAAAAAGCCGAGCTAGCCTCTCTAAAAGAAGTCGAACCCCTCACCGGCTACATCCGCGGCGGAGTCACCGTCATGGGCGCAAAAAAGCCCTTCCCCGCCTACGCCGACGAAACCATCGAGCTCTTCGACATCATCTCCGTCTCCGCCGGTCAGCGCGGCCTTCAGATCCTTCTAGCCCCCGCCGACTACGTCCGCGCCGCCGAGGCCACCCTGGCCGATCTCACCAAAGGCCCCGCCCCGCAATGAAGCCCTTCCTCAAGTACTTCTCCCACGTCCTCATCCACCTCCGCAAAGACCTCCGTCTAGAATGGCGCTCCCGCGACGCCATCAACGGAATGCTCTTCTTCGCCCTCTTAGTTGTCGTAGTCTTCGGCCTCGCCTTCGACCCCACCGGCTTCCCCACCACCACCCGCCAGATCTCCGGCGGCATCCTCTGGGTCGCCATCCTCTTCGCCTCCATCACCGCCCTCAACCAGTCCTGGAACCGCGAGCAGCGCAATCAGGTCCTCGAAGCCCAGCGCATGGCCCCCTCCCCCGCCTCCGCGCTCTTCCTAGGCAAAGCCATCGCCAACATGCTCTTCGTCCTCCTCATCGAAGCCGTACTGGCCCCCATCTTCGTCATCTTCTTCAACCTCCACCCCCTGGGCGACACCCGCCTCTTTGCCCTCATCCTCCCCCTCGGCACCTGGGCGCTCGTCGTCAACGGAACCTTCTTCACCGCCCTCGGCCTCCGAGCCCGCAACCGCGAACTCCTCCTCCCCCTGCTCCTCCTACCCATCTCCTTACCCGCCCTCCTAGCCATGGTCCAATCCACCACCGGAGTCCTGACAGGCGAACTGGACGCCCTCCAGATTCATAGCTGGATCAGCCAGCTAGCCGGATACGACATTATCTTCACCACCGTCTGCCTCTTACTCTTCGAAACCGTCCTAAACGCCGAATAGTCCTCACAGCCCATACTCTGGGTGCCCCGGCTTAGCGACGGCCTTATCGTCGCTAAGCCGGGGTCCCCGCCAGCTTTGCTGGTGGGGTGGTATGGTGGGCATTCGCGCAGAGCGCGAACCGCTTTCTCTTGCACCACCCCAGATCTTCTTGCCCCCGAGCACCATCAAAGAGAGAAAACATGCTTTCCCCCCGCCCCAAATCCCCCCACTAAGCCCCCCCATTCGCGCTAAACTAGATACATGGAGCAGCGCACCCCCAGCCTCCGCAGCGTCGCCTTTCTCTGGTTCGGCATCGCCATCGCCGTACTGGTGATGGGCTTCCGGCAGGCCATCTTCCTCACACCACCGGAAGATACGATGGGCGATCTCTACCGCATCTTCTACTACCACCTCCCCCACGCCGTCCTCGGCCTTATCTTCCCCTACATCAACCTCGTTGCCTCTCTGGCCTTCCTGTACCTGCGCCACCGCAACCCCCTCAAGGCCCTCAGTGCCGACGCCCTCGCCGTAGCCGCCGCTGAAGTCACCGTCCTTTACGTCGGAATCTGCCTCGCCACTGGAATGCTCTGGGGTAAGCCCGCATGGGGCATCTGGTGGGCATGGGACGCACGCCTCACCTCCGAGCTCATCCTCTGGCTCCTCTACGTCAGCTACCTCGTCCTCCGCCGCTTCTCCCCCAGCGGACAGGCCGGAACTCTCGGTGCTGTCCTCTCCGTCTTCTCCGCCATCGACGTCCCCATCGTTTACATGTCCATCACCTGGTGGCGTACCCAGCACCCGGCCCCGGTCTTCGGCCCCAACGGCGGCGGCATCGATCGCCAGTTCTGGGCTCCGGTTCTCTGGAACATGGCCGGATGGCTCCTCTGGGGCATCCTCATCATGATCTTCCGCTACGCCCTCGAACGCCGCCGCCAGCTAGCCGAACAGGAAGCCGCCCTTCAGGCCATCGAAGCCTCTCTGGAGATCCCGCAATGACCAACGGAATGACCTGGTCCTCCTTCCTGAACCTAAGCACCATGGGCCACCGCCACTTGGTCTTCGTCTACTTCGGCGTCTGGGCCGTCCAGGGCACCTACCTGGCGTGGCTGATCTGGAGCTGGAACCGCACCAAATCCCCCCGCCTCTAATCCTGCTCAACCCCATACAACGGGTGGCCTCATCGTCGCCAAGGCGGACATCCTCACCATCTGCGATCAGCTTTTAAAAATCAGCTTTTATCGTCTTTAAAATCCCAAAGCCCCCGTTACGCCGTTAAAACCCTTCAAAACCGAGCATCCCCTTGCCCCCGCACAACCCCCACCGATAGACTCCGAACAGTGCGCCCATCTGTCATAGCCATTCTCCTAGCCTCTCTCGCGACCTTCACCGGCTGCCATCGCAGCGGCTTCCCCGACACCCCCACCGGTTACCGCGAGTTCGCCTACGTCACCAACTCCGCCTCCAACACCGTCACCGTCCTCGACCTCGTCTATCTCCGTCAGGACCGCACCCTCCAGGTCGGCGCCAACCCCACCGCCATCGCCGCCAATCCCTCCCGCAACGAGGTCTACGTCGTCAACACCCAGCCCACCAGCCCCTCCGGCTCCCTCTCCATCATCGATGTCGCCGCCAACCGCGTAGCCGCCACCATCCCCCTCCACCGCCAGCCCACCGCCATCGCCATCGACCCTACCGGTGCCCGCGCCTACGTCGCCAACTCCGCCTCCAACACCATCAGCATCCTCGATCTCGACGCCCGCCGCGAGATCGGCCTCGCCGGAACCGGCGAGCAGCCCGCCGCCCTCCGCATCTCCCCCGACGGTCGCACCCTCGTCGTCTCCAACCGCGCCAGCGGCAGCATCTCCCTCTTCGACATCACCCCCACCTCCCTCCGCCTCCGCGCCGCCTTCCCCAACTGCCCCGGAGCCTCCGACATCGCCATCCTGCCCGAATCCTCCAAGGCCTTCGTCGCCTGCTCCACCCGCCATCAGGTCATGGCCATCAGCCTCGCCGCCGCGCCCGACTCATGGGCCGCGAAACAAAATCCCTCCCTCACCTCCGACCATCTCCTCACCCTCCTCAGCGTAGGCGACAACCCCGTCCATCTCGCCCTCAAGCCCGACGGCGGCGAGATCTTCGTCTCCAACTTCGCCTCCAACACCATCTCCGAGATCGCCACCGGCACCAACGAGGTCGGCACCACCTTCACCATCGGCAACAAGCCCACCCAGGGCATCATCAGCGCCGACAACTCCACCCTCTGGGTAGCCAACTCCGGGGCCGACGCCGTCAACCTCTACAGCATCGACGACGGCCGCCTCGTCGGCAGCATCCACACCGGCTCCTCCGCCCAGGCCCTCGCCTTCTCCGCCGACCAGCATCTCCTCCTCGCCGCCGGGACCAACTCCGGCGATGTGGCCATCATCCGGACGCAGGTCAGCACCGGCCCCGCACTCTTCACCCTGCTCCCGGCAGGCAGATCACCCAGCGCCATAGCCGTAAAAGCGATCTCTCAAAAGCCCTGAGAAGCTATCAAGATCCAGTTCGAAGGAAGAATCTGCCAGCCGACCAACGGGAGACCCAGGCGAAGCGACATACCGCACGAAGTGCCGCCTGCCCGGCGCAAGGGCGCTTTTAAATCTGTCTCGCCAGCACCAGCGTAATATCGTCCGGCTGCTCCTCCGCCCCGATCCACGCATCGACTGCACTCAACACCTGCTCCGCAATCACATGCAGCGGCTGGTCGCGATACATCTGCACCACCTCAACCAGCCGGTCTTCGCCGAACTCCCCGAACTTATTCTCTGGTTCCGTCACGCCGTCCGAGTAAGCCACCAGGATGTCTCCCGCAACCAGCTTCACGCGGTCTTCCTCATACCGCATCCCGTCCATCAATCCCACCACCGTCCCACCCTTGTCCAGACGCCGCACGCTCCCGTCCTTGCTCAACACCAGCGGAGGAAGCTGCCCAGCATTCGAGTAAGTCAGCGTAGCCGTGGCCACATTGTAGTGAGCCAGAAACAGCGTCGCGTACTTCTCCGGCTGCGTGCTCCGGTACAGATGCCGGTTCAGCAGCGAAAGAATATGCCCCGGCGACTCGAACAACCGGTCATGCTCACCGCTCTGCACATCGCGGCTGGCCGTCAGCCCCGCCACGCTCGACTCCGCATACACGATCTCTTCGCTCGCAAACCGGTACGCCCTCACCGCCGAGTGCAGCGTAGCCATCAGCAGCGCGGCCGAAATCCCCTTGCCGCTGATGTCCCCCATCGCAATCGCAACTCCCGTCTCCCTGCCGCCCCCCGGCTCATGAAACGTCAAAAAATCATAGTAGTCCCCGCTCACCGAGCGCGCCGGACGGCACACGCCGTACAGCTCCAGCGTAGCCAGGTCCTTCACATTCTTCGGAAAGAGATTCGCCTGCACCTCCTGTGCGATCGAGAGTTCATTCTGCATCCTCTCTTTCTCTTTCTGCTCCTTCATTAGCCGCTGCAGCGAGCCCGTCATGCGGTTGAACGACTGACTCAGCTCCGCAAGCTGGTCATGCTGCGTCACCTCGATCCGATGCGTGAAGTCGCCGATATCGATATGTAACGTAGCCCGATACAGATTCTCCACCGACTCCGTAATCGTCCTGCTCAACCCCGTAGCCATCCACAGCGCCAGCATCTCGATCAGCGTAAACAGCACGCAAATCCCAATCAGCGCACCCCGTATCCAGCTCGTCACCACGCCAAGCGGGCCCCCAAAGAGCTGCGAATACAACAGCGACGGACGCGAGTCCACCGCAATCCATCCATTGCCCCACTCGCCCGTGTCCCAGTCCCGCATCGACTCCGTAGATCCGAAGCCCACCCGAATGTCCGCCAGGTTCACCCGCGGCGGCTCGCTCCCTCCGCCGATCCACTCCTTCTCAATAGCCGCAACTGCGTCCCGCGCCTTCGCTCTCCGGCCGGAGACGCTATTGGGAGGCAACGTCTGCAACCGTACCCGGCCCAGCCCACCGGCAAGCAGCGTATCGATCGCCTCGCTGTTCACCGGCAGGCTCGTCAGCACACTCAACATCTTCCCGTCCGCAAGCTTCTGCTGATGCAGCGTCACCAGGTAAAGCTCGCCGCCGTCCGAAACCAGGTGCTGGAACTCGCCATACTGTAGCTTCATCGCCCACTGCGGCAGCCCCAGCGGCATCGATCCATTTGACGAAGGCATCTTCAGCGGCACCGGGACCCCATCCACAAAGGCCTCCGTCTCCCGATGCACCTTCATCCGCCGCCGATAGATCGAGCCCGTCAGCTCGAAGTCCTGCACCACAGCCGACTCCGGAACGATACCCTCCAGCATCTGCGCCACCAGGTCCGCGCGATGCTGGTTCTCCGTCTGCATCTGGTTCAGCTCGTTCCATAGCCGCGTGTCCGCCAGGTGGATCGCAAACTGCCCCGCCGCCACATACGCCGAGATCGCGACCAGCATCACCCCCAGCACCACCGGGGCCAGCCCGAACAGCAGATAAGTAAGCACCAGCTTGTTCCGCACGCTCCACAGCATCCGCCGCCGCACAAACCGCCCCAGTACGACCACCGCCGCCACTGCCACCGCCACACCGCTGACGATCTGCGCCACCGCAAGAAACGCCCCGCCGCCGGAAGCCGCCCGTATCCCCCACAGCACGCAGAACCACACCGCCAGCCACACCACCGCGCCCGTCCATCCTCTCGGCGCCGACCGAACGACACTCATCGCGCTACGCATCGTTCTTCGCCGCCTCCATCTCCGACTCCCGCGCCAACCGCAGCGTATACCTCGTCGCCGAGAAATGCGCTCCCGCCAGCAGCAGCAGCCCCGAAAGAAACGCCCACGTCATCAACCCCACCGAGATATAAAACGGCCCATACACCGACTGAAAATCCAGCCACGGCAGCGCCCGGATATACAGAGACTTCCCCACCTCCCACAGCAGACCCACCACAATTGCCGTAGGCAGCGCCGCCCGCGCCGGAACCTTACGATTAGGCAGCACCCAGTACACAAGAAAGAACAGAAGAATACTCGACAGCCCCGAGCACAGCTTCAAAAACACAAACGACACACCGTGAAAAACCATATTATTCGTATGTCCAAATAAGACCCACGACAGAATCTCCTGCTGCGCCGCCGTAGAGGCAGCCGAAGCCAGCGCCAGAATCCCCACCGCAAACGCAAGCCCCAGCGACACAATCTGGTTATGCACATAGTTCCGGTTCCGCGTCACACCCCAGACATTGTTCAACGCCACCTCCAGCGGCAGAAACACGCCCGTAGAGGTAATCAGCAGCATCACCAGCGAAAACAACTGCGTTCCCTTATGCGGATGCGCCACCACCTCCATGTTCCGCAGAACAAACTCCTGCCCAACCGGCAGAAACGCCTTCACCACCTCGCCCATCACCGTATCCACCCCATGCGCCCGCAGCAGGCGGCTGATCGTCAGCAGCAGCACGATAAACGGAAACAGCGAGAGAATCGAATTCGCCGCAACGCTGAAGGCGTAGGTATGCACCTCCGTCCGCGCCATGTACCGTGCCAGCGCCATCATCTGCGCTCCCAGCCCATCGGCCCTCACCACAGGCTTCACCTCAGCCAGCGGCACCGGCGCAAGCCCCTCGGCTTTCGCCTCAGGACGCCCCGGCTTGAACTCCTCAGGCTGCTCGGTCTTATCGGAATCAGGAGAAGTCTCAGGAAAATTCATAGATACGTGCACAAAATAGATGCGTGTGTAATGTTCAGATGCTAGCAGAGCCCTGAACCCCAACAGCGTCCTTTCCCTCGCGGCGAATCCGCTCCATCGCCCAGCGAGCGCTCTCCGCCAGCACCGCATCGTCTCCCCCTGCCCACTGCTCCAGCCGTGCAAGAAACCTCCCCTCCCCGCTGTTCCCCATCGCAATCGCAACATTCCGCAGCAGCCGCTTGCGACGCGTCCGCTCCAGCGGAGATCCCATGAACCACCGTTTGAACTCCGCCGCATCCAGACTCCCCAGCCACTCCAGCGAAGGATTCACCAGCTCCCGCCGCATCTCCATCCCCTGCGTCGCCGCCACTGGAGCCCGCCTGTTCCACGGGCAAACGTCCTGGCAGATATCGCAGCCAAACACCTGTCGCCCCATCCCCTCCCGCAGCTCCACCGGAATCTCGCCCTTCTTCTCAATCGTCAGGTAAGCAATGCACCGCGAAGCGTCCATCTCATGCTCAGCCACCAGAGCCCCCGTAGGACACGCATCGATGCACCGCGTACACGTACCGCAGCGGTCCACCGCCACCGTCAACGCAGCCCGCTCCTCCACCGGCAGCGAAGTCACAATCACCCCCAGCAGCAGCCACGACCCCATCCCCTGCCGAATCACACAAGTGTTCTTCCCAATCCACCCAACGCCCGCCCGCGCCGCAACCGTCCTCTCCACCAGCGGCCCCGTATCCACATAGCAACGCGTCTCGCAGTCCATCCGCTCCTTCAGCACCGCCTCCACCACCCGCAAACGCCCCAGCAGCTCCTCGTGATAATCCGTAGGCCGCAATCCACCATCCTCACCGGCCCTCCCGCTCCACGCATACCGTGCAATCCACCCGGCATCCCCAGCCGCCGTCTCCACCGAACGCGGCCCACCCGAGTTGTAGTTCAACGCGCAAACAACCACCGACCGCGCCCACGGTATTGCCACCGGAACGCCGCTCCGCAGCAGAGTCCCCTCTTCATTCCGCCGCTTCAGGTACTCCATCTCCCCCGCGCGCCCCTCGGCCACCCACGCAGAAAACCGCTCCGCATCCACCCCGTCCGCAGAGTCCGCCGCGCTCACGCCCGCCGCATGAAAGCCCGCCGCCCGGGCCTGCTCTTCGATCCACGCCACCGTCTCGGAGGTCCACGCAGCATTCACCGGAACATCGACCTCCATCTATCCAGAATAGACGGAGCCCCGGCCTCCCCGGCTTCAATCAACCTGCGATTGCTTCCCCCAACTGAAATGACGCCCCACAATCCCCTTCACAATCAAGTGGTCCGTCCCCGCCGTAGCCCCCATCCCCACACCCACATTGATCTCCCACTTCGGCGAAACATTCAGGTCCGTCACCACGAACAACTGCTGCTGTTGCTCATGCAGAGCAGCCACCCTCCCCAGCCGCCCATAGTCCGCGTAGTACTCCACCCCACCACTGATCTTCCTCGTAAAGTCGTACCCCACCTTCGCCGCCGGGGCAAACGCAACCCCGTCCGCCACTCCCGGCCCATGCCACGTCCGCTCCAGCGCCGGATTCACCGCGAAGTACCACCGCCCCACCGCCTTGTCCACAATCGGCCGAATCTCCCAAGTCCACGTATCCGGCGAATACACCGCCCGCTGATATCCCACCTCCGTCGAAAGGCTTACTCCCAGCGGCCAATGCCAAGACTCCGGCACCCGCACCCGAGGCCGTATATGACTCCCCACCCACTGCACCCCGTGGCCGTTCTGCTCGCTGGTAAAGATGTAAAACCCCACCTCCGACCACTCGTTGATCCCCTGCGTAATCTCGATCGTCTCGTGCAGTTGCCGGTTCGTGGGATACACCCCATCCACCACCTCCCGCTGACCCTTCGCCGTGAAGTTCGAGTGCAGCTCCAGCATCGTGCTCTTCGGCGCAATCGTCTCCGCGCCATACACCTGGATCTCGTAGTTGCCCTGCGCCTCCGCCCTGCCCACAAACAAGGCCGCAAACACTCCAAGACAGGCAACCACACAGAGAGGCCGCAAGCCTCTCGAACGCATCCTTCTCCCCAAACCCCACAAAAATCCCATCATCTTAGACATAGCGAAAGAGCATCATAAATCCCTGGTCCATATGGTTCTGTTGATGACAATGAAACAGCGTCGGGCCCGGATTATCCGCTACAAACTCAACATCCACTTCCTTGCGCGCCTCTACCAGAACCGTGTCCTTGAAGATGCCCCGCGTAGCAGGACGGTCCGAAAAACGCCTCAGCTCGAAAGTATGCCTGTGTAAATGAACAGGATGGTTATCATTGCTGGAATTCTTGAACAACAACCTGTATCTCTGCCCGCGCGTCAGCGAGACCGTCGCCGTATCCGGAAACGACTTGCCATTAATCATCCACTTGTCCATCGCTCCGTGCCCCACAAACTTCGACTCAAACACCAGAGGAATCTCCACCACCGCAGCCTCCCTCTCACCCGCAACCGCCGCCTCTCCAAATTGCAAATAATCCCAAACCAACGCCTCCGGCTGCTGCCACTGCGGCTTCCCCGCCCTCCCCGCATACTCCACCACAATCCCCATCCCCGCGGCCATCCCATGCTTCCTTACCTCGCCCATCACCCATACGCCGGGATTGTCCATCTCCACCATCACACTCACCCGCTCCGCCGGAGCAAGCCGCACCATCCCCACCGTCTTCGGCTGCGGAACCCGGTTCCCATCCAGCGCAACCACCTGCATCTTGTGCCCAGCCAATGCAATCCAGTGAACATCCGTAGCGCTCGCATTCAGCAGATGCATCAGAACCCTCTGCCCCTCCTTCACCCGCAGCGGCTCCCCAAATCCCAGCGTGCGCCCATTAATCGTCGAGACCTCATACACCGGGTCCATCGAGCCATCTTCATTCCCGCTCAAACTCCCGTTCCAGTCATGCAGCGCCAGGAAGAACTCACCATCGAACCCACCAGCATCCATCCGTGCATCCACCATCAAAAATCCATGCTGGCCCGTATACTCGGCCTTCCTCAGATCATGCCCCGCGAACGTATGCGTGTGGTACCACCGAACCCCCGCAGGACGCGGCGTGAACGTATACCGCCTGCTTCCGCCCGCCGGAACATGCGGCGTCCCCTCCTCCATCGCACCATCCATGTCCGCAGGCGTAAACAGCCCATGCCAATGCACCATCTCCGCGTCGCCCGTGCGGTTCGTCACGTCAATCGTGACCTCGCGCCCTTCCTTCAAGCGCAGCAACGGCCCCGGCACCTGCTGGTTATAAGCAATCGTCTTGAGAAAGCGATGAGGAGAAACCTCAAAAGAATAGGGAGCAATCTCCAGCGAATAATCCGCCGCCGCAAGCGCACGCAGATCACGCGGCACGGCAGAAGCCACCGCCGCCATACCCACACGCTTTACAAGCTCACGCCTGGAAACCACACCTGATCCTATCAACACAGAACTTAAGCCCGGCTGAAGAGAATTCTGAAGAAGTTCTGTCTTTGGGATTAGCGTGGGGCTTCAGCCCCACGAAAAACTATGCAAAGAGAAAGGGGCTTCAGCCCCGGGCCTTTTTCTGCCAAACCCCAGCCTTTTCAGAGAGCCTTAAAACACCGGCGGCAACACCCGAAAGTTCTCCAACTCCACATCCGGGCTAAGATAATGCGGCTTCACCGGCTCTTCCTTCAACAACCCCGTGCTCAGATACTTCTTGTTATCGTCGCAAAAGATCGTCACCGAGATCGCCTCATACCCCAGCATGTTCTGCGCCGTGAGCGCCGCCAGAAAATTGCACCCCGACGAAATCCCCACCGCCAGCCCCAGCTTCGCCGCCAGCTTCTGTGCCATCAGTATCGAGTCACCATCCGAGATCGCAATCGGCCCGTCAAGCTTCGCCAGGTCCACAATCGCCGGAACAAACTCATCCGAGATTCCCTGAATCCGATGACTCCCCACCTTCCGGCCCGCGCTCAACACCGGCGACTCCGCCGGCTCCACCGGATACACCTTCACCGCCGGATCAATCGACCGCAGATACTGCCCCACGCCCATGATCGTGCCGCCCGTACCCACGCCCGCCGAAAACGCGCTCGGCTTCAGCCCGATCTTCGCCAACTGCGCCACGATCTCCGGCCCCGTCCCCTTCGCATGGGCCTCGATGTTCGCGGAATTGGCAAACTGCTTCGGCAGAAAGATATCGTCCCGCGACGCAGCCAGCTCATCGGCCAGCCGCAACGCCCCCAGAAACCCGCCCTGTTCCCGGCTCACCAGCACCACCTCCGCCCCATAGCTGCGGATAATGTCCAGCCGCTCCCGGCTCATCCAGTCCGGCATGTAGATGATGACCTTGTGCCCCAACGCCGCACCCAGCGCCGCGAACGCAATCCCCGTATTCCCGCTGCTCACCTCGACGATCGTGTCCCCCGGCTTGATCGCATCATCGCGCAGCCCAGTCTCCAGAATCGTCAAAGCCATCCGGTCTTTGATACTTCCCGTAAGGTTAGCCTGCTCGCACTTCGCAAAGATCCGCCGCGACTCCCCACGAAAGCTGTAGCAGATCTCCAGCATCGGCGTATTGCCCACCAGCCCCGCAATCCTGCCCAGCGTCCGGCTGCTGCTACACATTCCCAAGCCCTGTTCCATCTCCGGTCCCTTCATCGCCTCACTCATCTCTGCCGCCTAGTTCTTGAAGAAGTTCTTCGCCAGAAAAAGAACGTTCGCCGGTCGCTCCGCCAGCCGCCGCATAAAGTACGGATACCACTCCGGCCCGAACGGGATATAAACCCGCACGCCAAATCCCTCTGCTGCCAGCTTACGCTGCAAGTCGCGCCGCACCCCATACAGCATCTGGAACTCGAACGCCCCACGGTCAATCCCGTTCTCTCGCACAAACGCGCGCATCGCGTCCACAATCGCCTCGTCATGCGTAGCAATCCCGCAGAAGACGCCCTTGCCGTCCTTCGCGAACGTCACCACCCGCTTCATCAGCTTCACATAGTTCGCGTCCACATCGGCCTTCGCCGGAAACGCAATCTCCGGCCCTTCCTTGTAAGCGCCCTTGCAAAGCCGTATCCGAATTCCCTGCGCCAGCAGCCGCTCCACGTCCCCTTCCGTGCGGAAAAGGTACGCCTGTAGCACCGTCCCCACACCGCCCGGCCACCGCGCCGCCAGCCGCTCCGTCATCGCAATCGTGGCCTCGGTATACGGCGAGCCCTCCATGTCGATCCGCACGAACGAACCCACCTCCGACGCGTGTTCCACCATCTCGCCAGCCACACGTTCCGCCAGCGCCGGATCGAAATCCATCCCCACCTGCGACAGCTTCACGCTCACATTCGCATCCAGCTTCCGCGCCGCAATCGCATCCAGCAGCTCGTGGTAAACACCCAGCGACCGACGCGCCTCCGCCTCCGTGGTCACGCTTTCGCCTAGCGAATCCAGCGTAGCCGCAATCCCCTCGCGGTTCATCCGCTCGCAGGCCAGCAGAGCCTCATCCACCGTCATCCCGGCCACAAACCGGCTCGACATCCTGCGCCCCACCGCGGACCGCTCCGAAAAGCGCCGCAGGCCCCTGTTTTGAGAGAGTGCAATAAAGACAGATCGCAGCAAATGCAGATACCCCTGTCAGGTTCAATTGAAAATTAAAAACAATTCTTTCACGCAAAGCTCCGCCTACGCGAGTTCCGCACAGAACCCACAGCGGCGTTGCAATTTCTTTAGTTGGAAATACTGGCTTCCGGCCGGGCCTCGACGCCCGCCTCAGCCGCGCGCTTCACCTGAGGAGTCACCATCGTGCTCGTGTCCTTGATCGCCGCAATCGCCGCATCGTACCGCCCCGCCAGCGAGTTCATCCGGATCGTCGCCATCTCTTCCAGCATCTTCAACCCGTCCTTCAGGTAGCTGATGCGGCTGCGCTCGTCATGCCCCCATGTCACCGGAACCTCGACCACCGAGTACTTCAGCTTGCGCGCAATAAACAGAATCTCCGGATCGAATCCCCACCGCTCAATCGTCTGCAGCCGGAAGATCGTCTGCGCGGCCTCGCGGCGAAACGCCTTGAACCCGCACTGCGTATCCTTGAACGGCAGCCCCATCACCACACGCGTAATCCAGTTGAAGCACCGGCCAAAGAACTGCCGATACAGCGGCTGATGGATCGTCTGCCGCGCCCTGTCCATCCAGCGCGACCCAATCGCCACATCCGCGCCATCGACAATCGCCGCCAGCAGACGCTCCGCCTCTTCCATCGGGGCCGAGAGATCGGCATCCGTGAACATCACCACTTCGCCCGCCGCCTGCAACAGACCATTCCGCACCGAGTAGCCCTTGCCCCGGTTCCCCGGGTTCTTCACCAGGTGCAGACGAGGATGCGCCAGCATCCACCGCTGCACAATCTCCGCGGTATTGTCCTTCGAACCGTCGTCGATCACCAGGATCTCGGCATCCCATCCACGCTCGGCGACGCAGGCCGTCACCCGTTCCAGCGCAGAATCGATGCGGGCAGCTTCGTTATACGCCGGAATCACAATACTTAACTGCGGATGAGCCATCTATTGGGTGCCTCCCCTTTCGCCGAACGAATTCCAACTCCATCAGGTACTGGGGAGCGTTCGCCTACCGCAGTAAATAATACTGCAATCATTTGACGAGCGGACAATCATTTTGTCGCATTCTATTTACATTTCCCGGCAATGGAATTTCCCTGCCTGCTACACTCCACAACATGCCGGAAGACTTCTCCACGCCGCCTCCGCCCCCTCCCTACGCGCCACAGCCTGCCCGCTACCCCCAGCCCCCCTTCAGCACTCCGCCGCGCCGCCGCTCGGCCTTGTTCTACATCGGCATCATCGCCGGTTCCCTCGCCGCCGTCTGCCTGATCCTCGGCTTTATGGTCTGGATCACCGTCCGCTCCGTCTCCAGCGGCGACTCCACCGGCTTCGCCATCAAGTCCAGCCAGATCGGCGTCATCGACATCACCGGCCCCATCCTCACCTCCGAGACCATCGACAACCAACTCCGTAAGTTCGGCGACGACGACTCCGTCAAAGCCATCATCCTCCACATCAACTCCCCCGGCGGCGGCGCAGCCTCCTCGCAGGAGATCTACCACGAGGTCCTCCGCGTCCGCAGCGAGAAGAAAAAGAAGATCGTCGCCGATATCGAGTCCGTCGGCGCGTCCGGAGCCTACTACATCGCCTCCGCCTGCGACCGCATCTACGCCAACGACGCCTCCGTCGTCGGCTCCATCGGCGTCATCATGGAGTGGACCAACTACGGCGATCTCCTCCGCTGGGCCAAGCTCAAAAATGTAGTCATCCACGCCGGAGAGCTCAAGGACGCCGGAGACCCCAGCCGCGACCTTACTCCAAAGGAAGAGGCTTATTTTCAATCGCTTGTCGATAATATGTTCACCCAGTTCGTCCACGATGTAGCCACCGGCCGCCACACCACCGACGACAAGATCAAGCCACTCGCCACCGGCCAGGTCTGGACCGGACAGCAGGCGCTCCCCCTCGGCCTCATCGACAAGATCGGCGGCTTCCGCACCGCCCTCATCGACACCGCCCGAGACGCAGGCATCTCCGGTGAGCCCAGCATCGCCCGCCCGGCTAAGAACAAGCGCAACCTCATCAACATCCTCACCGAAGACGGAGAAGACCTCTTCCCCAACCCCAGCAAACTCCTCGACCGCTCTCCCGGCTTCTACTTCATGTGGAAGTAACCCTTAGCCCTTCAGGGTTTACCGAAAACAGCATGAAAAAACTATTCCCGCGTTGAAAGCTTGCGGTTGATATCAGCCGCAAGCGCCCTGCCATCAATGCCGAGGCGCGTCCTCCCCATCAGGCGAGACTTTTTCCTCCCCTTGGCACCCCCGACACAGGCCCCATCCTCGGAAAATTGAATCTGCAGTCATTTTTTTTTCGACGAGTTCCCCATTTTCTGCATCTTACAGGCCGTGCAGCAAACTTTCTTTTTGTACTCTTTCCTCAACAAGACGGAACCTATCCCGTCTACAATCAATAAGAATGGCTTGGAGCATCCAAAAGCCCTCCCCGGCACGAAAGGAACCCATCAATGACTAAAGCCGATCTCGTTGACAAAGTCACCGCACTGGGCGATCTCACCAGACGCGATGGAGAAGTCATCGTCGATACGCTGTTCGAATCCGTCATCGGAGCCCTGAAGTCTGGGGACAAGATCGAAATTCGCGGCTTCGGCAGCTTCCGCACCCGCCAGCGCAACGCCCGCACCGGGCGCAACCCCAAGACCGGCGCCAAGGTTGACGTTCCCGCCAAGCGCGTCCCCTTCTTCAAGCCCTCCAAAGAGCTTCGCGACTCCGTGAACCCCACCGGAGCCAAGGCTAATTCCGAGGTAGACATCCACCATCCCCCCGCGATGTAACCTTTTCGCCAAATGAAAAAATTCCGCCGAGCAAGGCGGAATTTTTTTTGCGCCCGGCCCGGCCCTAATCCTCCAGGACCACCGGCGAAACAGCTTCCAGGCCGAACTCCCCCTCCCACTTCGCCACCACAACGCTCGCCAGGCAATTCCCCACCACGTTCACCGTAGTCCGTGCCATATCCGCCAGCGCATCGATGCCCAGAATCACAAAAATCGGCTCCGTAGGCAGGTGAAACGTCGACGCCGTAGCCAGCAGCACCACTAGGATCGCCCTCGGCACCCCCGCCACGCCTTTGCTCGTCAGCATCAGCGTAAGCATCATCAACAACTGCTCTCCCAGAGAGAGATGTATCCCCGCCGCCTGCGCCACAAAGATGCTCGCCACCGCCAGGTAAAGCGTCGAGCCATCCAGATTGAAGCTGTACCCCGCCGGAATCACAAACGCCACGATCCTCCGCGGCACCCCCAGGGCCTCCATCTTCTCCATCGCCCGTGGCAAAGCCGCCTCGCTCGTCGAGGTCGCAAACGCAATCGTGGCCGGCTCCGCCACCGCCGCCAGAAACCGCCGTATTGGAACCCCGAACAACAGCGCCGCAGGCAGCAGCACCAGCAGCCCGAACCCCGCCAGAGCCAGATAAAGCGTAAGCAGCAGCTTGCCCAGGTTCACCAGGACCCCCAGCCCCATCTGCCCCACCGTAAACGCCATCGCCGCGCCCACCCCAATCGGCGCAAAGTACATCACCACATTCGTAAATTTAAACATCACCTCGCTCAGGCTCTCGAACAGCCTTAGCATCGGCGCGCGCCTCTCCTCACTCACCGAGGCCAGCGCAATCCCAAAGAACACCGCAAACACCGCCACCTGCAAGATCTGTCCCTCGGCCACCGCCTTGGCGATATTCTCCGGAAAAACATGCAGTAGAAAATCCTGCCAGTGCGTAGGCGCAGGAGTAGCCATCGCCGCACCTTCCCCCGCCACCCCGGTCATTGCCAGCCCCACGCCAGCCCGGCTCAGGTTGATCGCTGCCAGCCCCACCGCCAGCGCCAGCGCCGTCACCACCTCAAAGTAGATCAGGCTCTTGATCCCCATCCGCCCAACGCTCTTCAGGTCGCCATGTCCCGCAATCCCCGTCACCAGCGTAGCCAGAATCAGCGGAGCAACAATCGTCTTGATCATCCGCAGAAAGATATCGCTGAACACCCGCAGACTCACCGCCAGCGCCGGAGCCTCAAAGCCCAGTTCCGCCCCCGCCACCATCGCGACAAAGATCCAGGCCGTCAACGACCGCCGCCGCGCCGCAAAGACCGCCAGCAGCAGAATCCCGGCGCATCGCAGCCCAACCCCAATCCAGTGCATCCCCGCACCGCTTGCTCCGGCAGCCACTCCCGCCGTCAGCAGAACAACCGCGGCGAGCAACAAAATCGCTCTCTCGTTCGTCTTAAGCATCAAGTGCGAAGAATACCAGCCTTCCCGATAAATTCCACGCACCGAAACTACGTTTCGCAATGGACCGCGTTCCCTGTCATGCTTCGTCGAACCTTTCCCGCAATCCTCTTCTGTGTCGTCTCTGTCTCTTCCCTCGCGGCGCAAAACAGCTCCGGCTCCTCTCCGCTTGTTCCCGGCTTCGACGCGCTCACCCAATCCCCCGGCATCTCCAATCCCCTCACCCAGCCCATCCTCACCCCCGGAGCCCTGCAGCTTCTGGAGCTCGAAGGCCGCTTCTCCCAGGCCGTCGAGCGTGGCGGAGGCAAGGCCTTCTCTTCATGGTTTGCCGACGACGCCGTCCTCCTCAACAACGGCCGCCCGCCCATTCTGGGACGCGCCGCCATCGCGGCCCAGGCCACCTGGGACCCCAAAACCTACCAGCTCACCTGGATCGCCCAGGGAGCGCAAATGGGCCCATCCAACGACATGGGCTTCACCTGGGGACACTACGAAAGCCGCTCCAAAGACAAAAACGGCGAGCCTATCGTCATGACGGGGCGTTACTTCACCGCATGGAAGAAGCTGCCCAACGGCGACTGGAAGGTCGTCCTCGACGCCAGCGCCAGCGAACCACCCTCCGCGGGCGAATGCTGCGCCCTCAAGCCATAACTGCTGCTGCCACTAAAGTAGGAGTGCGCAATGACTTGCGCCTCCCTACGATTACATCTGCCAGATGAACGCTCTTCTCGTCAAAGACGAAGCTTTGCGGATCGAGGCCCTCCACCAGTATGAGGTTCTCAACTCGAACATCGATCCCGTACTGGACGATGTCGTGCGTCTGGCCGCGCAGATCTGCGAGACCCCCGTCGCCGCCATCTCCTTCATCAGCTTCGACCGCATCTGGCTGCGCGCCCGCATCGGCATCGAATCCCACGAGATCTCCCTCGGCAGCCTCCCCTGCGAGACCACCATCCTCGGCGATACCGTCTACGAGATCGCCGACGCCCGCACCCTCCCCGACTACGCCCCCGACGGCATCATGATCGAAGGCCGCCCCTACCGCTTCTACGCCGGCGCTCCGCTCACCACGCCCGGCGGCATCAACATCGGCTCGCTGCTCGTGCTCGACCATCTCCCCCGCACCCTCGCCCCTCAGCAATCCACCGCTCTCAGCATCCTCAGCCGCCAGGTCATCACCCGGCTGGAGCTCAACGGCCGCATCCTCCAGATGGACCGCGCCGCCCGCTCCCGCCAGCGTGTCGAGTCCGCCCTCACCGTCGAGCGCAACTTCGTCTCCACCGTACTCGACACCGTAGGCGCACTGGTCGCCGTCTTCGATCCCGCCGGTCGCATCGTCCGCTTCAACCGCGCCTGCGAGACCGCTTCCGGCTACGACTTCGCCTCCCTCGTCGGCCGCTACATCTGGGACAAGCTCATCCCCCGCCACGAGATCCCCGAGGCCATCGAGAACTTCGAACGCATCCGCGCTGGCCGCTACCCCACCACCTACGAGAACCAGTGGCAGAACCGCGACGGCAGCCTCCGCCGCATCGCCTGGTCCGCCACCACCCTGCTCGACGCCCAGGGACAAGTCGCCTTCATCATCGGCACCGGCATCGACGTCACCACCCAGCGCGTCGCCGAAGCCACACTCCGCGAGAGCGAGGCCCGCTACCGCCAGCTCGTCGAGGGCTCCCTCGGCATGGTCTGCACCCACGACCTCCACGGCGTCATCCTCAGCATCAACTCCCACGGAGCCGAGACCCTCGGCAGAACCGTTGACGAGATGATCGGCAAGAACCTTCACGACTTCATCATCTCCGAACGCCGGGCCGAACTCCCCCTCTACCTCAAAAAAGTCAGCGAGACCGGCGAGATTCAGGGCATCCTGAATATCGCCCACTCCAATGGCGAAACACGCATCGTCGCCTATCGCAACAAGCTCATCACCATGCCCGGCCGCACCCCCTACGTCCTCGGCTTCGGCATCGACATCACCGACCGCGTCCGTGCCGAAGGACGCCTGCGCGTCCTCACCCGACAATCCGACTCCATCCTCGAGTCCGTCGGCGACGGCATCTTCGGCATCGACCTCGACGGCAACGCCACCGTCGTCAACTACGCCGCCGCCCAGATGCTCGGCTACAAGCAGAGCGAACTTCTCGGCCGCAACATGCACGAGCTCATCCACCACACCAGCGCCGACGGCACCCCCTGCGCCGCTGCCGACTCCCCCATCCACAAGACGCTCGTCAACTTCAACACCGCCCGCATCTCCGACGAGGTCTTCTGGCGCAAAGACGGCACCAGCTTCCCCGTCGAGTACGTCGCACGCCCCCAGATCGACGGCCACCCCAACGAGACCGGCGGTCTCAAGCCCATCGGCGTCGTCGTCGCCTTCACCGACACCACCGAGCGCCGCGCCCTCGACCGCATGAAGGACGAGTTCATCTCCACCGTCTCCCACGAGCTCCGCACCCCCCTCACCTCACTGCGCGGAGCCCTCGGACTGCTCGCCGGGGGAGCGCTCTCCGACCGTCCCGACAAGGTTCGGCAGATGCTCGACATCGCCATCAGCAACTCCGACCGCCTCGTCCGCCTCGTCAACGACATCCTCGACCTCGAACGCATCTCCGGCGGCAAAACCCAGCTCCAGCGAGCTATGTGCAGCGCCGAAGATCTCTTCCGCCGCGCCATAGGCGAGCAGCAGGACATCTGCGCTCGCATCGTCTCTTCCGCGTCCGGAGTCCACGTCTGGGCCGACGCCGACCGCATCACCCAGACCCTCCACAACCTCATCTCGAACGCCATCAAGTTCTCCCCCACCGACAGCGAGATTCACCTCTCTGCCCGCAACCTCGACGACAACGAAGCCGTCTTCGAGGTCCGCGACCAGGGCTCCGGCATCCCCTCCGACAAGCTGGAACACATCTTCGACCGCTTCCAGCAGGGCGACGCCTCCGACTCCCGCGCCATCGGCGGCACCGGCCTCGGCCTCGCCATCTGTCGCAGCATCATCAGCCAGCACGGAGGCCGCATCTGGGCCACCAGCGACAAAGACAAAGGCACCACCTTCCACTTCACCCTGCCCACCAAATCCAGCAGCAGCCTCCGCTAGACCACCCCAATTCAAAACCCCATAAGCAGTTGTCCCTGCTGTCGCCTGTTTTTTGTTTTGTCATTCCCGAAGGGAATCTGCGTTTGCAGTTGTTTTTGCACTTGCACTTGCACTTGCACTTGCACTTGCACCTGCACTTGCACTTGCACTTGCACTTGGACTTGCACTTGCACTTGCACTTGCACGGGGACTTCCCGTTGCACTGGCACTGGCACTTGCAGCTAGGGGCCGGCTTTGGCAGTGGCGCG
>JAATEV010000116.1 GCA_015655585.1 Terriglobales bacterium | reverse complement strand
TCGACGCCGGAGTCTTTGAGGTTGAGGGCGTGGGCGTGGCCCTGGGAGCCGTAGCCGATGATGGCTACCTTCTTGCCCTGGATGATGGAGAGGTCTGCGTCTGCGTCGTGATATGCCTTTGCCATGTTGTCTGTTCTTCTTCCTTTTCGGGTTGTTTAAAGTTTACGCGTGTTGGAGAGACTGTGTGGATGTGCTCGATATTCGGAGCAGAGGCCGCGTGGAGAGGAGCTACTCCTCTTCCTCGTTGACCTCGGAGAATTGGTCGGGCAGGGTATCGCCTTCGCGGCCGCGAGTGCCGAGGGCCTTGAGGACGCGGCCGGTGTGGTGTCCGCGGCGCATGGCCATGCGGCCGGTGCGGGAGACCTCGAGGATGGTGTAGCCGCTCTCGGTGAGGACCTGGATGAGGCCTTCGATCTTGCTGGCCGAACCGGTCATTTCGAGCATGATGGACTCGGGAGCGAGATCGACGACGCGGGCGCGGAAGACGTTGGCCAGCTCGAAGATCTGCGAGCGGGAGTGCTGGCCTAGCGGGTGCGACGGGCCGGCGGCTACCTTGATGAGGCAGAGCTCGCGAATGACGGCTTCGCTGCGGCCTACCTCGTCGATCTCGACGGTGATCTCGAGCTTGTAGAGCGAGGCCTTGATGCGGTGCGCGGCGTTCTCGGGGGCCTCGCAGACGATAGTCATGCGGGAGACGTCGGGGCGCTCGCTCTCGCCTACGGTGAGGGAGACGATGTTGATGCTCAGGCGGCGGAACAGCGAGGCTACGCGGGTGAGAGCGCCGGGCTTGTCGCTTACGAGTGCTACGAAGGTATGGAGCATGGGACCTCTGAGGATTTGGGATTGCTCAAACTGTAGAGAGTGTGGCGCAGGTAATTGTGGCCTGCGGGGACTCGGGGATGATCGAAGTCGAACTCGGGGCGATGGGTCATGCCGAGCTTTTCCATGACGCGTCGCGAGGCGGGGTTCGAGGGCACGGTTACGGCTACGATCTCGTTTAGTTCGCGCTCTTCGAAGGCCCACTGGATTACGGCTTGCGCGCCTTCGGTGGCGAGGCCCTGGCCTTGGGCAGATTGGGTTAGCCGCCAGCCGATTTCTACTGCGGGTTGGGGCAGGTTGGGGACGATGTCGCGCATGATCTGCGCTCCGATGATTCCGGCGAACTCGTTCGTCTCTTTGAGGGTTGCGACCATGAAGCTGAAGCCATTTTTTTCGAACCCGGCGACGTAGCGATCTACGGATTCGTCGCTTTCTTTGCGCGTCATGGGCGCGGCGTAGAAGTGCATGACCGCGATGTCGGCGCTCATGGCGGCGAAGGGCTCGCGGTCGCTCTGCTGCCAGCGGCGCAGGACGAGGCGCTGGGTTTCGAGTTGGACGAGTTCGGGCAATGTCTGGGTCGCGCTCATCAGTGCTGGATCGGTCCTGCGGGTATGAAGGTTCTTGGGATCTCGTACAGGACCAGCTCGCCGGGAGTGGGGCGATGGCGGAGGTCGCTGCATAGATTGCCGGTGGTGATGCCGGTGTTGCGTACGGCGATCAGCGGGTAGTCGGTGTAGAGCTCCTGGCGTGGGCGGCAGTCGGCGTACATGTTCGAGAGAATGCGGATGATGGTTGCGTTGCCGGTCTTCACCTCGATCAGTCCTTTCTTGTCAGTTGCCATAGCTACGGAGCCGATCTGGTCGGAGCGTAGCGCCACGTTAAGTTTCTCGTCGATGACCGGCTGGCCGGTTTTTGCGTTGATGATTCGGATGGTGACGAATGGCTCTGGTGTCTTCTCAGGCACTTTTGCCGGGGGCTTTGCGGCGGCCGGTGCGAGGGCGAAGAGGAGCAAGGAAGCGGCACGTACCGTCACTCCGGATCGTTCGATGACTGAGGTCATAAATGGGACTGAGGTCATGAAGGGAAGGAGCATCTTTTTTGTCCTATCTGCCGAACAACGGCCGGGTGATGGTTGCGGAGGATTATTCATCCTCCGGGGTTTCGAGCAAGGGGTCTTTCTGGGGACGGCGGACCATCTCGTGCAGGGCGGAGCCGGGCGCGATCATGGGGTAGACGCCGTCTTCTTTTTCGACGGAGAAGTTGATAAGGAAGGGGCCGGAGCCGGTGCGGGCTTTTGTAACCGTGGGGATTACATCCTTGCGCTGGCTTACGTGTGCGCCCTCGATTCCGTGGGCCCCGGCTAACTTTACGAAGTCAGGCGAGAGGATGGGCGAGGCGGCGTAGTTCTTGTCGTAGAAGGCCTCCTGCCACTGGCGGACCATGCCGAGGAAGCCGTTGTTGATGACGGCGATGTTGATGTGGAGGTTCTCCTGCACGATGGTGGAGAGCTCAGAGGCGGTCATCTGGAAGCCGCCGTCTCCGGCTACGACCCAGACGTCTTTTTCGGGACAGGCTGCCTTGGCTCCGATGGCGGCGGGAAGCGCGAAGCCCATGGTGCCGAGGCCGCCGGAGGTGACGAGGGTGCGCGGGTTGTCGTGCTTGTAGTACTGGGCCTCCCACATCTGGTGCTGGCCTACATCTGTAACGATGATGGTATCTTTTGCGCG
>JAATEV010000014.1 GCA_015655585.1 Terriglobales bacterium | reverse complement strand
GTCTCCGGCGTGGGATCTTGCCTTCGCGTCGCCTGCGGTGCGGCGCCCGGCATTCCTGGGACATGATCCACAACTTGAACCAGGGCCCTTCGTCGTCATCCCAAAAAACTGAAGATACACAATCGAGCCAGAGAGGAAAGCTGCCCGACCAAGGGAACATGCGAAAGCGGCCTCTGATAGAGGCCGCTTTCGCATGTTATGGGTTGAGGGTAGATTACTGGACGATAAAGGGGAGATCGGCCGAACCGGTCGCACTGCCCGCTGTTGCAGTAATCGTTACTGTGTAGTTGCCGGAAGTGGTTCCGCCAGGGCTTGAAGGATTGTTGTTGCTACTGCCACCGCAGCCCGCAGCGAAGCCGAGTATGAAGGTGCAAAGGATAGCCAGAAGAGCGCCATTCCAACGTCGGCGAGGAATGAAGCACACACCAAGTAGCAGACCTGCCAGAGCAATGCCGCTGGAACGATTGAAGTGCTCAAGCTGCGCACTTTGCCCGCCGGTGGTAATGGTTAGCGATGTTGTGAGTGCTCCGCCACCAGTGGCATTGACGGTAGAGGGATTCACGATGCATGTAGGCGTGTTGGATACGGTGCCAGTGCTCTTGGAAGTGACGTGGCAGGTGACAGGAATACTGCCGGTGTAGCCGGACGGAGGCGTAATGGAAAGAAGGATGGCCGTAGTCCCGGAGGTGGAAATGGTAAAGCCTCCGGCAGGAACATTGGTGGCGGTAATGCCGATGCTCGCAGCAGTACCGGTGCCGGAGAGTGCAACGGTTTGTGTTTGCGAAGCGGCATTGTCCGTGATGGTAAGTGTGCCCGTAAGGCTGCCGGTTGAGGCAGGTGAGAAGGTCACGCTGACGGTGCAGCTCGCGCCTGCGGCCAAGCTGTTGCCGCAGGTATTGGTCTGAGCAAAGTTCGCGCTGGCCGCGATGGAGCTGATGTTGAGGGCCACAGTGCCGGTGTTCCGGACGGTGATGCTCTGCGCCGCGCTGGTAGAGCCGACCGTTGTGCCGCTGAAGGTCAGTGATGAGGGTGTGAGTGTGGGGGCCGTCGGGAGGTTTGCGGATTGCGAGATGGTTACGGTAACAGCCGAAGAGGTGGATGCTGCGAAGTTCGCATCTCCCGTGTATCGCGCTGTGATGCTGTTAGCGCCCACAGGCAATGAGGTAAGGTTCAGGGTAGCTAGGCCGGTCTTAAGCGTGGCCGTGCCAATAGCCTGGTTTCCGTTCAGAAACACTATATTGTTCGGCTCGTTATCCGTGGTGAGCTGACCGGATGCGTAAGGCGTCAGCGTGGCGGTGAGTACAACCTGCGAGCCAAAGGTGGCCGAAGTTGGTGCGGCAGCAAGCGCCAGCGTGGTAGCGGCGGACGCCGCGGTCAGGCTGATGGCGGCTGAGGTGCTGGCTGTGGTCATCGTGTCACCACCGTAGCTGGCCGTGACATTGTGAGTGCCCGCTCCAATGGGGTTCACAGGAGAGAGCGTCGCCGTCTGGGTAAAATTCTGGCCGACGGCGATGGCGTAGGCGGTAGTCATGTCGCTGCTGGAGATGAGGATGTCGGGGATGCCGTCTTTGTTGAAGTCGCCAACTGCACCCGGAAAATAATCGGGATCGCCGGTCTCCTGTGTAAGGACGGAGGCAGAGATGCGGAAGCTGCCGGAAGCGGAACCCAGGGCCAGAACGGAGCCCACGTCTGGAGCGGTATTGTTGCCTGAGATCATGCCGAGATCTGTAATCCCGTCGCCGTTGAAATCGGCGGCGACCATGGAGAATCCATCTGTGTTGCTTTGGACACCGGTGATATTGGTCGCGACAGGCTGGCCGAAGGTTCCATTGCCATTGCCTGGCTCTAGAGTGAGGAGCGAGATGTCGGGGGCGCCTGGCTCTACTTGTTCTTCGCTGTCGATGACTACATCTGCATTGCCATCGCCATTGAAGTCTCCTACTGCAAGAGCAATGCCGCTGCTCGGCACAGGGAATGAAGTCCCGGCCTGAAAGCTTCCGGTGCCGTCGTTCAGGTAAACGGCGATGGAACTGAAATCCGCGCTGCCTATAACTAAGTCGGGAAAACCGTCGCTATTGAAATCCGCACTGCCGAAGGCATTGAGGGTATACCCCCCAGCGGGGACACTTGCACCGGCAGTGAAGGAGCCATTGCCACCGCCCAGATAGATCTGGGTGGCACCGGCGCTGTTGTTTTGTGTCGATGGGCAATTCACAGCGAAGTCCAGATTGCCGTCTCCATTGAAGTCCGCAGTCAGCATGTTCACGGAACCACAAGAGTTCCCCAGGCTCGTTGCGCTGAAACTGCCATTGCCGTTACCGGCCAGGAAGTAACGATTGTCAGCATCGGCGATGAGGTCGACGAAGCCATCATTGTTGTAGTCGCCGGCAGTCACTGCTGTGACATTGTTGTTCTGAAATAGGGAGGTGCCAGAGGTGAAGGTGCCATCGCCCTTGCCAAGAAGGATCTGCAGAGCGGCAACGGACTTGCTGCCATCCGGACCCACGCAATCGCCGACGCCGACCGCAAAATCGGCAATACCGTCGTTATTGAAGTCCCCTGAGGTAATGCTGCACGCGCCGTTATCGCTGCTTTGGGGCTGGGAGGTGATAGCAAGCGAGCTGACGGCAGTGGCCTGGCTCAGAGCGACCGATCCGAGGCTGGCTCCGGTGGTCGTGTCATTGAAGTCGACGCTCCCGGTCGCGGCGCTAAAACCGGGTGTATTCACGGTGGCGGTCAGGCTGTAGTTGGGCGACGATCCGCTGACGGCAAGACTCGTGGTGGTCGCGGCCGCTCCAGTCACCGTCAGAGTGGTGGTGTTGGAGCTGATCTTGTAATGGCTGTTGCCAAGAAAGACGGCCTCATAGCGGCGGTTGCCCGCGGCAGGGTAGATCGTAATGCTGGCCTGGCCATAGCTGGTGGGGCCGTTGCCGGTTTGTTCGGTATGGCCCTTGGTCTGTGCCGTGGCAATGGGGACCACGCAGTCTGCCATGATGCCTTTGCTGACCTTATCGTTCGAGGCGTCACAGAAGATCACCTGTCCGGGAATGACCTGCGTGTTGTTGGCGGCAATGACCGTGGCCTGCAGGGTGACCGGGGTATTGGCCTGCACCGATCCGGTTGCGCTGCCGCCTGACAGGACAGTGAGTTGGGTCGTGGTGACTACCGGGGCACTCTGTGCAGACGCAACATAGGGTATGGCAAGCAGAAGACAGAGGACCCCACAGAAGAACAGACCGGAAGAACGACGAACAGTACGGCAACTTCTCAACTCAGAAAAACCTTGCACGAGGAAACTCCCTTTAAGTCAGATAGGGCAACTTTCACATGTCTGCGATGGAATCCGCTTAACCCAAATGGGAGCTATTGCCGATCTCCTCGTGACATCGGATAATGACGCAAGTCCGCAAATATTTTGCTTTTTACTTCAGTTCATCTGGAGAAGGCCCTGATACCGATGCCCCCCACGCTCGAAGACTCGGAAGTCGCCTTTGGAAGCACTAAAAATCTGCTTAACCTGATCGAAACGATCTATGCCGCCGTGCAACAGCCGGAGCTGTGGAGTTCCGTTCTGGATGGGATGTCTGAGGCGATTCATGGAGAATCCATGACTCTCTTCGCCCACCTTCCTGGAGAGAACCTCGTCTCGAGGGCGAGGATAGATCCAAACGCATGGGATGCATACGTCAATTACTACGCTTCGATCAACCCACTGGCAGCGGCCTGCGACCGTCATTTTGCGGATGGCGAAGTTCGCTATGGCAATCGGGCTCTGCCCGACGTTCATCTGGAGAAAAGCGAGTTTTACAACGATTTCTTCAGGCCCTACAGGATGCACCACAGTATGGGGATCAAGATCCCTCTCAGTGGCAATTTGCCCGCCACCTATCTGAGTTGCCAGCGGCCCAAACAGAGTGGCCCGTTTGAAGAGCACGAGGGGAGGGTCTACCAAACACTGCTGCCCCATCTACAGCGTGCACTTTCGCTCCACATCCAGATGACACAGATGCAGTCTCATCTGTTGGGGATAGAGACCGCATTGGAGGCCTATGAGCACGCCGTCATTGGCCTGGATCGCAAAGGCAAGGTTATCCTTGCAAGCAAAGAGGCGGAATCTTTGCTTCGCACGGGCGACGGCATCCGAGCATCGAATGGGCAGCTCTATCTTCGGGAGATTGAAGAGAATACACGTCTTCAGGCGGCCATCCGGGATGTCATCACCAGCAGTTTTACCGTTTCTGCTCCAGCGGCCATTCTGGTGCCACGCCTGAACGGATCACCCTTGCAACTCACGATTGTTCCTCATCGGTCATCGCTTTTGGGAATGGAGGCGTTGGCCGCGCTGGTTTTTCTGGGAGATCCCTCTCGTCGCTCTGCCTCCAAAGCGGCTTTGCTCCGTGTTCTATATGGTCTCTCACCTATGGAAGCCCGTATCGCCGATCTGCTTGGTGAAGGAAGAAGCGCACGCGAAATTGCCGATCAGCTCAAGATTGCTTATGAAACAGCGCGGTTCCATACCAAGCGGGTACTGGCCAAAACCGGATCGCGCCGGCAAGCCGAATTGATGAAGCTCATACTTGCGCTTCCGAACCTTTAGCGTGCCTTCAGATGTGCCGCTGCATTGCTTCTGATGTCCTCCAACTCAATCGTGAAGACGACGCAAAAGCTGATGCGTCATGCAACGGCATGACATCACTCTGTATCTGTACGTGCAGGCTGTTGCCGAAGATAAGCGCGAGGCACAAACGCATTCGCGGCACTCATCGCCGGGCAGATAGTTCTGCTGGTGAATGGAGCAGAATTGGGGGGCGGCATACCTTAGCCCATCTGCATCTGCACCCATTCGTCTAAGTAATTGAAAGTAAATGGTCGGGGCGGAGGGATTCGAACCCCCGACCCTCTGCTCCCAAAGCAGATGCGCTACCAGACTGCGCTACGCCCCGACTTTATCTAGTTTAGCGCATTGTTTTTTGAGGGGGCTATAGGGTGCCGAAGAGCTTGTGTGCGGCGTCTTTGAAGAGCCAGGTTAGCAGCAGCATGGGAAGCAGGATCAGGGCGAGCAGGAGCAGGCAGAGGCAGGCCAGGAAGATCCAGCTCTGGATGGTGTTCTTACGCGGCTCATGCAGGCTGCCGGTCAGCAGGGCGTAGTTGCGGCGGTTGGCGCGCCAGGCTATGTCGAACATGTCGCCTAAGATGGGGATCATGCCGATGAGGACCTCGATGGCCAGATTGGCCACCATGCGGGCTACGACGACGTAGGAGACGCCGCGAATCCAGGCGGCGATGATGATGATGCAGGAGGCGATGCCTCCGATGATGTCGCCGATACCGGGGATGAGGCCGACGATGCCGTCCAGGCCGAAGCGGATGGAGGTGCCGGGGATGCGGATGAAGTCGTCGAGAACATGGGAGAGCAGGTCGAGGCTTTCGTCGTCGAACGCTTTTTCGGCGCGCTTCAGGCGGGGGGATAGAACCTCGGGCTTCGCGGCAAAGGACATGATCCCTCTCTCTCGCTTCTGCGTGTTGCTCCGCAGGCTTCCGATGCTATAATTCCAGTATACGGCGGCTATAGTTCAGTGGCAGAACGCCGCTCTGTGGCAGCGGATGTCGTGGGTTCGAACCCCACTAGCCGCCCCAAACCTTCCGAGAAGTCAGCGCTGCGGCCCTACCTTGCCCAGCGTCTCCCAAGCATCAGCTCTCGTATCCTCATCCATGACGCATATTCATACAGCCTCCGGCTGGGTTCTCCCCTGCCTGGAGGTGCCTGAGTTCTATTCAGCGATAAGTGTTTCCTTGAGTCCTACACGATCAAGAGCTTAAGGTCGGCGGCCTATCATCAGCAGTTCGGAGCCTTCAAGTGCTCCACCACGAAAAGCGGCAATGTCGTCCTTGCTTGCTGGACTGCCCCAAAAAGCATATTGCTCGAAGCCGCGCTTTTGAGCTTCACCTTTCAGAAATTCCGGCGTCAACATGAGCGGATGCACCTTGCCCCAGTTCCGGTGATACGCACTCGTGTCTTTTTTCTCTCGTTCCATTGCTCCGTTTGGGCAGTAACAGACAAAGAGACCTCCCGGACGCAGAACCTTCTCCGCTTCATCGAATAAAATCCGTGGGTTCGGAAGATGCTCAATGACGTGGGAAGAGAAAACGCAATCAACTTTTCCATGCAGTGTCTGCAGGTCGCTGACCATGGTGCACTGAAGCTTTTCTCTTGCGTAGCGTGCACGTTCCCGGCCGATTTCAAAGGAGAATACTTCGAATCCGGCTTGTCTCATCTGCCAACTGCCGTACCCCCACGAGCAGCCGAAATCCAGAATGCGTGAACCTGGTTTTAGACCAGCGGCGGTGAGTGTGTCGATCCGATATCCAAAATCCTTTTCCGTTCCGGAGAACCGATTGCTCATCATGGCTTGCAATTCTGCATCGGATGGCAAATCGGTAGTGAAACCTTGCTTGTATATTTCGTCAACATAAAAGGTTTTCATCTCTTCCGGATCGTCCTTCGGTGTACGAAACCGAAGTGAGCAGTTCCGGCATTCCCGTAGAGCGGTTACGCCATACTTGCGGTGTACGACGAGATTGTTGGTTGCTCCGCAGGCCGGGCAGGCATTCGCAGCTTGGTTATCACGAAGAGATCGTTTGAACGCCCAAAGGAAGTATTCTGTCCGGCTCGTCATGCGTGAGATTATAGCGGGTATTGGTTGCGGTATCGTATCGTTGGTTTAGAATCAGCGTGCGGAGTTTATATCTCGTGGCCCTGAACTCTTCGAAAACTTAATCCTGCGGCTCTACTTTGTCCAGCGTCTCCCAAGCATCGGCTCTCGTACCCTCTTCCATGACGCGCATCTGTGCCGGAACCTTGGGCTGTAAGCCCAGCTTCTGTGCGGGTGCGTCTTTTGAGTTGATCGGCAGTAGGGGAGGCAGGGGTTGATGCCTGCCGTCGAGTTGGAATCCATTGCTGTACACGCCGCGGAGTTCGAGCCGCGGCGTTACCTGCGCAACGGCCACTTGCAGACCATTGTGGGCAACTACCTGCACCGCGTGAACGACCTGCCCGCTCCGGAGACCGAGATGGTCGAGGTATGGCCTGCCACTGCCAGCCAGATTGCCAGCCGGGTGCGGTGCGACAGCCATTGGCAGCCGGAGGCGGTGCGGGCGGCGCGGCCTACGGCGATCATTGTGCATGGACTCGAAGGCTCCTCTAGCTCGCAGTACGTGATCGGGAACTCCAGCAAGCTTTGGCGGGCGGGCTGCAACATTGTCCGCATGAATATGAGGAACTGCGGCGGAACCGAGGGGCTGACGCCTACGCTGTATCACTCGGGGCTTTCGAGCGACGTGCTGGCAGTGATGAAATTTTTTGTTGCGCGGCATGGGCTGCGCTCGGTCTCTCTGATCGGCTACTCGATGGGCGGAAACCTGGTGCTGAAGCTGGCGGGAGATCTGGGGGCCGGGGCGCCGGCGGAGCTTCGCTCAGTGATCGGGGTTTCGCCCGCGATCGACCTTGGGCCTTCGGCCGACGCGCTGCACGAGCCGCAGAACCGCGTCTACGAGATCAAGTTCCTGCGTGCGCTGCTGAAGCGGTTTCGCAGGAAGGCCCGGCTGTTTCCTCGGGCTTATGATCCGCATCGTGCAGACGGCATTCATTCGCTGCGCGAATTCGACGACAAGATTACTGCGCTGTACTCGGGCTTTGCCGGGGCCGATGACTACTACTATCGAGCCGCCGCTGCTCGTGTTCTCGACCGTATCGCCGTTCCTGCGCTGGTGCTGAACGCGCTGGACGATCCGTTTATCCGCCTGACGGACGAGAGCCGGGCGAAACTGCTCGCGAATCCGAACGTCTCGTTGATCGAGACGGCGCGTGGCGGACACTGCGCGTTTCTGGCGCAGCCGGATGCTGGCCGGGGCTACGACGGATACTGGGCGGAGCATACGCTGCTGCGGTTCCTGCTCGATCGCGCCTGAGCGTTCTGATCGGCTTGCCCGGAAAGCTTTGTATGATAGAAGTTTATGCTCTCTGAATGGTCGGTGGAATGTTCGGCGGACGATCCTGTGCTGGTGGTGCCCTGGTCGGGGGCGTCCTATCAGTTTGTCGATCTGCGCGAGAATCCCTATGACCTGGACCATATCAGCGAGGCGGAACAACATCCGGCGCTGCTCCATGCGTTGCGCGCGTTGAACGCATCGCGCTCACCCGTGTTTACAGCGAAGTGCGACGCGTGGCCGATGGACTCCGAGGAGTTGGAGACGCTGCGGCTGGAGCTGGATCACGAAGCCGAGGATGCTCCGGCGGGTTTCGCCAGCTACATTGACCTGTTGTGGCGCGAGCGGTCGATCTTCACCTCGTTCCACCAGCAGGAGCAGATGCTGCACCGGCTGATGCGCCATGCCACGGGGCTGGATCATCCGTTTGCGATGCTGGACTGCGTGCTTCGCCCGGCGCTGGTCGACCTGACGGGACCGCAGGAAGGGTTTGCAGTGAGCCTCTACATCAAGGCGCTGGGGCACGATCCGCAGAACGCCGAAGAGCGCTGGGGCGAGGCTTTGGACGCCGTGGTGGGGCTATTGCGGAACAAAGAGCTTGCCCTGGGGTGAGTCCCCCCCCCCGCCAGATATTGCGCAAAGTATTCTATTCATGAGGCTTAGGTTTGGACTTCGATATTTTCTCAGTTTGAAAGTTGATTGCCTGGTTATTATTTTAGTAGTTAACTCCCCGGTTTGATCCAATTTTGCGGAACGTATTTTGAGGCAAAGAAAAAGCCCCGGAGCGCCGGAGCTTTTTCTTTGCCTCTTTCTATTTTAAAGGACTGGGCAAACTAGTACGCCACATGAATTGCTCAGGATTGACGCGGGGATTTGCGTTTCCGGGGCTTGACAGTGATTTTTGCCGGGCGGTTGCGACGGTCTGGGCGAAGCAGAGTTCGTCAGAGGCTTGGTAGAATTCACGCCATACTTACAACTCCTAAAGAACAGGAAATCCAGATGGCTGATTCTTCCTCCCGCGAGACCTCCAAGGGGATTGACCGCAGGACGCTGCTTGTCTTTGGTGGCTCTTTGCTACCCGGGATTCAACTGTTCAACGCAATGGCATGGGCCGCAGAGCCTGAGCCGGCCAACATGGTGAAGGAAGTTCCCTTGACCGATGTGGACGTGACGGACGAGTTCTGGGCTCCGCGAATGAAGGTCAATCGCGAGGTCTCGATCTGGCACTGCTACGACCGGATGAAGCGGGCGGACCCGTTTGGCGCGTCGAAGCTGGTGGAGGGCGCGGCCTACATGCTGGCCAAACAGCCGGACCCGAAGCTGGAGGAGTATACGGACAAGATCATCGACTCGATGGTGGAGGCGATTAAACCGAGGCTTGCCGACCCGGATAGAGCGGTGCGGCTGCCGGGACATTTTCTGGAGGCGTCGGTCGCGTACTATCGCGCGACGGGTAAGCGCAAGATGCTGGATTCGGCGCTTGAGGACTGCAAGGTCATCGAGGCGAACTTCGGGGAAGGGAAGAAGGTCTACATCTCGCAGCATGAGGGGCAGAAGATCGGGCTGCTCCAACTCTACAAGGAGACGGGTGACCCGAAGCTGCTGGAGACGGCGAGGTTCTTTCTGGATTCGCGAGGCAAGCCGGGGGTTGTGAGGACGGGCGAGTACGCGATCGATCCGACCTATGCGCAGGACCATAAGCCGGTGATTGAACAGGATGAGGCCGTAGGGCACTGCGTGCGCGCCACGTTCCTCTATATTCCGCTAACGGAGATGGCGGCGTTGACAGGCAGCCCGGAGTACGCGGCTGCGAGTGAAAAGATCTGGCAGGATGCGGTTTATAAGAAGACCTACGTGACTGGAAGCATCGGGTCGATCCGTTTTCACGAGCAGTACGGCGGCGATTATGATCTGCCGAACCTGAGCGCGTGGAACGAGACCTGCGCTTCGTATGGAAACATCGTCTGGAACCAGAAGATGTTTCTGCTGCATCGCGATGCGAAGTACATCGATGTGATGGAGCGGATTCTGTACAACGGATTCGCTACGGGCGTGTCGATGAAGGGGGATCGCTTCTTTTATCAGAATCCGCTGAAGTCGTTCGGGAACTATGAGCGGTTCGAGTGGATCGATGTGCCTTGCTGTCCGCCGAATGTGGTTCGTCTGACGGCGTCGCTGGGGAGCTATATCTATGCTCGCTCGGAGGACTCGATCTATGTGAATCTCTTTGTGGGGAGCAGCGCGAAGATCAAGTTGAAAGACCGCGTGGTGAGCCTGAAGCAGGAGACGCGCTACCCGTGGGATGGAGCGGTGAAGATCACAGTTGATCCGGAGCAGACGGGGAGATTTGCGGTTCTGGTGCGCGTGCCGGGGTGGGCGAGGAACGAGGTGATGCCGGGCGATCTGTATCGTTTCGCGGACAAGCTGGCGGAGACGCCGCGTGTTTCGGTGAATGGAAGGCCGGTGGCGATCCGGCTGGAGCAGGGATATGTTCGGATGGAACGCGAGTGGAGGAAGAACGATGTGATCGAGCTTGCGCTGCCGATGCCGGTTCGGCTGGTGGAGTCGCGGGACGAGGCGAAGGAAGATCGCGGAAGGATTGCGCTGCAACGGGGGCCGTTCGTCTATTGCGCGGAGTGGCCGGATAACGATGGGCACGCACTGAACATCTTCATTCCGAAGCAGACGAGCTTCAAGGCTCGGTGGGACGCGAACCTTCTGGGTGGGGTGGAGGTGATTGAGGCGTCGGTGCAGGCGGTTGGCCGCGTCGGGAACGGCGGTGCGTTGCAGACGAGGCCGCATCGGCTGGTGGCGATTCCTTATTATGCGTGGTCGAATCGCGGCATGGGCGAGATGGCGGTATGGATGCCGCGTACAGCGGAGGGCGCGTGGTTCGACCCGCAGCCTGCGGCGACGATTGGCGCGGTGCGGACGTCCGGGGGAGTGGAGAAGAAGTGGACCGGCTATAACGATCAGAACGATGATATTCGGGCGCTTTACGATGGCAAGGACCCGTTGAGCTCGGCCGATGAGTCGAATCTGTACTTCAGGATGAGGCCGGAGACGGGTTCTCCTGCGTGGGTGGAGTATGAGTTCAAGCAGCCGAAACAGGTCAGCTCGACGGAGGTGTACTGGTTCGATGACCGCAGATTCTGCCACGCGCCTGTGTCGTGGCGGGTTCTCTATAAGGACGGGGATGCGTGGAGACCGGTGGAGAATCTTGCGGCGTACAGTGTCAGCAAAGACCAGTTCAATACGATGTCGTTCAAGCCGGTGACTACTACGGCGATCCGGCTGGAGATTGAGCCGCAGGTGAAGCAGTACAAGGCGGGCGAGATCGGACCTCCGGCAGCTATGTTTCTTACGAAGGATATGGAGTGGCGTGAGTTGGGGCTTCTGGAGTGGCGAGTAAGTTAGTTTCCGATTTTTATAAGTCGATATTTTAAAATTAGTCAGGAGATAGTATGAACCATCGTATTTCTCGCCGCGATTTTTTGAAGACTGCCTCGTCTACGGTTGCAACGCTGGCCTATGCTTCGCATAGCTCTTCCGCATTTGCGGATACGCAGCCCGCGGTCAAAATGGAGTCGTTCGAGTTTCAAGGGGTTCGGCTGCTGAAGAGCCGATGGCAGAATCAGGTGGAGGTCGCGAGAAGCTACTATCTGGGGCTTTCGGATGACGATATTCTGCACGGTTTTCGTGCGGCGGCGGGGCTGCCCGCTCCGGGTAAGACGCTTGGAGGATGGGCGGCGAGGAGCACGGGCGGATTGCTGGGCGATTGGATGAGCGCGATGTCGCGTCTATACCGTGCCACGGGAGACGTGGCTTATCGCGACAAGGCGACCTATCTGCTGAACGAATGGGCGAAGACGATTGGCCCGGATGATAATCCGCGAGTGGAGTTTGCAAAGCTGAACTGCGGTCTGGTGGATATGCATGTCTATGTGGGGGATAAGACCGCGATGGCATTGCTGGAGAAAAGTACCAGATGGGCGGAGAAAAATCTAAGTCGCGAAAGAATGCCGGCTATCAAAGAAGATAATGTCTACTACTCGGGTAAGCCGGGGGAGTGGTACAAGCTCTCGGAAAATCTATATCGGGCTTACCAGGTGTCGGGCGATCCGAAGTATAAGAGCTTTGCCGAGGTATGGCTCTATCCGAGTTATTGGAATAAGTTTGCGGCCACGGCAGATCCGGCGGATGCTCATGGAGTTCATGCCTTCAGCCATGTGAATACCTTCAGCAGTGCAGCAATGTACTACGCCGTGAGTGGCGATCCGGAGACCCTGCGTGTTCTGAAAAATGCCTACGACTACATGCAGCGGCGGCAGTGTTATGCAACGGGCGGCTATGGGCCGAACGAACGCTTTATGGCTCCGGATGGAAGCCTTGGTAAAGCCCTGGATACGAGGTCTGATACGTTTGAGACGGGATGCGGCACGTGGGGAGCTTTCAAAATGTCTCAGCATCTTATGCAATTCACGGGCGAGGCCCGTTACGGGGACTGGATCGAGAAACTCTTCTATAACGGCGTTGGAGCTTCGCTTCCGGTGACGGAAGGCGGACGCAATTTTTATTACTCCGACTACCGCGTTTCGGGAGGAATGAAGGTCGATCGCTGGGATAACTTCACCTGTTGCTCGGGAACTTACTTTCAGAATCTTGCGGACTATTACAACCTTATTTATTTCAAGGATTCATCCGGGCTGTATGTCAACTTATATGTTCCTTCGGAATTGAGCTGGAAGCATCAGGGAGACGAGATCAAAGTAACTCAGCAGACGGAATATCCGCTGAAGGACATGGTTTCGTTGAGCTTCGACATGAAGCAGCGCAAGAAGTTCGATTTGCGGTTCCGGGTTCCGGAGTGGTGCCAGAACATGTCGATCAAGGTGAATGGAGCTGCTGCATCCGTTGCGTGCAAGCCCGGCACATGGGCGAGCCTGTCACGCGAGTGGAACCCCGGAGACAAGGTAGAGATTCATGTCCCCATGCTTCTGCGGATGGAAGCTGTCGATCAGCAGAACCCGGATCGTGTTGCGGTTGTGCGTGGGCCTGTTGTGCTTGCTCTGGACTATGACTACCACGATCCTGACTTCATTCTTCCGGGCGATGACGAGGCTCTGAATAAGCTGCTGATTGCGGACGATAGTCCGCTGGCATCGCATTTTTCCGCTCCGGCTGTGCCGGGGATGTATCGCGTCGAACGCCCGGACGGAAAGAACATCCGGCTTCGTTTCCGTCCGTTCTATGCTTACAACGAAGGCTTCCCGTACCAGATGTACTTTGACCGGAAGGCGAAGCCATACCCACTTTGGTAGCTCTTATTGGAGAGTCGATAAGACTTGTTCGAGACCCCGGACAAGTCTTTCGTTCTGCACCTGTGAGAGGATAGCCGTTCGCAGGTGGCCGGGATCGAGTCCTTCGAAGTTACCGCACGAGCGAAGGACGATCTTCTGCTCGCGAATCATCTTCTCCCGAAGTAGCGATGCTTCGATCTCCGGGGGAAGTTTGAGCAGAAGAAAGTTAGTGCTCGAAGGATAGGTCTCGATGCCCAGTCGGTGAAGCTCGCGGACCAGCCATGCGCGGCACGTTTCATTCTCAACACGGGATCGTTCTTCGTAGTCGCGGTCGCTCAGTGCCGCACAGACTGCATCCGCTGCAAGCTTTGTGACAGGCCATGGCGCGATGTAGCGATGAATCGCCTGCGTTCGAGAAGAATTGCAGATGGCGTAGGCCACTCGCAGTCCGGGAACTGCGAAAAATTTCGTTACTGAGCGAAATACGATTAAGTTCGAGAAACCGATCGCGTCACGCGAGAGCGAGTTGTCCGGGCAATAATCGATGAATGCCTCATCCAGAAATATATTGATCCGATGCTGCGCGGCTTTCTCGATGAGTCGTCTCATGGAGGCCTGATTGCTGACGACTCCAGTGGGGTTTTGGGGATTCGCAAACAGGATCGCATCGCACTCGTTCGATTGAAGCGATTCGAAGAGGGCATCGGGATTGTAAGAGCAGCAGTTTTCCTGCGATAGCAGATAGGGGACGACTTCAATCTCCAGATTCTCAAGCGTCCGCTGGTACTCGTTGAAGCAGGGAACGGGAAGCAGGCAGCGCTTGATGCGAAGCGAGCGCAGGGCTGCATCGAGCAGGGGGACGAAGCCGTTGGCAACGGATATATGTTCGGGCCTTACTCCATTTTGATCTGCGATGCTCTGTTTCAGCTCGGCAAGTTCAAGGTCGGGATAGTTCGTCAGCGTTCGCGGGTCCGCAAGCGACGCGTGTATTGCCTGGATGACAGAGGCGGGTGGGCCTGCCGGGTTGATGTTTGCGCTGAAGTCGATGAGGTCGTCGAGCGCGATTCCATAGGTCGCGGAGATACTGCGCAACTGGCCGCCATGCATCGGTTCTTGCTTCGTCTGTCCGCTGGTCATCGCCGTCGTCCTCTCAGTAGGAGAACCGCAACGGCTCCAAGGATGGAGACAATCGAGACAACTCGAATCGCCCGCTTGGCGTGCTCTATCGATGGAGATGCAAAGGCCTCGCCGATCAAGGGAGCTTCGATTGGCTCTCCGTCGTAAAAGTTTTTTCCTCCAAGCCTCACCTGCAAGGCTCCTGCCATGGAGCTCTCGGGCTGTCCGGCGTTCGGACTTTTATGCTTGCCTCCATCACGGTTCCATGTAGTCAGGGCTGAGGAGAAACTAGTCTTCGGGATAAGAGTAGTAGTTGCGGCGATACTCAGTGCAGTAAGACGGGATGGCAGGAAGTTAGCAATATCATCCAGGCGTGCTGCAATTTTCCCAAAATAAAAGTAGTTTTCATCTGCATGGCCGATCATGGAATCGAGTGTGTTCGTCGCTTTATAAGCCATAGCGAGCGGAGCGCCTCCCAAGGCCATATAAAAGAGCGGAGCCATGATGCCATCGGAAGCGCTCTCCGCAATGGTTTCGATTACTGCCCGGCAGATCTCCTGCTCATCGAGATGCTCTGTGTCGCGTCCTACGATCCTTGCCAGTCTCTTACGAGCTCGCACTACGTCATCCGCTTCAAGCGCATCGATAACCGCGGTGGCCTCGTCGTGCAGATTGCGAGACGCTAAACAGGTCCATGCTAATGCAACTTCCGTGACAACTCCGAAGCATCGGCCTCGTCGATAGCTCCACTGGATAGCATAAGAAGTGCCTAGATACGACAAGGCGATTGTCGTAGCTGCGAGCGCTCCACCATAGACGAGTTCGGTAGAAGACCTCTGGCCGGGGCGCCGCGAGAGTCGCTCGCCGTGGTCGATGTACTTTCCGATAAGGCGTACTGGGTGCGGGAACCATTCAGGATCTCCCGCGATCCAGTCAAACAAGTAGGCTGCTGTAATGATTGCGCGGCTGCTCACTGCACGGCCTCAACGCTGGGAATTTGGCTGGTTGATTCGGGTCTGTTGTAAGTGAGGTTGACCCAGTTGAATATCTTCTCCATGTCCAGAGATCGACTTAGTGCAGATGCCAGCCTGTCGAGAGATGCTTCGCGGAGAAGCTTCCATTGTGTAAGTTCGCCTGTCTTGTTGAGCCCATAGAAAGCGCGTGCCGCACTGAGAAAGTGATGGCGAAACGCATCGTCATCAAATACGCCGTGAAGATAAGTGCCGAAGACTTGAGTGTTTGCACTGATGCAGCCGTCTTTGCTGTCGTCTGGAACAGAAAAGGTAGCGAAGTGATTTGCGTGCGGGGAGTAGATCGTCTGGCCGATGTGGATCTCGTATCCACTCAGAGGAAGGGGTTCGATTGTCTGTCCAAACAAAGTCGTTGCTGCGAACCTGCCTGAGACGTTCCGGGTAGTCTTCCTGGTCTGCATGATCGTTTGCAATGGCAGCAGTCCGAGAGCTTCCGTAGTGCCACGATGCTCGATCTCGAACGGGTCGCTGATCGTTTCACCCAGCATCTGCATCCCTCCACAGATGCCGACGACCAGCCCCTTTGAGGAGAAGCTCTGTATAGCGTGGTCGAGACCATTGCTGCGCATCCATTGAAGATCGTCCACGGTCTGTTTGGTGCCGGGGAGGATGACGATGTCTGCTTGCGCGATAGTTTCAGCCTGATTGCAGAATCGCAATGAGACGGAGGGCTCGCTGCGAAGAGAGTCGAAGTCTGTGAAGTTCGAGAAGAAGGGAAGTGCTAGAACTGCGATGCGGAGTGGCCGCTCTGCGGAGTGGTTCGCGAGATCTTCCTTGCTCCAGGTCGATTGCTTGGCCGCGTTCAGGCCTACGCTGTCTTCCTCTTCCAGTGCCAGGGAGTGCAGATACGGAACGACGCCAATGCATTGTTTGTGCACGCGCTCTTCGATCATTTGAATGCCCGGAGTCAGCAGGTTTGCATCGCCTCGAAATTTATTGATTGCGAATCCTCTTACCCGCTCTCGCTCCTCGGCTGTGAGCAGTTCGAGTGTGCCCAGCAATGAAGCGAAGACTCCTCCGCGATCGATGTCGCCGACCAGAAGGCACGCGGCGTTGGCCATCTCTGCCATGCGCATATTGGCGATGTCGTGCTGCTTCAGATTGATCTCCGCGGGGGAGCCGGCTCCTTCGAGAATGATTACGTCGTGCTTGCTGGCGAGTATCTCGTAGCTTTCGCGCACAATCGGCAACAACTCCGTGACGCGGCGGCGATGGTAGTCCGCAGCAGTGATCTGGCCCCAGATCTTGCCGCGAACAACCACCTGCGATGAAGAGTCTCCCGAAGGCTTGATGAGGATGGGATTCATGTGCACGGAGGCGGGTACCCCTGCGGCCTCCGCCTGCAAGGCCTGCGCGCGGCCAATCTCAAGTCCTTCCACAGTGGCGGCTGAGTTCAGCGACATGTTTTGCGACTTGAATGGAGCGACACGATGGCCTTGTTGCGCGAAGATGCGGCAGAGCCCGGCAGTGAGGAGCGATTTGCCTACATGCGAACTTGTGCCCAGAATCATGATGGAGCGCGCGCTCATCGTGCAGGCTTCTCCGTTTCCTCACTGCTGTCGTAGCGATCGAAAGAGAGAACACTACTGAGCGGAGTGCGTTTTTCCCAGCCGAATTTTTCCAGGTCAGGCGTATCGGCGAAGGCCTCGACGTAACCGAGGCATAGATAGGCAACGGGAGTCATGTTTTCCGGAATGTTCAGAGCGCTGCGCAGGCGGTCGGGAGCGAGAATGCTGACCCAGCCAACGCCAACGCCTTCTGCACGAGCTGCGAGCCAGAGATTCTGCACAGCGCAGACGGTGGAGTAGAGCGCGGTCTCGGGCATGGTATGCCTGCCCAGCCCATGACCTTGCGTGCTCTGCGAGTCGCACACCACACACAAATTTTGTGGAGCCTCAAGGATGCCTTCGAGCTTCATCCCGGAGTAGAGCGCTCGCTGCTCGCCTTCGTAGCTGGTCTGCGCCGTTTGGTTCGCCTCAAGAAAGAGCTTGTGAATCTTCTGGCGCACGCTCGCATCCTTCACGACGATGAAGCGCCACGGCTGCATCAATCCTACGGACGGCGCATTGTGGGCGGCTTCGAGCAAACGATACAGCAGCTCATCGGGCAACGGTTCAGGCAGGAAGCCGCGACGCACATCTCTGCGTTCGCGGATAGCTCTGTAGATGCCGTCGCGATGTTCTTGTTCAAAGCCGGGCGCTCTCTTCATTTCCATGCTCGTGACCACTTAGGCCCGGAGGTTGCTTCGGTACGAAGTCGCGCATCCACGCCGGCGTTCAGCTCAATCAATCGCCCGAAGAGCCAGATCAGGTCCGACAGGCGATTCAGGTAGGCGAGGATCTCCGGCTTCACTTCGACGCCGCTTGCCGCAAGACGCACAGCGTTGCGCTCTGCGCGTCTGCACACGGTGCGGGCAACCTCGTATGCGGCGGACTCTGTATGGGCTCCGGGCAACGACCAATCGGAGAGGATACCTTCGGTCGCTTCGATCTGATGAACGAGGTTGGTCAGGGTGTCTACGTCTTCTGTTGTGATGGAAGGTGGCTGCTTCTTGCTCTCGGGAGGCGTGGCAAGGGCCGAGCCGAGACGAAAGAGTGTGCGCTGAATGTTCTCAGTCCAGTTACAAATATCTTTGTTGGTGCAGATGCTTCGTGCGAAGCCGAGCACGGTATTGAGCTCATCGACGGAGCCGTAGGACTCGACACGGAGGTCTGCCTTGGAGACACGAATCCCGCCTGCCAGTCCGGTTTGTCCCCCGTCTCCTCGTGTGGTTGCGATGCTCATAGAGTGTCTCCTGAATGATCGGATGGTTCGTGAACCGGTTCGAAAGATTCTTCGATGCGAATGTGGATGCTTTTTCTGAAACGCTGTCTCTTGTATCGGAGAACCAATTCTGGACATAGAAAATCTGTAACGCGTGGAGGTCGAGCCGAGAAGAGAACCTCTTCGCCGAAGAACCACGGCTGCACTGCACCAACCTCTTCTATCGTTCGGGCGCGAATCACCACGGCGGGAACATGATGCACTTCAGCCTTCAAGAGATGGTATGCGCGATGATAACCATCCCGCAAAAGCCACCGTTGGCGGAACTCCGCAACCTCAAGGAACGGGCTCCCTCCATAAAGAGAAAAAGGAAAACAGTTGCAAGAGTCGATATCTGGAGATAACCGTAGCTGTAGATCGGGATTGCTCGATTGAATCGTGAACTCCGAAGAAGAGTCGTTGCTTATGACTCTCTGTAGAGAGTGCTCGATCTCTCTCTTGCCTCCAAGGCAAAGTGAAAAAAGTTCAGGCCAGTGATCCTGTGATGGAGTTGGCCGCTGTTGTATCTCTGAATCGAAGACAAGTCTCCGCTGAAACGCGAGCAGTTGACGCAGGTCAATGATGCCGAGCGTCCAATCGAGGTCTGCATATTCGCGATGCAGATCGGTCCTTTGCATAGAGCTGCGGAAGAGCTCTTCCGCTCGCGGTGGAGTGTCAACCAACGCTGTTGAAGCTTTGCAAGAAGGCTCCTGGGATAGCTGCTGCGATGCGTGTCTATCTCGGCTGGCTATATCCAATTCGGAAGAAGAGTTGCGAAAAGAATAATCATCCAATCCCCAACCGATCAGTTCATGAACTTCTACTCCGGAGGAACTCATAGAGAAACCTCCTGCACGTCATAAGCTCCAGTCGCTGCGACTGTATAACGAAGGATGGAGCAGTAAGGAAGCTGCTGCATGGACTCTTCCTGAGAGAGGCCGAACAAATGCTGGCGGACGATGCGAAGGACTCCTGCGTGGGTGACAACAGCGGTAGTGCCCATTTTGGCGTCGTCTGCAAGGCAATCCAATTCGCTGATTACGCGGCCTTTGAAGTCAGCAAAGGACTCTCCTTCAGGAGCCGGAAGATCAGGATATTCGGCTAGCCATCGTTGCACATAGGCGTAATCCAGGCGCTCGATCTCCTCCCATGTTCTTCCTTCCCATCGTCCGAAATGAATCTCGCGCAATGCTGGCCTCACGTGGCATTGGAGATGACGGGCCTTTGCAATCGCCTCTCCGGTCTCTTGCGCACGCGCCAGATCACTGGCATACACATGGTGAATCTCCTCTGTTCTGAGCGCAAGAAGAAGTTCGGAAATTTGCACGCGCCCTTTCGCGTTGAGCGATGGATTCGAGTGGCCACAGAATGTACCTGCAAGGTCGGTCTCCGCGTGACGAATGAAGAGAATCGCGCTCATGCCTGCCACGCTCCGCAGAGATAGATCGCGATCTCGGTGAGTTGATTTGTAGCGCCGAAGCAGTCGCCTGTTACGCCGCTGATCTTTCTGGAATAGAACCAGCCACTAAGAGCAGTGAGCAGCAGAGCGAAGAGAATAGGCGCCAGCGCGGCGGATCGTAGTGCGAACAGGACAATCAAGAAGCTGATGGCAGAGCCGATAAGTAAGGAAGAGAGTGAGGTAAGACGGGCGATGCGTGCGCCCTGACTTTCTGTAGTCCGTGCCGGAGGAAGAAAGTAGCTGAGTGGAAGCGCGCTCCAGCGGCATAATACGTGAGCTGAAATAACATAACCTGCGAAGTGCTGCAGAGGCAGCGCAGCAAGGAGAAGATAGCGGCCAAGCAGTGATAGAACCAGCGATGCTGCGCCATAACTGCCAATCCTGCTGTCCTTTAGGATGAGAAGTATCTGCTCCTTGTTCCAGCCTCCGCCAAATCCGTCGGCAACGTCTGCAAGACCGTCTTCATGAAGGCCGCCGGTGATGAGAACCAGGTAGAGCAACACGGCGAGGGAAACAATGGCGCGGTTGAGATGAGGCAGCAGAAGCCATTGCAGCATCACTGCGCCAGAGCCAACCGCAAGGCCAACGATAGGGAAGAACTTGGTTGCGCGAGCCAGTGAATCTGCTTCGAACTCTACCGATGGCATTGGAATGCGCGTGAGAAATTGGAAAGCTGCGAGCAGGTCTTCGCCGGAGCGCAGAATGCCGGAAGTCTTCTTCACAGGCCCGCCTCGCTGATGCCTGCTGAGGTGAAGGTGGCCATCTCGTTATAGAGCGCGAGCGCGGACTCGATCACCGGCATCGCAAGTACGGCCCCAGTGCCTTCGCCAAGCCGCATGTCCAGCGAGAGAATCGGCCGCAGTCTCATGAACTCAAGAAGAACTCTGTGGCCGGGTTCCTGAGACTGATGCCCCGCGAAGAGATAGCCAGCGATCTTTGGTTCGATTGCGAAGGCAACAGCCGCGGCGGCGCTCGATATAAAGCCATCGATGACGATCGCGATTCCATGCATGGCTGCGCCGAGGATCATGCCGGTCATGGCAGCGATCTCTAATCCGCCAACACAACGCAGAACCTCCAGCGGATAAATTGTTCCATTCTTGTTACATATTTTGCGATGCTCGTCGATGACCGCCGAGATGACGCGGCATTTGTTTGCATGGGCGCTGTCATCGAGTCCCGTGCCTTTGCCGGTGACTTCGGTGGCGGGCTTGCCCGTCAGCATTGCCGTAATGGCGCTGGCCGCGGTTGTGTTTCCAATGCCCATCTCACCGACGGCGAGTAGTTGCAGCCCAGCCTCTTTCGCGGCACTGGCCAGTGTGGTCCCCACTGAGAGTGCCTGAGCCAACTCATCGTCGCTCATTGCGGCTTCGTGCAGCATATTGCGACTGCCTCGGCGTACCTTGCGATGCAGCAGACCGGGGACGTCAGCGAAATCTGCGTTGACGCCTGCGTCGACAATGTTCATCTCCACATGATGGAGTCTCGCGAGAACGTTGATCGCGGCTCCGCCTGCAAGAAAGTTCATCACCATCTGCTGCGTTACTTCCGCGGGATATGCGCTGACCCCTTCTGCTGTGATGCCGTGGTCCGCGGCAAATACATAAACGGCTTTGCGCAAAGGAGTGGTCGCGCACTCACGATGGATGGCCACGATCTGCGCGGCGATGTCTTCCAGGCGTCCGAGGCTGCCCAGCGGTTTTGTCAGGGTGTCGAGCCGAGCGCGGGCACGAGCGTGCCAGACACTGCTCGGAGGAGCTATCGCAGCGATGGTTTCAGCGAGCAGTGCGGTCTGCTTCATGCGCCCACCGCCTGCGGGGAAGCGGCGCGGTGAATTGCCCCGATAAGGTTTTCGACGACAACAGGGTTGGAGCGGAAGTGCAGGTGAATATAGCTCGCGAGGATGTTCTCGCTTTGAAAGCCTTCAAGCTCTTCCTTACCGGACATGGAGTATTGCACTCGGTAACTCGTTGCAAGCTGCGGCGTGGCGGCGATGCGCGAGTAGTGAAAGCTGTGTCCCCGGATGATTGTTCCTTTGGGGCCAAGCAAACAGTCGTTGACGAACTCGACCGTTGCATAGCCGAAGTGAACCAGTTTGCCGGTCATCTCGAACGAGAGTGGAAGCACGCCGCAGAGTGCATGGTCTTCGCCTTCGATATTTCTCAGGGCGTTGGAGAGGTAGATCATGCCGCCGCACTCTGCATAGATGGGCTTGCCGGTTGCAGCGAAGGTCTTGATCGCATCGCGCATCGCGCTGTTTGCGCTTAGCTCACGGGCATGGAGTTCAGGATAGCCGCCGCCAAGATAGAGCGCGTTGAGATTGTTCGGAAGCTGCCCGTCTCGAATCGGACTGAAGGGAACCAACTCCGCGCCGTGCTCCTGCAGTAGGTCGAGATTGTCCTCGTAGTAGAAGGAGAACGCGGCATCGCGCGCTACACCGATTCTTATTTTTGCCTGCGCAGTAGTTCCAGCGAGGCGTCTGCTCTCGGCAAACTCCATTCCACAATGAAGTTCCAGCAGCTTATCCAGTTCAAGATGCTTTTCGGCAAGCGCGGCCAGTGTATCGACCCGCGCGGCCATGGCTTCCTCTTGCAAGGATTGTTCGTCCGCCTGATGCAAGCCCAGATGTCTTTCAGGGATCGTGATCGCCGCTTCCTTGGGGAACCATCCGAGGATCTTTGTCTTGCACGATGCATGAATTGCGGTTTGCAGCATTGCGAAGTGACGCTCGCTCGCTACGCGGTTCAGGATGACTCCGGAAATTTGTAACTCTGGGTCGAACAATTCGAATCCAAGTACGACAGCGGCTATGCTGCGTGCCGTCTTTGCGGCATCGACGATAAGAACTACGGGCAGCTTCAGGAGCTTCGCAATCTCCGCGCTGCTGCCCGTCTCAGCGTCTCCGCTCTTGCCATCGAACAGGCCCATCATACCCTCGGCGATCAACACGTCGGCGTCTTTAGCTGCATTGCGGATCACGTCGCGATTGGCTTCTACACTGAGCATCCATGTATCGAGATTGCGCGAGGGGCGGCCGCAGATTTGCGTGTGATGCGTCGTGTCCAGAAAGTCGGGGCCGCATTTGAAGGGCTGCACTGCGAGGCCGCGCCTTCGCAGCCCGGCCATAATTGCCAGTGCGATGGTTGTCTTGCCTACGCCGCTCGCAGTACCGGCCAGAAGAAACCCCTTCATGGCTGCACCTCGATGTGTCCCTTCAGTGCAAGTGGCAATCCGGCGACCATCAGCACTACGTCGTTTGCAATGGCTGCAATGCGTTGATTGATCTCGCCAAGCAGATCGCGATACCTACGCCCCAGCGGATAAGCCGGAACCACGCCGCTGCCGACCTCGTTCGAGACAAGAATGACATTGCAGTCCGCCACGCGCAGGGCCTCGCACAACGCCACGACGCGGTTCTCGATGGCGGCGCGGTCTTCGCCCTCTTTTTCCAGAAGGTTTGCGGCGAAGACGGTCAGGCAGTCGATCAGAATGACGTCGCACTCCGGCTGGTGCTTTGCCAGTGCCTGGGCCAGTTCCAACGGCTCTTCCAGGGTGAGCCACTGGCCGGGGCGATCCTCACGATGCCGCTCGATCTTGATCCGCATCTCCTCGTCGGAGGCCGTGGCCGTGGCCACGAAGATCACACGCTCCTGCTGCGCGGCGAGGTGTTGCGCGTAACGGCTCTTGCCGCTGCGCACGCCGCCGAGCACCAGTGTCACCGAACCTTGGCGCATATCTTGCGTAGCCAACTCCTTGTCTGCCCCATAGGGGCAAAGCGGGAATTTAAAGATGGAGGCGGCGCTCATGCAGACCGTATGTGGGGTCTGCGAGAATGCTTTTCAGCTCTCCCAGCGAAGCTGAATCAAGCCTGAATTGACATCCGGCGGGTGTCCTGACTTGCGCGTCCTCGGCCTTTTTTGACTCGCCTTCCCAGAAGAAACTCCAGTGGCTTAGAACAAACCGTCAAAAATCCTCGGCGCTTACAGTTACGGGGTAGCGACGGATTTGCACCGTCTTCCCAACACCAGATGTAGAAGAAGACTATCTTGGCCGGGACCCGCGGTCAAATTTTGACCAACCGCAGGAGGCGCGGAAAAATCAACTTTTTCCCACGGTTCGCCGGACGGCGTCGCGGGCGTCGCGTACCAGGTCGGGCAGCCCCACGCCGCGATATCCGTTCCCCAGCAGCGACAGCTCTCCAAGCAGCGTCACGCGGCGGTCCAGCTCCGCCATGCGTTCCAGATGCCCCACCCCATACTGCGGCAGGCTGCGCGGCAGGCGGCGGACGATGGTGATCTGCGGCTCCGGCAGCGGGCCAAGGATGCGCGCCAGCTCCATGCGCGCCACGGCTGCGGCTTCATCGTTGCCGCAGCGCATCATCCGCTCCGCCGCCGCTCCGCCGAAGAAAGCTCGTATCAGGCGTCCTCCCTGCGGTACGCGGTCCTTGAACTTCTGGTCCACAAATGTGCAGGCCAGCAGCAGGCTCTCCTCCGACGAGGACGGCACCAGGAACCCGAACCCTTCGGGAATAGAGAACTTCGATGCATCGGGAAATCCGAACGCGACGATCACGGCCGAGCTGGCATCCATCTCCATCAACTCCGCGGCGCGCGTATCGACAGGCCGCAGCAGCGTCGCGGCCACATCCACGGGAGCGGACATCATCAGCGCATCAAACCGTTCCACTCCCTTTGCCGTGCCCACCAGCCAGCCCTCGTCTCCGTTGGAGACGAACTTCACCGCCGCGCCCAGCCGAACCGACTCCTCGGGGATCGCTGCAATCATCCGTTCGACCAGTGTTCCCACGCCGCTACGGATCGTCGTAAAGATCGGCGCGGCCTGCTCGGAGACTCGCGATTGCAACCCTGCGATCAGGCTGCCGTGTTCGCGTTCCATTCTCACAAAGGGAGCCATCACGGCCTGTACGCTCAGTTGCGCCACGTCGCCCCCAAAGACCCCGCTCAACAGAGGCGCTCCGATCTTCTCCAACACCTCGTCGCCGAAGTGCCGCCGCACAAACGCAGCAATGCTCTCGTCTTCGCCGGGAGCCTCCGCCTTCAGGCTCTCGGCGCGTCCCAACTCCTCGCGAAACGCCGTCTTCGCCTCGTCGCTGAAGAGGTCCGAAGCATCCAGCGCGTCCAGGTCCGACGGCACCATCATGCGCATCCCATCCGGAATAGCCCGCAGACGATGATCCACCAGCACATAGGTCTTCCGCGTCTCGTCGTTCGAGTAGATCAGCTCGTCGCCCAGCCCAAGCTCTTCGGCCAGTTCCCGGGCCCAAGGCTTCTCCGTTACCCAGCCGTCCGGCCCACCTTCCAGAATGAACCCACCCTCGCGCACCGTCTCTACGATGCCGCCCAGCCGGTTCGATTGCTCGAAGAGTACAAACTCAACGTCGGCGCCCTCGCGAACAGCCTTCGACAGCTCATACGCAGCCGTCACTCCGGCTATGCCGCCCCCCACCACCGCTATACGCTTCATCGCCTCTCCCCAACCGTCGTTGCAGCCTACCCCGCAACCGGCGTCGTGACCTCATCGACGGTCGCCTTGTAACTTCCCGAGACGATCCCGGCCAGCGCCTTCACCAGCGTCGGCGAATCGTTCAGGCTCTCCGGCCGCCATAGCTTCAGTCCCAGCTCCTGCGCCGCCGCCTTAAAGGCGATATCGATGTCATAAAGAATCTCGACGTGGTCGCAGAGGAACCCGATTGGCTGCAACACAACCCCGGCATGGCCCTCGGCCTTGATCTCCTTCAGAGTCTCTTCCACCGTCGGCCCAATCCACGGCCCACCGCTGACGCCCTGGCTCTGGAATGCAAATCTCCAGTCCCTCTCGCCAAGCCCGAGCCGCTCCGCCACCAACTCCGCAGTACGTTTCGACTCGTCGGCATACGAATCACGCTGGCCATCGCTCATCATCACCGTCCGCGTAGGAACGCTGTGGGCTGTAAACAGAACCGGCACGCGCTCGCCCGTCTCCGCGCAGGCTGAGTCCCACACCGGACGCAGCCGCTCTGCAAACGCCTCCGCCAGCAGCGGATGCTCCGCCCACCCAGCGACGAACTCCACTTCCATCCCTGTAGCCGCTGCCAGCAACGCCTTGCGATATAGCCCAACGCTCGTCCGTGAGTTTTGCGGAGCCAGGCAGATCGCCTTGATCTGCGTCACGCCGTCCTCACGCATCTGCGCCACCACATCGGCGATATAAGGACGCCAGTTCCGCATCCCCACATACACCGGCGTGCCGCCCAACTCCTGCTCCAGCAACCGCCCCTGCAAAAGGGTCCATTTGGTCAAAGGTGGAGGCTCCGCCCCCGGCGTTTCGCCCAGGCCAATCAGCGCGTAACGATGTTGCAGCTCTTCAATCACTTCCTGCGGAACCGTGCGGCCACTCGTCACCCTGTCCAGATACTCCGCCATCTCGCCCAGTACGTCCAGCGTTCCATGGGCCAGCAGCAGTACAGCGGCCTTCGTCGTCGCGGAGGTCATCGTCTTCCCAACTCCTTCACCCACTCCACCACTTTGATCACGTTCTCCACCGGAGTTCCTGGAACAATGCCGTGGCCTACGTTGAAGATGTGTCCCGGCCGCCGTGCCGCCGCGTCCAGCACCTGCTTCACGCGGTCTTTCAGGACATCGTTTGGAGCAAATAGCGCGATTGGGTCAAGGTTCCCCTGCACGCCGCATCCCGGCCCCACGGCCTTCCAGCCATCCTCCAGCGGAGTCCGCCAGTCCAGCCCAATCACGTCCGCACCGGTCTCGCTCATCGCCGACAGCAGGGAAGCAGTCTCCACGCCGAAGTAGATCACCGGCACGCCCATCGCCCGAATCCGCTGCACCAGCACCGTCGTCCAGCTCAGGCAATACTGCCTGTAGTCCTGCACGCTCAACTTGCCGACCCAGCTATCGAAGACCTGAATCACGTCCGCCCCGGCCTCCACCTGCTGCCGGGCATAGTCTGCCAGCACCGTGACGATCTTCTCCATCAGCAGAGACCACGCCGCCTCGTTCGAGTACATCAGCTTCTTCGTCTCGATGTAGTTCCGGTCGCCGCCGCTCTGCTTGCCGCCTTCGATCATGTAGCCCGCCAGCGTCCACGGAGCCCCGCAGAACCCGATGATGCCCAGCGTGTCGCCGTCGGCCCTCGGAGCGGAAAAGTGCCCGGCCACCTGCTCAATCGCTCGCGCCACGTACAGCAGGTCGTCGGTGCGATCCGTTCGCAGAGCCTGAATCTGCTCCAGCGAGCGCACCGGCGTATGCACCACCGGGCCTTCGCCCGCCACAAACTCGAAGTCCAGCCCCATCGGCGTCAGCGGCAGCAGAAGATCGGCAAAGATGATCGCCGCATCCACGCCCAGCCGTTCCGCCGCCGTAATCGTCACCTCGGCGGCAATCTCCGGCGTGCGGCAGATCTCCAGCAGGGAGTGGTGCTTCCGCACAGCCATGTACTCCGGCATGTAGCGCCCGGCCTGCCGCAGAAACCATACCGGCGTCCTGTCCACAGGCAGCCGCAGGCAGGCCTGCACAAACCGGCTTCCGCCGCCAGGCGAGTCGGGCTGCGTCTCTGGAGCGTGTTCTATTGAGGTATCCCGCAAAGGCTCTCCATTCGCCTGTCCGAGCTCAGGCTGGCGCAAGCGTCGATTCCGTTTATCGGCCATCCGCGCGACAGCGTCGAAAATTCACATTCGACAGCAACCGGCGATTGGCCGCGAAGAACCCAGGCAAAAAAACGCGTTTAGTCTTCCAGTCGGAACGTAAACTCTTCGATCACAGGGTTGGTCAGGACTTCGCGCGCGATGCGCTCCACCTCGGCCTGTGCTGCGTCTTTTTGTAATCCATCTTCCAAGGTCAGCAGGAAATACTTTCCCTGCCGTACATCGGCAACGCCGCGATATTCCATCCGCCGCAATGCATCTGCAACTGTCTGCCCCTGGGCATCCAGCACCGTTCGTTTCAGCGTGACATAGACATGAGCCTTCATCCTGACTGATTATAGACAAGGTGCGGCTTTTGTTCTTGAACGGGCCCACAATCGCCAGCAGAGCAATACGGCGAGCATCACTCCGCAAGTGAGAATCTTTCACGAATAAGAGAAGAGACCCTGACTTTATGGTGAATTACCTGGAACTTCCCGTGGGCGCAAACAGCCCTGAAGTGATTAACGCCGTCATCGAGATCCCGTACGAAGGCACCAACAAGTACGAGTACGACAAAGACCTTCACGTCTTCCGTCTCGACCGGAACCTTTATTCGCCCGTCCATTATCCCGGCGACTACGGCTTCATTCCCAGCACCCTTGGCGAAGACGGCGACCCGCTCGACTGCCTTGTGCTGGTCGATTGCCCCAGCTTTTCGGGCTGCGTCATGGAGGTCCGTCCCATCGGCGTCCTCGAGATGCTCGACCAGGGACTCGGCGACGAGAAAATTCTTTGTGTGGGTAACGGCAACCCCCGCTACAAGGATGTATGGAACTTTTCCGAGATCTATCCCCACATGCTCCGGGAGATCACGCACTTCTTCGCCATCTACAAGGACCTCGAAGGCAAGCGCGTCGAGGTGAAGGAGTGGCACGACGCCTCCTTCGCCCGCAGCAAGGTGCTGGAGGCGCAGCAGCGCTTCATCGATAACAAGGCGAACCCCCAGCCCAAGCCGGTTCCCCACAAGTAAGTCGCTTCAGGGGGCGAAGGCCCGGCCACTCAGCCAAGCCTTCGCCTCGCCAGCGCCGGAGCCCCGGCAATGCGTTCGCCGTTACTACCCCAAACCTCCCCGATTGGTGTTCACGCCACTGCCACATTTTTTTCGACAGCCACAAATCCAAACCACCTTGTCGATATCCCCCAGCCTCAAGCTATAATGACCTCAGCCAAGTTTGTACCTGCAACATCAAAGACGGAGAGTTGGCCGAGTGGCTGAAGGCGGCGGTTTGCTAAACCGTTATAGGGCGAAAGCTCTATCGGGGGTTCGAATCCCCCATTCTCCGCCATAAAGTTTCAAGAGACGTCCCCCCTCAAATCAAGTTCGGCAAACCCAAACAGATCAATGTCTTGCAGATAACGGTTCGGGCTGTTTCTCTCTCTGCAACAGGCAGTCAGGTGAGTGCTCCCCAGAAGATGCCTCTCTGAAGTAGTATGGTCAGCGCTCCGGAATCGCTTCTTGCGACTGTAGCAAGGCGAGCCCGATGCTGGAATCAACCTGACCAAAGAGAGCTGTCGGTATCGATATGCTGAAGACGGAAGTAGAGCAGATCCCAGGTGCGGAACTAACCGAAGAGATGGTTCGGGAGCAGCTTGAGCTATTGGTTCAGGATCCCGTCTTCCGCTCCAGCAAGCGCTCCATCGAGTTTCTGCGCTACGTCGTCGATCGTACCCTCAAGGGCGCCGCTGACCAGATCAAGGAACGCACGATCGGCATCGAGGTCTTCGGGCGCACCCTCACCTACGATACCAACGTCGACCACGTTGTCCGCACCGCAGCCAACGAGCTTCGCAAGCGTCTCGCCATCTACTACGGCGAGGAGAAGCACCGCTTCGAGCTTCGTATGAGCCTTGTTCCAGGCTCCTATGTTCCTCATTTCTCGCTACCTGCCCAGTCCCTTCCGGCGGACCCCGAGATCGGCATCGCCGACACTGTGATCGCCGACCCTCCTCTGCTCGCTGCCGAGCCCTTGCTGCCACAGGAACCGCCTCCGGCCGAACCGCCCTCTGCCCGGCAGCGACCGTGGGTTCTGGGCGGAGCCTTGCTTCTTTTCCTTGCCGCCATCCTGCTCTACACCCGCTTCCACCATCTTCCGGAGCAGGAGCTCTTCTGGAGGCCGCTGCTCGATGCGCCCGGTCCCGTTCTGCTCGCCGTCGGCGACGTGCCCGACGGCCCCCCCACCGTCAGTCCTTTCGGCGTCAGCGAGGAAGAAGGGAAGGACGGCCCACTGCCGACGGTACACACCGCCGCCTCCTCCAATGTCCCCTTTGCCGATATGGTGACCATCGCCCGGATCGTCGGACTGTTGCAGGCGCATGGCAAAAAGACGCTCATCCGCAGCGAGAACGCCAGCTCCTTCTCCGACCTGCGCGAAGGCCCGGTCGTTCTGGTAGGGGCATTCAACAACGAGTGGAGTCTTCGCCTGACGCACCGGCTTCGCTATTCGCTTGCGCTCGATGCGGACAACCACCTTGTCTATATTAAGGACCAGAAGGCTCCGGCCTCCCGTGCCTGGAGCTGGCGCACTGACCAGTCCCGTGAGCATCACCACGGAGCCAGCGCTCCTGTGCTGCATGACTACGCCCTTATCTCGCGCATCTGGAACTCGGATACCGGCCACGTCCTTATCGCCGTCGGCGGCCTCTACACCTACGGTACCCAGGCCGCCGGGGAGTTCCTCACCGATCCGCAGCTCATGCAGACCCTCAGCTCCTCCATCCCTCCGGAGGCGGCCCACCGCAACGTTCAGATCGTCCTTGGAACCGATGTGACCGACGAGACGCCCGGCCCTCCCCGCGTGCTGGCGGTTTCGGTCGAGTAATTTTTCAGGCAGGAGACGCCGTCCGGGCCTCTCCTTCAAGTTGCTAAAAATGAATGAGATAGATCAAAACCTGACGGTCAGGGACTGTACCTGTCTCCCTTCTCGTCTGCCTGTGCCTCTAGAAAGCTCTCCGATCAGTTCAAGCTCCATTCCGCGTCGGACAAGCCAGACCATCTGGCGCGGGATCGATGGAAGCCGAACGATCTGGAGAGTCAAAAGCGTGCCTATTGATTGCAAGATCCTGCCCGGAGCGGAACCAGCCAACCGACATCTCCTCCCAGGCGATATCAGCAGACAGCATCGCAGTCTCTCTCGCAATACTTCCGCAGCATTTCCCAGGAGACCACTATGATCGCCGCATTTCGGAGTCTTCGAGGATTCGTCCTCGCCTGCGCTGTCCTTCTCTGCCTCGCCCATTCCGCCTGCGGTCAGGGACTCGGAACCATCTCCGGCACCGTTGCCGACTCCACCGGTGCCGCTGTTCCCGGCGCTACCGTAGTGCTCACCGAGACGAAGACCGGCAGCGTCAATACAGTTCAAAGTAACGGAGCCGGCCTTTACGTCTTCCCGTCGGTGCCGCCGTCGGACTACCGGATCGACATCACCGCTAAGGGCTTCCAGAAGTACAGCCAGCCCGGCATCCTCCTGCAGGCCGACCAGAGCGTCACCGCCAACGCCACGCTCAACATCGGCTCGGAGACCGTGACGGTCACGGTGGAGGCCAGCGCCGCCCAGATTAACCTCTCCACCGGCGGAGTCTCCCAAGTGGTCGGCCAGCAGCAGGTCAATGAGCTGCCTCTCAACGGACGCAACGCCGCCTCTCTCACCACGCTCGTCGCCGGTGTAGCCATTGCGCCCAACGCCCAGGCCGACCAGGGCAATACCAAGACCTTCCCGCAGGCTGTTACCATCACCGCCAACGGAACCCGCGTGGGCCAGACTAATTACCTGCTCGACGGCGGCAACAACATCGACGAGTACACCAACGTCAACGCGCCCTTCCCCATGCCCGACGCCGTGCAGGAGTTCAGCGTCGCCACCAGCAACTACAACGCCGAGTACGGCCAGAACGCGGGTGGTGTCGTCAACATCATCACCAAGAGCGGTGGTAGCCAGTTCCACGGCGATCTGTTCGAGTTCCTCCGCAACCGCTACTTCAACGCGGCCAACTACTTCAGCTACGTCAAAAACGTCAAAACGGTCGATCCCCTCAAGCGCAACCAGTTCGGCGGCACCGTCGGCGGCCCGGTCATGATTCCCGGCCTCTTCCACAGCCATCACTCGTTCTTCTTCGTCGGCTACCAGAAGACCATCGCCCACACCGCGTCGGTCAGCGCCACGGCCGACACCCTGCCCACCGCCTCCCAGCTCGCCGGAAATTTTAATTTCACCACCGCCGCTGCCCCCGGCAGCGCCGCCTTCAACGGAGCTTGCATCGCCGACCCTGCTAAGGCCACCAATCCCGCGAACGCCGGACAGTGCTACCCCTACACCTCCAACGGCGGCAACTCCTACACCGCGCATGTCCCCACGGGCTCCTTCAACTCGGCTTCGTTAGCCTTGTTGAAGTACCTGCCCACCCCGGACGCCTCCGGCAGCTTTACCTTCGTGCAGCCCAACTTCACGAATCTCGGCGAAGTCACCGCCCGCTTCGATCAGGATCTCGGCTCCAAGGACAGCATCACCGCGCGCTACTTCTCCGACTCCTATCATCTCGACGGCGTGCTCGACCTCAGCAACCTGCTTACCTATCAGGATCAGGCCAGCATCCACTACTACAACGCGCTGGTCTCCGAGACCCACACCTTCACCAGCCATATACTGAACAACTTCATCCTCAGCTACCAGCTTGAGGACGCGAACCGCGGCCCTCTGCCCGGCTCCATCGACGTCTCCGATCTCGGTGTCAACATCTGGCAGCCAGCCTTCAAGCAGATCAACCAGATCCTCGTCGGCAGCACCTTCTTCAATATCGGCGGCAACCCGCTGGCCGACTTCGCCCGCGCCAACTACACGCTCGGCGACGACGTTCACGTCCAGCTCGGCAATCACAACATCAGCTTCGGCTTCCACGGCGAGCAATCCTCCGTAGACGTCAACAATCTCTTCCAGCAGCCCGGCCTCTTCACCTTCAACGCCAACGTCACCAACGACGCCATGGCCAGCTTCCTCCTCGGCTATGTGCAGAACTTCGCCCAGGCCTCAGGCCAGTTCCTCGCCCTGCGTGGACACTTCTTCGGTCTCTACGCGCAGGACTCCTGGAAGATCGGTCGCCGCTTCACCCTCAGCTACGGCGTCCGCTACGAGCCCTTCATCCCGTGGCACGAGCGCGAAGGCCGCATGGGCAGCTTCTTCCCCTCGGCCTACACGGCGGGCACCCACTCCAGCCTGTATCCGCTCGCTCCCGCGGGTCTCCTCTTCGCAGGCGACTCCGGCTTCAACCCCAACGGCATCCCCAACAACTACACCCACTTCATGCCGCGCCTCGGCTTCGCCTGGGACGTCTTCGGCGACGGCAAGACCAGCATTCACGGAGGCGCGGGCACCTTCTACGACAGCCGCATCAGCAGCGTCTTCTATAACATCTATTCCAACACCTCGCCCTTCATCACCAACGTCAACATCAGCTCGGCCATTGCGGCCAACTCGGCTAACAACGTCGTCATCAACTTCTCCGATCCCTACGCAAGCTCCCGCACCGCCAATCCATTTCCAGCACCCCAGCCTCCGCCGAACACCTCGCCCATTCCGCCGCAGGCCTTCCTCACCTACGATCCCTTCCGCCCCTTCTCCACGCCGATCACCTACTCGTGGAACCTGACCCTCGAACAGCAGATGACCAAAAATCTGCTCTTTCGTCTCGGCTACGTCGCCTCGCACAGCAGCCACCAGTGGAGCCCCGTCGAGATCAACCCTTTCCTCACTGCCTCTGCGGTCGCCACCACCGATCCCCGCTATGGCCGCCGCATCTACAACCCCTCCGGCTGCGCGACGAACAACTCCTGCTTCACCCAGGCCATCACCGAGGCCAACACCGGCAGCAACTCTCTCTACAACTCGCTTCAGGTCTCGGTCGAGCAGCGTCTTCGCAACGGCCTCACCATCCTCGGCAACTACACCTGGTCCAAGGCCATCGACAACACGCCGTATAACCAGTCCTCCACCGCCATCGCCTCCAACAACTCCTACGTCCTGCCCATCTTCGAACACAACTTCCGGCGGCTCGACTACGGCCCCTCGGACTTCGACCACCGCAACGTGGCCTCGATCTCCTTCGTCTATCCGGTCCCCAAGGTGTTCAAGGACGCCCCCGCCGTCGCTCGCTATTTAGTCAATGGCTGGCAGGTCTCCGGCCTCTTCCAGACGCGCAGCGGCGACCCCCTCACCGTGAACGCAAGCTCCAATAACGTCGATGGCTCCGGCCAGAATCGCGATCGCGCCGTTCTCTCTGGCAACCCCTACGGCGGCGCGGCCTGCTCGCCCACCGCCCACTGCAAGAACTGGCTGAACCCCGCCAGCTTCTCGAACCCCATCGCCAACGCCGCGAACCCTTCCAACAGCTACGGCAACATCGTGAAAGGCTCCTTCGTCGGCCCGCGTTACACCGACGTCGATATGGCTGTCGTTCGCAATCTTTACACGGAGGGCCGGTTCTCCGTGCAGTTCCGCGCCGAGTACTTCAACATCTTCAACCACACCAACTTCGGCGATCCCAACACCACGCTGGGCGGAACCTTCGGCCAGATCACCGGAACCACTCCGCAGAACGGGGCCTCCGCAAACGATCCCCGCATCGCGCAGTTCTCGCTCAAGCTGGTCTTCTAAACGCGCAAACTCCCTGGCAGCGCGGCGTCGGAACGCGCTGCCGAATCTGTTTCTCTCACCTCGCATAAGGAGGATCGGTTTGGAGCATCCACTGGCAGGTCGCTCCCGCAGAGAGTTTCTCTCCACGCTGGCCCAGGCAGCGGCATTGCAGACAGCGGCATTCACGCTCGCATCGCCCACACTGGCCTGGGCGCAGCAGGGAATCACCGGGCCCAACTCACTGAAGGCCCACGCCCG
>JAATEV010000045.1 GCA_015655585.1 Terriglobales bacterium | reverse complement strand
GTACGCCTTCATCGGCGGCAGCATGGGCTCCGTCGTGGGCGAGACCATCGCCCGCGCCATCGACCGCTCGCTCGCCACGCGTCACCCGCTCATCATCGTCTCGGCCTCAGGCGGCGCGCGCATGATGGAGGGCATCGCCTCGCTGATGCAGCTCGCCAAGATCTCCTCCGCACTGGCGCGGCTGGACGACGAAAAAATCCCCTACATCTCCGTGATGACCGACCCCACCACCGGCGGCGTCACCGCGAGCTTCGCCATGCTCGGCGACCTGAACATCGCCGAACCCGGAGCCCTGATCGGCTTCGCCGGGCCCCGCGTCATCGAGCAGACCATCCGCCAGAAACTCCCGCCGGGCTTCCAGCGGTCGGAGTTCCTGCTGGAACACGGCTTCCTCGACGCCATCGTTCCGCGCAAGGAGATGAAGCAGTATCTCAGCCAGGCGCTCACGTGGATGACGGCCCAGCCCACACAACAGGCCGCCGAATAACTCCAGACCATGCTTTGAACGACGAGGCTCCTGCCTTGCGGGAATGCGGCTTGCATTTCAAAGGCTGCAGGCCTTTGTTTGGAAAGGACGGAGCTTCAGCCCCGCCGCGAGCGCCCTTATTTTGTCATTCCCGAAGGGAATCTGCGTTTCTCCGAGTCGCCAGGGAATCTCCCCCCAAGCCAACCCACCTTCAATTCTCCGAAGGCCGCTCAATATGATCGATCACCACAATCTCCACCTGCGCCTTCCCCGGAACCAGCTTCAACCCAAGCTGCTCCTGCAACGCCGTAACGATATCCGGCCCAGCATCGTTGTTATCCGCAGTTCCTGGCTGCGCATTCGCTGGAGGAGCCGGCGACCAGTTCAGCACGATGTCATAAGTTCCCTTCAGCCCCGTATGGTCCACCACGGTTCGATCGTCAACCATTCCCGCGCCAACTATTCCCCCCAGCAGCCTATCGTTAAGCATCCCCTTCCCGATGATCCTCCATCCAGGCGATCCCATGAGCAGCACCGACTGGCCGTTTTGCAGATGCTCCAACCACTGCTCCGGAGACGAATCCGGACCTATAGGCTTCGTCTTATCCGGTGCAGCCGCCTCCGGTTTCGACTCCTTCAGCTTCGGCCCTCCCTTCGCCACCACTAACTCATAGACCGGCAACTCCCTCGTCTCAAAATGCACCTTCAGCTTGAACCGCTCCGCCAGCAGAGACTGCATCAGCAGACTCCGTTCCTCCTGAGCCTTATCCCACGGCATCGCCTGAATCTGCTTCGCCAGATCCTCTTCAATCCGCGCATCCACGCCATAGTGGTCCAATGAGACCCACCCCGGCCCTCCCACAATTCGGCTCTTCTTATCCGACCTGATCCCATACGCCATGCTCACCATATCCATAGTCGTCATATAGGGATAGCGGACAGCGTTCGCCGCTGAAGGAGGCACGCTATGCGGACGCTCTGGCGCAGGCTTGACCGTCGCCACCTCAAACGAAGGCAGCGGTCCCGTAGCATGGATGATCTGCCCATACAACGGAATTATCCGAACCACACCGAAAGCCATAGGAACTGCAATCGTCACAACCGCAAGCGCAGCCAGCATTGCTTTTCCAAATCCGCCAAGCCGTTCGGCGCGCAGCGTCATAATCGACCGGACGCGCCGGTTCAAATCCGCCCCGGAGATTCCCGCCACGCACATCATCGGCGACTCCACGCAGAACCGGCAGGCCTTCAGCAGGCTCTCCGCATAGATCTCCGGCTCACCGCCCTTCTCCACAACTGCCTCATCGCAGGCCCGCTCGCGTTCCTCGACCATGTGCCGCTCCATCCACCAGACCATCGGATGAAACCAGAACGCGGCCTGCACCAGCATGTGCAATGCGGCGGTCAGGTTATCGCGCCGCCGCACATGCTCCAGCTCATGCGCCACAATCGCCTCAATGTGCTCGTCGTCCAGCCGTTCCGAGAGCCGCTCCGGCCAGATCAGCTTCGGACGAACGATTCCAAAGACCCCCGGCTCCATCGCGTCCTGCGACATCCGCAATTCGACGCCACCACCCAGTCTTCGCAACACCGCTGCCTCGCGCCCCGCGTCGACAGACACAGTCCTCCCCATTGCAGCCGACACCTGCCGCCATCGCACCAGCCACACCACCAGCACACTCACCGTACCGCACATCCACACCGCCGCCAGCAGCAACGGCAGAGAATCCTCCGCCCACTCCATCCAACCCACCCGATGCACCACCGGCCTCGTCATCACCGCATCCGTCTCCGAGAACGGCTGCCCCACCGCATCCACCGCCGAGTACACCGCGCCCGGCGTCGCAACCACCGTCACCGGATGTCTCGGCAGCAGGCCTCCCAACCCCACCAGCAGCGAAAACGGAACCACAAACTTCCACGAAGCCACCAGCCAAAGTCCATACCGCACCCGTGCCGGATTTCTGCGCAGCATCCACGCCACCAGCCACATTACCCCGGCAAATGCCGTAGATTGCCAGAGATGATTCGCCACCACCGGCCCCCAGGAAGCCAGAGTATCCGCCGTCACGCCTTGCCTCCCTTCTTCAGCTCCTTCAGCGTCTTCTCGGCGAACTCCACATCGTCCAGCGTCAGCTTTCCAGCCTCGATCAGATGCGCCACCACCGGCCGCGACCGTCCTCCGAAGACCGCCAGCAGCTCATCTATCAACCGACGCTGCGCCGCGGCCTGCGAGACCGTCGCCGCGAACATGTGGAAGTTCCCCACCTTGCGCACACGCCGCACCGCCTTCTTGGCCTCCAGCCGATAGACCATCGTCTGCACCGTCGTGTATCCGGGCCGCTTCTTCTCCGGAAACGCCTCCCACATCTCGCGGATCGACGCTTCACCCTGCGTCCACAGCGTCTCCATGATCTGCATCTCCCGTTTGCTTATCCGTACTCCCGCCATGCTATGACTCCCGTCGTTTAATCTATGACATTTGTCAGTTAACCTAGCGGTCAGTGCAAACCCTGTCAAGCAAGATTTTTTTCGTCGTAAACGATCCCAACACTCCAGCAGCGCCGCCGCTAAACTTGAAGCAGTATGCAACCGGCCCAGCCCTCTCGCACCGCGCTCCGCGTGGCCCTACGTCGCGCCGCGCACCAGCTCTTCGACGCGCAGCCGCTCGTCTTCGACGATCCCATCGCCGTGCCTATCCTTGGCCCTCACGCCGAGGAGCTTCAGCGCACCCCCGGCCGCAATCCCGCCAATAAAGAACGGCCTTTCTCCGTTGCACTACGCGCCCACATGGTCGCCCGCAGCCGCTACGCGGAGGACAACCTCGCCGCCGCCGTGTCCAGCGGAGTCGCCCAGTATGTTCTGCTCGGCGCGGGGCTCGACACCTTCGCCCACCGCAACCCGCACCCCGGCCTCCACGTCTTCGAGGTGGACCACCCTGCCACCCAGCAGTGGAAGCGCGAGCTTCTTGAGTCCACCGGCCTGACCGAGCCCACGCGCCACACCTACACTCCGGTCGATTTCGAGAGCGAATCGCTGCCTGAGCGTTTGCAAGCCACCGGCTTCGATCCCGCGCGTCCGGCCTTCTTTGCGTGGCTCGGCGTCGTGCCCTATCTCACTCGCCCGGCCTTCCGCTCTACCGTGCAGTTCATCGCCGCGCTACCCACCGGCACCGGCGTCGCGCTCGACTACGGCCTTCCCCGCGAGGCCCTGCCGTTTCTGGAGCAGCTCGCGTTCGACTCCTTAGCCAGCCGCGTCCAACAGGCGGGTGAGCCCTTCCAGCTCTTCTTCACCCCTGAACAGATCGCCGCCGAGTTCCCCACCGCCACCCGGATTGAAGATCTTGGCTCGACGCAGATCAACGAGCGCTACTTCGCCGATCGCCCCGACAGCCTCAGGCTACTTGGCTCCGCCTCGCGGCTCTTCTGCGCTTGGCGATAAAAACGCTTCAACCGATTTACTTGTCATTCCTCAGACGGGCGGAGGAAGCTGGCCTTGCTTTCCTCCGCCGTAATTTGCTGCGGTTTAGTGTGCTGCGTTGGGATAGATGCCAGGAATCGGGGCCGTTGCCTCTCGCTCTTTTTCGGGATGCGGGAAGGGCTTCCGCGGCATCATGGCTTCGCGCTCGCTGGTGTTGTAGAGGAAGATCGCCTCGACCACCGCGGCCTGTTCCAGATCGAACGGGTGCAGCCGGTCGTAGACGTCCATGTCCGAGTGGTGCGTCCGCGATTCGTAGTCCATGGGATCCTGAATGAACTGGAAGCCCGGCAGCCCCACGGCGTCAAACGAAAGATGATCGGTGCCGCCGGTGTTGCGATAGCTGATCGCCGTCACGCCAAGGTCGGCAAGCGGCGCGATCCATTGACGGAAGATCGGCGCGATAGCGTAGTTCTCCTGCGTGTAGACGCCGCGCACCTTGCCTGTGCCGTTGTCGAGGTTGTAATAGGCATCCAGCGTCTCCCACTCTTTCGTGGTTTTGATGGGCGGCACAGGCTGGTTGCGTCCGCCTGGAGCCGCGCCGCCGCCGCACGTCGGCAACGGTGAACCCTCCGGGCCGCCGAAGTGGATGTGAGCGTAGCCACGCGAGCCGCAGAGACCCTGCTCCTCGCCCGACCACAGTGCGATACGGATGGTGCGACGCGGCTTGACGCCCAGCGCCTTCAGGATGCGTACCGCCTCCATGGCGACGACAGAGCCCGCGCCGTTGTCGGTGGCGCCTGTGCCGGAGATCCAGCTATCCAGGTGCCCGCCGACCATGACGACCTGATCCTTCAGCTTCGGGTCGGTGCCCGGAATCTCGGCCACGGTGTCGAAGCCGTGCTCGTGGTCGCCGGTGAACTTCGTTTCAATGTTCAACTCCAGCGTCACCGGTACGTGGTTCTGGAGCAGCCGTGCGAGCCGATTGTAGTGCTCGATCATCATGACGGCGTTCGGAATCGCGACCGCGTTCGCACGCGTCTGCGCGTTGCGTCCAAGGTTTGCGCCGTTGTCGTCGAAGATGATGCCGGTGCCGCCGCCATTGCGTCCGTCGCGCGTCGGCGTGATGATCGCGGCCACGTGCTCGTCGTTCATCATCTTCAGCGCCGTCGTCCGGAGTTGCGCCTGCCGCGCCCGCTCCGCGGGGCTCACCGCGGCGTTCGCACGCCGACCCTCGCCCGTGGGGTAGGTCTCCATCTCGGCCAGCTCCTCGGCGGTGTAGCGGCGGAAGAGCGGATCAGTAATATCCGGTGTGGGACGCGTCGCGCCCAGCAACACGATCTTGCCCGCGAGCTTGCCCTTGTACTGGTCGAGGCTCTTCTCGTCCTGCAGGTCGAGATAGACCGCTTCACCCGTCACCGGCCCACTGGTAGCTGCCGACCACGGGGCGGCCTGCGCCCACAGCGGTTCAGGGTCAGGCGAGACCATACGCACCCAGGTGTTGATCTGCTGCCACCCCATTCCGAACTCGCCCCAGTCTTCGAGGTGCGCGTTTTCAAGGCCGATCTTTGTCAGCGTGTCGCGGGTCCAGGCGTTGGCCTTCGCCATGTTGAGAGAGCCCGTCAGGCGCGGTCCGATGCCGTCGGCCAGCGCTCCCGCAAACTCCATAACGTGCGAGTGCTTGAAGCCCTCGTCGCGGATGCGGGAATACATCGTCAGGTCGAGGTTCTCGGTGGCCGGCTGCGCCCCATAGTACGAAGGCGCCGCCTCTGCGGCCCCCTTCTCGGCAGCATGGCCGGAGAGGGTAAGACCAGCAACGGCGACTCCACAACAGCTCCAACGCACAATGGAACGGGCAAACGACATGACGAATCGGTCCTCCAGAAATTGATGGTTAGGAACGAAGGATAGCAGATGAACGGAGAGATTCAGCCCGGGGAAAGCGATTGCGCGAGAAGACTAGGCGCGGTGGGCGCGGCGGCGAATCCAGAGCATCCCAAGGTATACAAGCGCCACTACCAGCACCACGGAGCCGACAGGCAGCCCGATCCATTTGTAGGAGATCGCGTAGTCGATGGTTCCGTGCAATGCGCTGTTGTAGAAGAGCACGAAGACGATGCCGCAGAACGTCGACGCAAAGAACGCCGCCATGCCTGCCGAGGCGCTCATCAGCAACGTCGCAAACCAGCCGAGCTTCCCGAGAGGGACGCCGAAGAGATAGCTCTCGCCGGGGATGCGGGGGGTCGTCGAAGCCTGATTCTGCGATGCCTGTGCCATACCAGTAGAATACTGCTTTATGGCAGATAGTGTTCAGAACGTGTTGGTCCAGGCCTCGCAGATCGTTCGGGAGACGCCGACAAGACTTGCCCCGAATGGCGTCCGCTACGCAAGCTTCGGCGACAATGCGCTCGACGAGAAGGACCTGGAGCGCATGGTGCAGGCCGTGCCCGCAACGATCGCCAATGCCCTGGCGCGCAAGACGTACTACTTCGTTCCGTTGGCGCTCGGCGAGTCGCGCGGCGGCGAATCGACGGTTGTAGCCTCGACCTACACCATCGAGATGGCGGACCAGGCCATCTGCCACCGCAACACCACGGTCGGCTCGGTGGAAGGCGTCTTCATCTCCACCCGTCTGCTGGGAGATCGCTTCGCTCTGGCGTTCGAGTTCTTCATCAACGTAGGCCATGCCTTCGTCGATGCCGTCGGGGTGCCCGAGTCGTTCAGCCAGCTCGCATGGCAGCAGGCTGTGGCCGACGTTCGCGGCGAGACCAGCCAGGACGCATGGGAGAGCCGCAACCTCGCACTTGCGAGCGGCAAGGTCGAGCGGGCCGATGGCAAGTCCGTCATCGACGAGAAGGCCAAGAGCAGCTTCCTGGAGTCGGCTTTCTCCGACGCCGTGGCAATCTACCAGCTCTCGCTCTCCGTGGACTTCGACTACTCCGAGCTGCGCGAACGCGAGTACCCACTGCTAGCCCCACAGGCACTCGCCGACCGCCTGCGCCTGGTTGCAAACCTTTTTCCGCCTAATCCGAGCTACGAGTTTTCGATTCGCTATCGGCGGCGCGCGTAGCGGTCCTGTGCAGGAGTCGTCGGTCTGATCCTGACGGTCTCAGCCTGAGCAGATCAGGGACATCGCCAGCACCGCGAGGACAATCGCGCTGGCGTCTTCGGTAAGCGCAACGGGCCAGTCCTTGCCGAACCGGGTGGCCAGCTCGCGCCGAACGAGGAAGCCGCCAAACGCTCCGATAGTGGCCCCTAACACGCCGAGAATGGCTCCCTCGGTGCCGGAGCCGTTCAGACCAGCGGCAACAACCGATCCGGCTAGACCGCCGAAGATGATCCTTGCCGCGAGAGGTCCCGGAGAGGTTCGGTTTGGCACGCCGGGAACCTTGTCCCCTATATATTCGGCCAGTGCCAGCACGGTAAACACGATGGCCGCGACCAGCTTTGCAGTCCATGAGGCCCAGCTATCGTCCACGGACAACTGGCCTGAGTAGGCGAACCAGCAGAGCACGGCCATGGGCGTAAACGTCCGCATCCCGGTCACGAGACCGAGCAGAGGAATTGCCGCGAGCCATGTAATTATCTGCATTGCCATCGGTGTACCCCTGCCGCAGAACTGCTGCGATCAAAAAAAGGGTACACCATGGCGTAAGCGGGAGTGTCAGCAGACGCTAGGCCTGATGCAGCCAGCCGTAGAGCGGGAAGCTCTCGGCGAGCTCCTGTACCTGGCCGCGAATCTGCTCCAGCTTTGTAGCGTCGTTGCGGTGTTCGAGCGCCTGGGCGATCCAAGTGGCGATGATGCGCATCTCCTGCTCCTTCATGCCGCGGGTAGTGAGCGCCGGGGTGCCGATGCGGATTCCGCTGGGCTTGAGCGGGGGATTGGTGTCGTAGGGAATCGCGTTCTTGTTGACGGTGATTCCAGCCGCGCCGAGCGCGGTCTCGGCCTCGGAGCCGAGCATCCCCTTCTGGAAGACATCGACCAGCATGAGGTGGGTGTCGGTGCCTCCGGAGATGATGCGAAACCCTTCTGCTGCAAGGGCTTCGGCGAGCACCTTGGCGTTGGCGACGACCTGCTTTGCGTAGTCCGCGAACTCAGGGGCGAGGGCCTCCTTGAAGGCCACGGCCTTGGCAGCGACGATGTGCATGAGGGGGCCACCCTGCTGGCCGGGGAAGACGCTGCGGTCGACGTTGGCCGCAAATTCCTGCTGGCAAAGGATTAAGCCGCTGCGGGGGCCGCGCAGGGTCTTGTGCGTGGTGGTGGTGACGATGTGGGCGTGGGGAACGGGCGACGGATGGGCTCCGCCTGCGACCAGACCGGCGAAATGTGCCATGTCGATAACGAGATACGCGCCCACCTTGTCGGCGATGGCACGCATACGGGCGAAGTCGAACTGGCGGGGATAGGCGCTGCCTCCACCGACGATGGCCTTGGGCTTCTCGCGCAGGGCGAGGGCCTCAAGCTCATCATAATCAAGGGTTTCGGTGTCTTTCCGGACCTGGTAGCCGACGATGCGGTAGAGCTTGCCGGAGAAGTTGAGCTTATGGCCGTGGGTGAGGTGTCCGCCGTGGGCGAGGTCGAGGCCGAGGATGGTGTCGCCGGGGTTGAGGATCGACATGTAGGCGGCGGCGTTGGCCTGGGAGCCGGAGTGCGGCTGGACGTTGACGTGGTCGGCGCCGAAGAGCTGTTTGGCGCGGTCGCGGGCAATGTTTTCAATGACATCGGCGTACTCGCAGCCGCCGTAGTAACGCTTGCCGGGGTAGCCCTCGGCGTATTTGTTGGTGAAAACGGTGCCGGCGGCTTCGAGGACGGCGCGGCTGACGAAGTTTTCGGAGGCGATCATCTCGAGGCCTTCGTGCTGGCGCACGGCCTCTTTCTCAATCTGGGCGGCGATCTCGGGGTCGGCAGCCGCCAGGGTGGCGTTCAGGTCGATGGGCATACTGATATTTTATGCGAGAAAAAATTGCGGGCGGCGGCTGGCGAGGTTTTCCCTTGTTTTTCAAGGGGGGTTTGGGAAGGTGCGGTGGCTGGATCGTGGTTTTTGATGGGTGGGAACGTGGTTGTGGATGGATGGGAGATGGTTTTTGGCAGCCATTCTTTGAGAGTCGAAAAATGCGCCACTCTGGGAAAGATTATTTTTCGGGCGCGAGGGAAGGCATACCCCAGGGGCTGAAGCCTTGGGATACGCAGATGCAACGGCAACGACAAAAACTGCCTATCCCTGTTGCAGGGCCTGGCGGTTTTCCGGGGATAGCTCGTTTTTGGTGGATGGGTGTTGTTTTGCCAGTTGTTTGAAGGCGTTGTAGACGAACGAGCCCAGATACCAGCCGTCGAGGTATTTGTAGGGGAACTCGCCGGTGGTGTAGTGGCCGCAGGGGAGGACTTTGGAGACGTAGTCGATCTTGCGCTGCTCGAACTGCTTGAGCGCGTCCAGAGAGAACTCCAGCGGGAAGGTGAGGTCGTAGGTGGCGTGGATGACGAGCACGCGCTTCGGGTGGGCGGCGAAGCGGTCCATGTAGGACATGGGGCTGACGATGGCGAAGATCTCGCGGACCTGATCCTGCGTGAGACCGGCCTGCTCGAAGGAGGCGCGGATGTGGCGGGTGCTCTGGCCGGTCCAGACTACGTCGCCGAACCAGGTGGAGGCGTGATTGAAGGCGCAGACCTGGAGGCGCGGGTCGAAGGCAGCGGCGATGAAGGCGTAGCAGCTTCCGAGCGAGGTGCCGAGGACGCCGAACTGCTCGTAGCCCTGCTGCTGAAGCCAGTCGATGCAACTGCGGATATCGATGACGGCCTGGCGGCAGGCCTCGGTGGTGCGGCCTATGTTGGAGGAGACGGCGTAGTCGGAGCGCTCCAGCTCGGCGGGGCGGCGGATGTCGTGGTACGGCTTGGAGAGGCGGAGACAGGAGACGCCGAACTGGTTGAAGAGAGTGCAGAGCGCGTTGTGGGAGAAGGCATCGGCGTTCCACTGGGGCATGACGATCATGGCCTGTTTGGGCTTGCCGCGCTGTGAGTCGGGATGCGCGGGATACCAGCGAGCGTTGACGATATCGTTCTCGGGGTAAAGGGTGCGGACGGGCGAGGTGAAGCGGAGGAAGTCGGCTTCGTCGCTCTCGCCGGTCTCGGCCTGGCGGCGGAGTTCGGCGTCCTCTTCGAGGGTCTCGGGGCGGACGTTGGTGGGGAAGAGCTGGGGGTGGCGGCGCTCCAGGCGGAAGTCGGTGGGGGTCTGGTAGCCGAAGAACTCGTCGGCGCGGGCGATGATGTCGTGGTTTACGGCGATCATGCGGGCGTATTCATCTGCCGCGTTATCTGCCGCAGGCACGTGTGGTTCGGCGGCGAGGGGAGAGAAGTCCTGAAGCCAGTCGAAGCCCCACTCAAGGGGGCGGACGATGCGGTTGGTGTCGCGGGTGGTGAGCGCGGTCTCCCACGCGTACATCCACTTTGCATAGAGCCGGGAAAGCATTGACTACAAGTTTATCAAGCTCAGGTTGCTTTCCTGTAAGAAGGCGTAACGGTGATCAAAGGGATTTAAAACTGATAAGAGCGACCGCAGATTTTGGGGATGGCGCGGAGTTTAAAGGCGGATGGGATTTAATGACTTGGGATTTGGTAGTTCTGGTGGCTCTGGCGGTCATTTCATAGAATGGAGGCAAGGCACATCCATGTCCCGTTCAAGCCGTCTGCTCCTACTCTTGCAGAACCTCACCACGCGTCGACGGCCGGTCACCGCTTCCAAGCTTGCGGCTGAGTTGAATGTTTCCGAGCGAACTATCTATCGCGATCTTGCAGAGCTGGCCTCACAAGGGGTGCGCGTTGAGGGCGAGCCGGGGGTCGGCTACCTGCTGAAGCCCGGTTTCTTTTTGCCTCCCCTGATGCTGACGGAGGAAGAGGCCGAGGCTGTGCTGCTGGGTCTGGATTATGTGAATCAGCGCGGCGACGATGTTCTCTTGAAAGCCGGTGTCAATGCACGCGCGAAGATACAGGCCGTACTTCGCAGTGCGGCTGGCTCCAGGGCATCTGTCCGGCTGGCCAGCCCGGGCCCTCCGACGCCACCGGAGTTTCCTGAGAACGCTGTCTCGCTCAATAGACTCAGGGCTGCGATACGGTCGCAGTTGAAACTCGACCTTACCTATCGTGACGAGCAAGGGGTCGGGTCGATGAGAACTGCGTGGCCCATCCAGCTTGCCTTTCTTCATAATGCCCGCATTCTGATTGCATGGTGTGAACTGCGGAAGGACTTTCGTACCTTCCGGACTGACCGCATCCTTTCTGTTGTTGAGCGAGAACCATCTCCGGAGCCGCGTGCTGCTTTGCTGAGACGCTTTCGCGCGGAACACGGCGCGGTGGAGACGCAAGACTCCTGACAGAAACTGTCAGGGAGCAGGGCTAGTCTGCTTGTATGAACCAATCAATCATGGTGGAATTCTGGAACAATCTGATTTGCCCTATGTGCCCCATTGGCAATGTGAAGTTGAAGGAAGCGATTGAGCGATTTCCGCATAAGGATAACGTCGAAGTCGTCTATCGTTCTTTCCGGTTGAGGCCGGGCGTACCACCGCATACAGTCCGTGAGTATCTTGAACGAAACCACGGCAAGGGCACGGATGTTCCTTCGATCCTTGCGCAGGTCGAGCGAATGGGAGCCGATGCGGGCTTAGTTTACAAGATGGCAAAGACGTTGGCCGGGGATACGATGGACGCCCATCGGATGGTGCAGTTTTCGAAACCGGAAGGGTTACAAATGCAGATGGTCCAACGTATTCACAAGGCCCATTTCTCTGAAGAAGAAAACATCTTCGATAAGGACACGCTTGTGCGGCTGGCAGGAGAGGTTGGGCTTGACCGCAATGCGGCCGCCTCCATGCTGGCCGGGGATACGTTCAGGAAGGAAGTCGAGGCGGATGAGTTAGCCGTTCGGCAGATGGGCATCGCAGGCGTGCCGTTCTTTTCGTGAATGGGAAGATCCCCGCTCGCGGCATCCAATCGCCGGAACACCTTCTGGCGATCCTGAATCAAGCGTGGCAAGCTCTATAGTGGGAGCACCGCTTTACTACGGATAAGTCCGCATTTCGTCATTGATTGTCAGTGACGAAATGCGGACTTCATTCGCTCCTCTGGGTTGGCAGAAGCAGCCCGATGGCTATTTCTTTACTCCTCGTACTCGACCCGATTCCTGCCCGATTCCTTCGCCCGATATAGAGCCTGATCGGCCCGTTTGAGGAGTGTCGCTACTTCAGCCTCGCCTGGGGCGCGGGTGGCTACACCGATACTGACGGTAAACGGAATGGGCTGCCCTCTACGCCAGGTATGCACGAAGTTCTGCTGCTCAAGAGTTGCTCTCAGCTTCTCCGCGATGACACGTGCCTGTTCCAGACTTGTTTCCGGCAGCACTGCCACAAACTCCTCGCCGCCAAGTCTCGCGAAGATATCCAACTGACGCATGAAGGCTCGTCCCACATCCGCCAAGGCCTGCAGGGCCTCATCGCCAGCATCATGGCCGTGGGTATCGTTGATCTTTTTGAAATGGTCTATATCCAGGATAAAGAGCGAGACCATTTCGCTTGCTCGAAACATGTTCTCTGCCGTGTCGGTGAATGCTCTCCGGTTGGGCAGTCCGGTCAATTCGTCGATCGTCGCTTGTTTTTGCAACAGGTCCATGAGATGGATGCGATCCGCGATGTCCCGGATGATGGCGGTGAACTCGATGACACCGTTCACATTTATTTTTGAGATCGCGATCTCCACGGGCAGCAACGATCCATTGCGGTGCAGACCGTAGATGCGGCCTCGCTCATCCATTTGCCTGGAGTTGACGGGAGACCGGGCAAACCGATGGACGTTTTCGCTGTGCTTCGGGCGGAACTGATCAGGAATGAGACGTTCCAGGGAATGACCGAGCACCTCGGCCTGGGAATACCCGAACAGGTACTCCGCTGCACGATTGAACAAGGTGATGTTGTGCTGTTGATCGATGGTGATGATTGCGTCGTATGCGGCGTCAACAACAGATCGGAATCGAGAGGTGCTGATCTCCAACTGTTGCATCAGCTCCATTCTGGGCGTGATATCAAGCCCTGTGACGAGGAGCTCGATAACAGCATTGTTTCCATCCTTGTGCCGCAGCGGCTTCAGCGAGAGGCGCCACCAGTGGGTTCCCTCTCTTAAGTCGTATGCCTGCTCCAGCTCCTGGGCGGTACCGGCGCTGAAACACTCCTCAATCTTCTCGCGAAACTCCCGGCGCGCGTAGCTTGGCACCATGGTGTCGAACGGCACGGGGAAGCTGCGAGCGCCTAAAGGCCGTCCGCCTGTCATCTCAAAGAAGACCCCATTGCAAGCGGATACAACAAGGACGCCATCTTCATCGTGTCCGATGACGGCAACACTTGCTGTAATTCCGTTAACGAACTCCTGTATCCTGCTGGACCATTCAGTCATTCTTCCCTCGTTCCCTGGACAAACTTCACAACTGCCTGCGACCTTCCTGAAGATGGAAGTGAGGAGACGATACCAGTAAACAATATTCGAATTTTAAGATTTACGGGAGAGGGACCAGGCTTTGGCGTACTTCCAGCTTATGTAGGCAGAGTGGTAGAGGTGCTGGAGGAGGCCTTCGCGACCGTCGAGGAAGCCTGCCCGAAAGAGGTAGTTCCAGAGGAAGGTGAGGCCGGGAACTATGACTACATTGCTCAGAAAAACTAACGGAGAGCGGCTGGTTTTGCGTTTTTCGACCAGTAACTGCGCGGCGAGGGTGCTGTAGCGGTTCATGTGCTCGATGTAGGTTTCGAGCGTGGGGTAGCCGTGGTGGAGGAGGTCGGCGTGGAAGCGGCCGATGGGGCCGATGCACTGGATGGACTCGTGGACGAGGCGCTCGCTGAAACGGATGGGCGCGGGCTGGGCTGGGTCGAAGCGCTGGAAGAGGCGGAGCTTGACGTCGGGATAAAAGCCGCCGTGATAGAGATGGCGGTGGAGGAAGACGTGGCGGAGGGGGATGCGGTAGGCGTCTACGGTGGGTGGCGAGGCGAGCATGGCTCGGAGCTCGGACTGGAGCTCGGGGGTTAGTTCTTCGTCGGCGTCGATGGCGAGGACCCAGGTGGAGGTGCAGCGGTCGATGGCGGAGTTCTTCTGCGCGCCGAAGCCCTTCCAGGGCTCGGAGTAGATGCGGGCGTTGAAGGAACGGGCGATCTCGAGGGTGCGGTCGGTGGAACCGGAGTCGATGAGGACGATCTCGTCGGCGAAGCTCACGCTCGCGAGCGTGCGGGGGAGATTCGCTTCTTCGTTGAGCGTGATGATGGCTACGGAGAGTGTGGATGGCACCGGTTGATCCTGATTTAGTTTAGCGCGTTGATGGAAGACAAGGCGTAACGGTGATCAAAGGGATAAAGACTGATAAGAGCTGATTTTAAAGACGGGTGAGCGCGAATTTCGCGGATTTAAAGGCAAAGGCGATTTAAAGACAAGGACTGGATGAAAGGCAAAAGCAAGAACAAAGACAACAGCAAACGCAGATTCCCTGCGGGAATGACAAACCAAAAAACAGGCAACAGCAACGGCAAGAACAGACAACAGCAACGGCTTATGGGCATGGGAGGAGGCATGACTAGAGAAGCGGATTTCTGCGCTTCGCAGCGCGATGAGGCCGCGCTGCTTCGGTCGAAATGACGGGGTGGGATGGGATTGGTTTAGGAGATAGTCCGTGGGTTAGGTTTTCGTTCTGCGGACTGGAAGAGGTAGACGATGAGGATGGTCATGAGGGGTTCCAGCGGGTGGCGGAAGCGGGCCTGCACGGTGACGAAGTAGTACATGAGCGGGAGGAGCGCGAAGGCCCAGGCGAAGAGGATGGATGCTGGGACGCGGCGATGGAGCGCGAGGGCTAGACCTAGGAGTGCCGCTATGGAGGCGAAGCTGTAGTTCAGGACGCGGAGGAACTCGTCCAGGAAGCCGTGGTCGTAGGGTTTGGGGACGGAGATCCAATAGAAGTAGAAGCGTTTGAGGGCGTACTGGAAGAAGCGTTGTTTGTGGGTGAGGATGATCTCGCGGGCGATGCGGCCTTCGCGCTGCACCCAGGCGTACTCGCCCATCTGCTTGTACTCGATGTAGTCGGGGCAGACCTCGCAGATGGGGACGCGGGTGCCTACGGTGAAGCCGTTGTAGGACTCCAGGATTGAGTCGTGAAGCTCTGCGCCGAGGTTTCCGCGGATGGGGACGAAGGCATGGAAGACGCGATAGTTGCGGATGGTCCAGGGGGCGAGGCAGGCGAGGAAGATTGTGCCTGCGATAGTTGCTTTTACCAGAACGGGCGCGAGGGGGAGCCTTTGCTTGATGGCTCCGAGGGCCATCCAGAGGCCGCAGACGGGGAGGAAGAGCAGGATGGTGGAGTTGAGGAGAGCAATGCATCCCCAGAGGAGACCGAACTCGGCCCAGCGGGCGAGGGTTTGGGGGTTGAGGGTGGGAGGGTTCTCGCCGATGGCTCGGGTGCGCAGGGCCAGGACTAAAACGCGGGTGAAGAGGAAGGCGGTGACGGCCATATCCCAGACCCAGCGGACGGCATACTGCATGGCTCCGGGATAGAGGGCCCAGAGCCAGGCGGACCAGAGGGCGATCTTGCGGGCACGGGCGGGGCCTTCGCGCTGGAAGCTACGGGCGGCGATCTCGTAGACGGCGGGCGCGGTGGCGGCGGAGAAGATGCTGTTGATGGTGAAGATGACCCAGGCGGAGAGCGGAGTGTAGACGCCGAAGAGCTTGAAGACAGCCGCGATGAAGAGCGGGTAGAGGGGCGGAACCCAGGCGGTGGGGCCGGTGTGTCCGGTGAAGGGGTCGGCGTAGCCGTAGCCGGTGGCGAGAGCGCGGGCTACGCGGCCCATCTCCCAGCCGAACTGGAGGTGATCCTGCGCGAGGCGGACGCGGTAGGTGTGGGCGAGGGTGATGTAGAGGACGCGGATGAGGAGGCCGGTCCAGAAGATGGAGCGGGGGGCGCGGAAGCGTTGATCGGCAACGGTGGCGGTGGGTTCTGCCATAGGCGCTAGATGCGGCCTGCGCGGGGTTGTGCGAGGACGAGGCCGCGGGGCGTGGGCAGGAAGACGGCGGAGATGAGGCCCTCGTCCTCCAGTCGGTGGGCGGCCTCGCGGACGACCCGGTGATGCGAGCTGGCGTCGTGCATGAGGATGACGCCGTGTGGGTTGATCTGCGGGAGGAAGCGTTTGACCTCCTTTTCGCGCAGGTCGATATCGGAGTCTGAGAAGAAGAGGTCGATAGTGCCTTCGATGTTCATTTCCAGCGAGGACTGGTTGCGAAGCTCGATGTAGGGCGCGAGGGGGGAGTTGATGAAACGCTCTTTGGCGCGCTCGTAGACTACGGGGTCGAACTCGCAGGAGATGATCTTGCCGAAGCCGTTGCGCTGGAGACCACGAGCCATCCACTCGGTGGAGACGCCGAGGAAGGAGCCGGTCTCGACGATGAGGCGAGGCTTGATGGTGGTGACGAGCGTGGCGAGGAACTCCAGGACCTCGACCTCGGCGGTCATGGTGTCGATCATGCTCCAGTGCTGGGGCGACGGACACTCGGGGGTGGCGCGATGGAACTCGGGCTGAAGCTGACCGGCGGCGCGGTCGTGCTGCAGCATGATCTTGTGTTCCTGTTTCAGCTTCCTGCGGAAAAGACCCATGTGTTCATTATGCGGGAAACGGCACAGAATGAAATGCGCCCTTACGCCGGGCGGGCGGTACTTCGTACTGTGCTGAGCTTCGCGTGGGCCTTCCGTTGGTCGGCGATGAGTTGTTCCGCCGACCAATAGGGCTTGGTATTTGCTACTCGTACCGAAGGGCTACCATGGGGTCGACGGCGGCGGCTCGGCGGGCGGGCAGCAGGCAGGCGGCGGCGCCGACGAGGAAGATGCAGGCGATGACGGCGAAGAAGGTCCAGGGATCGGTGGGCGAGACGCCGTAGATGAAGCTCTTGAGGAAGCGCGTGAGGAGGAGGCTGATGAGAATCCCGGAGGCGGCTCCGATGGCGATCATGGTGAGACCTTTTTTGAGGACCATCTGAAGGATGCTCTCGCGGCGCGCGCCTAACGCCATGCGGACGCCTACTTCGTGCGTTTTGAGCGAGACCGAGTAGGACATGACGCTGAAGACACCGATGCTGATGAGGATGAGGCCAATGAGCGCGAATCCACCGAGCGCGATGAACTCAAACTGCGGGAAGGCATAGTCGTCACGCTGGAGGATGCTTTCGAGCGAGCCGGTCTGGCTCAAGGCTATGTCGGGATCGACCTTCCAAATCTGCTGACGAATGGCGGTGGTGAGGCTCTCGGGCGACTGGCTGGTTTTGACGAGGAGCGCGCGGCTGCCGGTCTCCAGAAACGTGGAAGGAAGATAGGCGGCGGGCTGGGTGGGGGAGTCGAGTCCCACGTTTTTCTGGTCGGCGACGACGCCTACGATCTCAAAGTAGATGTTGGGAGAGAGATTGGGTATGTGGTCGAAGGCATCGAACTTGAAGCTTCGGCCGATGGGGTTGGCCGAGGCGAAGTAGCGGCGAGCGAAGGTCTCGTTGATGACTGCGACGTGGCGGGCGGAATCGACCTCGGCGGCGGAGAGCAGGCGGCCCTGCAGGAGCGCGATGCCGAGGGTCTTGAAGTAGTCCTCGGTCACCTCGTCGAGGGTAGACCTCCATTGTTCCGTGTGCGCTGTGCCGGGGACGGTAATAGGGCTGGCGGCTGCGGCGCGAGGAGGAATGCCCAGGCTCTCGGTTGCGCTGAGGACGCCGGGCAGGGCGCTGACCTGACGCAGAAGCTCTTTAAAGACGACGCGCTTCTTGTCATCTTCCTTGTAGCTGTCCGCGGGCAGGGTGAGCTGCGCGGTGAGCACGTTCTTCGGGTTGAAGCCGAGTTCGAGATGCGTCTGGACGAAGAAGGCCCGCATGAAGAGACCGGCGCCGATGAGCAGCACGACGGAGAAGGCAACCTGCGCGATGACCAGCAGGGAGCGGAGGCGCTCGTAGCGGAAGCCGCTGTTGACTCCCTTGCCGGTGCCGCTGAGGCGCGAGTGGAGATCGGCGCTGAGGACGTGAGAGGCAGGCGCGAGACCGCAGAGCAGGGTGCTGACCAGCGCCAGCACAAGCGAGAAGGCCAGCACCTTGGGATTGAGGTTGATGACTGCTTCCTGCGGGAAGACGCTGTAGGGGATCAGCGGCACGAGAGCACGGATGCCAAGATATGCGACGAGGCATCCGGCGACGCAACCGGCGGAGGCGAGGACGAAGCTTTCGACGAGGAACTGCCGGATAAGGCGGGAGCGGCTGGCTCCGATGGCGGCGCGGACGGCGATCTCTTTTTCCCGCACGGTTGCCCGCGCCAGCAGAAGATTTGCCACGTTGCTGCAGGCGATGAGAAGAAGCATGAGGACGGCGACGAGGAGCGGATAAAGGAGGGTCTTGAAGGGGCCGGTGACTCTCTCGGTGAGGCGGACTGCGATGACGTTGAACTGGCGAGGATACTCGTTGGGGAAGTCGCGGGCGCGCTGGTGGGCGAGGACGTTTAGATCAGCGGCTGCGGTCTCAAGGCTGACGCCGGGCTTCAGGCGGCCGACAGGCCAGACGAGGCGTTTGGCGAGGTCGGGGTCGGTGTTGACCTGACTCATGTCGATGGGGAATGGAATCCAGATCTCGCACCATCCCCAGCGGAAGCGCGGCGGCATGACGCCGACGAGCCTGCGGGCGACGCCGTCGAGGACGAAGACCTTGCCGATGAGGTTGGGATCTGCATTGAACTGCTGGCGCCAGAGCTTGTCGCTCATCATGAAGGCCGGGGCTGCGCCGGGCGCGGTGTCCTGCGGGGTAATCAGGCGTCCGGCGACGGGATCGACACCGAAGAAGGAGAAGGAGTTGACGCTGGGATAGCCTGCGGTGAAGACGAAGGAGCTGTCGCCTGTTTTATAGGTAACAGGCGTGTTGGAGAATCCGCCGTAACTGCTGGCGATGTCCTGCAGGGACTGGCTGTGTTCGCGGTAGTAGGCGAACTCCGGCATGGAGATATATTCGCGGCCTCCGGGGCCGGATTGCGTGACGTCGTGGATGGCGAAGCTTACGACCTGGTCGGCGTTGCGGAAGGGAAAGGTGTTGAGGACGACGCCGTAGACTGCGCTGAAGATGATGGTCGCCGAACCGATGCCAAGCGCGAGAGCGAGTATGGCGAGAAGCGAGAACCGGCGATCCTTTGCCAGGCTGCGGATGGAGTAGCGAAGATCCTGCAACACCTCATTCATTGGGGCCGTCCTTGGGCACCCATTAGAACAATTCGGATTTCGCTGGGCAAGCGAATTCGGTGATCTTCCGTGCGGATATTTTTATTTGCCGATGCAGAATTTGCTGAAGATGAGGTGCAGGATGTCGTCGGCGGTGGTGGCTCCGGTGAGAGTGTCGAGAGCTTGCAGGGCGGCGTAGAGATCGAGCAGAAGCATCTCGTGGGGGATGCTTGCGGCTACGGCTTGCTGGGCTTGCTCCAGAGATTCGAGCGCGGTGTGGACGGATTGCTGCTGGCGGAGATTGGTGAGGAGCGCGGTCTCCGATGTGGGTGCCGTGGCGGTGATCTGCGTGAGGATGGCTCGGCGGAGATCGTCGATGCCGGAGCCGGTGAGCGCGGAGGTGTGGACGGTGGGGCGAGCGAGCGGGATGGGTTCGGGGGCGAGGTCGTGCTTGTTGCGGACTACGAGGATGGTGCGATTTGTTTCGGAGAGGATGGCCTCGTCTTCCGGGTGGAGCGGGGCGGTGGCGTCGAGGACGAGGAGGATGAGGTCGGCCTCGGCTAATGCCTCGCGGGACTTGGTGATGCCTATGGTCTCGGCCTCGTCGGAGGAGTGGCGGAGACCGGCGGTGTCGATGAGCTCGACGGGGATGCCTTCGATGGCGATGCGCTCGGTGACGAGATCGCGCGTGGTGCCGGGCGTGGCGGTGACGATGGCTCGTTCGCGCTGGACGAGGCGGTTGAAGAGCGAGGATTTGCCTGCGTTGGGGCGGCCTACGATGGCGAGCGTGATGCCGGAGTGGACGATGCGCCCGTAGGCGAAGCTTTGTTCGAGGGTTTGGAGCGGGGATTGGAGGGCTTGGATCTGCGCGGTGATCTCGGAGGTGGGGAGGAGATCGATGTCGTCCTCGGCGAAGTCGATGCCTGCTTCGAGCGCGGCGATGAGCGCAATTAATTTTTCTTTGATGGGGGCGATCTGGCGGGCG
>JAATEV010000002.1 GCA_015655585.1 Terriglobales bacterium | reverse complement strand
GCGAAGTCATCATCGTCGACGAGTTCACGGGCCGCCTGATGCCCGGCCGCCGCTGGTCGGATGGTCTCCATCAGGCCGTCGAGGCCAAGGAAGGCGTGGCCATCCGCAAGGAAGACCAGACACTGGCCACCATCACCTTCCAGAACTACTTCCGCCTGTACAAGAAACTCAGCGGCATGACCGGCACCGCCGAGACCGAGGCCGCTGAGTTCGACAAGATCTACAAGCTCGAAATCGTCGTCATCCCCACCAACCGCAAGATGCTTCGCATCGAGAACCCCGACGTCGTCTACCGCACCGCGAAAGAAAAATACTTCGCCGTGGCCGACGAGATCGCCCGCCTCCACGCGGAGAAGCAGCCCGTCCTCGTCGGAACCACCAGCATCGAGAAGTCCGAGCTTCTCAGTGAGATTCTCAAGCGCAAGGGCGTCCGCCACGTCGTCCTCAACGCCAAATTCCACGAGAAGGAAGCCGAGATCGTCGCCCAGGCCGGACGCCTCGGCATGGTCACCATCGCCACCAACATGGCTGGCCGCGGTACGGACATCCTCCTCGGCGGCAACGCCGATTTCATGGCCCGGCAGGAGCTCGTCCGCAAGAGTCAGGCCCGCGCCGTCTCCGCCGCCGAAGGAGCCATCTCCCCGGTAGCCGGTCCCGGCATGGTCCGCTTCTACTACAGCGGGCAGGAGTTCGAGACGACCCAGGCCGCCTGGGACAACGCGCTCTCCACCCACCAGGCAGCGGCCAGGGCCGAGCAGCAGAGCGTCATCGAAGCTGGCGGCCTCCACATCATCGGCACCGAGCGCCACGAGTCCCGCCGCGTCGATAACCAGCTTCGCGGACGCGCCGGACGCCAGGGCGACCCCGGAGCCAGCCGCTTCTATCTCTCGCTCGAAGACGACCTCATGCGCATCTTCGCCCGCGAGTGGGTCTCCACCCTGCTCCAGCGCCTCGGCATGGAAGAGGGAGTGCCCATCGAGTCCGGCATGATCTCCAAGCGCATCGAGGCCGCCCAGAAGGCCGTAGAGACGCAGAACTTCGAGTCCCGCAAGCACGTCCTCGAATACGACGACGTCATGAACAAGCAGCGCGAGGCCGTCTACGGTCTTCGCAAGCAGCTCATGGAAGGCGTCGACCAGAAACAGCTCATCACCGACGACTACGTCTCCACCATCCTCTCCAACGTCCTCGACGAGAACGCTCCCGAGAAGGCCCACCCCGACGAGTGGAAGCTGGAACAGATGTACAACCAGCTCTACGACATCTTCGGCGTCCGCTTCGAAAGCGAGATCGACGCCACCCAGCTCAACCGCCACGAGCTCGGCGAGACCATCTTCGAAAAACTCCGGGCCCGCTACGAGATGAAGGAGCAGATCCTCGGCTCCCAGGCCATGCGCTACCACGAGCGCATCGTCATGCTCTCGGTCCTCGACGGCCTCTGGAAGGATCACCTCCTCCAGATGGACCACCTCAAGGAAGGCATCGGTCTGCGCGGTTACGCCCAGCAGGACCCGCTGGTCGCCTACAAGAAGGAGTCCTTCGAGATGTTCGAGGCCATGATGCTCCGCTTCCAGGAGGACACTGCCCGCCATCTCTTCCGGATGCAGGTCATCGGCCCCGACGGTACCCCCATCGAGACCGCCGAGCAGCTCGCGCAGGCCCAGGCCCACGCGCAGTTGATGGCCGAGGCCCAGGCAGCCGCTCAGACCCAACAAGCTCAGCAGGCCCAGCAGGCCTTTCAGTCGCTCCCGCAGCACACCAACGCACCCGCCGCCCGCCGCGCTCCCAGCGCCAGCGCGGCTCCCTCCACCACCATCGACGCGCTGGAGCGCGAGTTCCAGCAGAAGAAGGAGCGTGAGTTGGAACAGGCTCGCAGCGCTGGCTCCTCCTCCGCCAGCGAAGCGACTCCGCGCCGCACCGGAGAAAAGATCGGACGCAACGATCCCTGCTACTGCGGCTCCGGCAAGAAGTTCAAACACTGCCACGGAACCGAAGCATAAGAGAGCACTAAAAAATAAATCAGGGCGCGGCATCAGCCGCGCCCTGAACTTTTTCTCATCCACGAACTTCAATCACTAAAACAACCAGGCTAATTCGGGTGCCGATACCGGATCGTCTTTCCTTCAAGAAAATACTCGGACGAGCAGGTATCCGATCCGCAGATCATCGCCTCCAGCCCCGCGCACTGCTGTCGTGTAATCAATCCCAGCGACCCGCACGACGGACACGCCAGCACCGCCCAGTAAGGGTTCTCTGCCTTCCCCAGGTCCCCCGCCTTCTCCAGCAGAAACAACGTACCCGGCTCCATCTGCTCCGGGATCCACACATCAATCAAATCAAGCTCTGCCACCATGCCAGCCTCTTCTCTGTGCGTTTGTCTACGTTTTCTGAAATCCCATCGTCCGTAACGGTGTTGTTTCCGTAGCTGTAGAGACCCTCCCTTGACCTCTATTTGATCGGCGCTGAACCACCCGACAACGCACCGTATCTGGTGCAAAGAATATCGAATTTTCCGCGCCTGTCAATCCTGCATTGTGTAAACAAACAGGAGCAGTTCCCATCCCATCACGAGAACCGCCCTCGGTTCATCGGGTCCCATACAACTCCCGATAGATCTCCCGGTTCCGCAGAATCGCCTGCACATACTCCCGCGTCTCCGTATAAGGAATCGATTCCACAAACTCCGCCATGTCCTTGTAGTCTCCGCTCGACATCCACTGCCGCACCGGCGTATCGCCCGCGTTATAAGCCGCCAGCGTGTATTCGATCTGCCCGCCGAACCGGTCCAGCACCTGCCGCAGATTCGCCGTCCCCAACTCCAGGTTGATCGCCGGATTCAGCAGTTCATTCGTATTGAATCCCTTCCTTCCCGCCTTCTTCGCCTGCGCCTTCCCCACCGTGGGCAGCAACTGCATCAGCCCCCACGCATTCGCCCGGCTGATCGCCCCCGGATTGAACTCCGTCTCCTGCCGGATCAGCGAAGCCACAAGGAACGGATCGAGATTATTTCTCTGCGCCTGCGCCATCAGCTCGCTCCAGAACGGCTGCGGAAACGCCAGCTTCCAGTACACCGTCGGAACATCCTCCAGTGGGATCGCGAAGAACGAGATTCCGCTCTTCTTCATCGCTTGCAACGCCCGCCAGTGCTCCCCATACGAGCTGAAGATCTCCCCCTGCGCCAGCGCGCCCCACTCATTCGCCGTCGGGCTCGCCTGTATCTCCGGGGAGATGTACTCATTCAATGCCGCATTCGCCAGCAGCCTCGCCTTGATCAGGTGAGGCTCATTCTCCGGCAGTTCTCCCGTCAGAAACGGAACGTCCGGGGCCTTCACCGCCTTCAAAGCCGGTGCCGGAGCCACATCCGTAACCTGCCCCTTCAGAACATTCAGCCTCTGCCTCGCCAGCCCCGAGTAATAGTAGTTCACATACGAACCGATCAGCGTCCGATAGTAGTTCGCCGCCTGCCCGAAGTTATGTTCCTGCTCCTCGTAGATGCGCCCGCGCCAGTACAGCGCCGTCGGAACCTCCGCCCCCCCCGGATACCCCTCGATCTGCTCGTCCATCAACCGCGCCGCATCCGTATAGTTGCGCGTCCGATAGTTCATCCACGCCGTCCGCCAGTGCGCCGAAGCCGCATACGTGCTCCCCGGAAACATCTTCACCAGCAGCGAGTAGTGATACGTCGCCTGCTTCGCATCATGCTTCAGCAGATACATATTGCCGCCGGAGTACAACGCCTCCTCCAGCCATCGGCTGTGCGGAAACCGCTGCACCATCTGCTCGATCAGAACATCATGCCCGGCCTCGTCCTTCTCGTTGCGCGAGATCTCCGCCAGCAGATACATCTTCAACGCGGCGCTGTCGTCCGCTGTGTTCGGCAGCCGCTCCGCGTCCCCCCGGCTCAGGTGCTTCAGCTTCAGGTCGCACGCCGCCTCGTAGATCAGCAGCGCATCATGGTCAGCCGAGCTCAGCCCCGCCCCATTCCGGTCGATCGCGTGATACTCCGCTGACGCCTCGGCGTACCGCTTCGCATTGAACAACTGGTCCGCGTGAACCTTCTGCTCCGACGCCGACAGCGAAACTCCCATCGCCTGCAACTGCGTCTTCGCCTGCGCCGCCTCCGGGCTCAGCGGCAGCGACACATACAGCCTCCGGAAGACCGTCCCGGCGTGCCCCGTATCTCCGGCCATCTGGTAGGCCCGGCCCAGCATATAGCGGAAGTCCGCATGGCCTCCCTGCGCCGTCTCCGCCAGCGGAGTCAGGACCTTCAGCCCCCCCTGCGGATCGCTCTGTTGCAGATGCGCCTGCGCCAGCAGCACCGGGGCCGTCGCCACAAAGATGCTCTCCGGGTGCCGCTCGGCAAACCGGTCCAGCAGCGTATACGCATCCTGCCCCCGGCCGGCCTGAATCGCGGCCTGCGCTCCCAGGTAGTCCGCATAGTCGTCGAGAGCCGTCCCGCTCACATTCGCCTGCCGATAGGCAGCCGCCGCGTCAGAAAACCTCTTGTCCTGCATGTAGGCATGGCCCAGCGAGAGATACGCCGCCGCGGCACCCTCCCCCGGATGTTGCCGCGCATATCCCTCCACCCCGGCATACGCCGCCGCCGACCGCGTCGAAGCCAACTGCTGCGCCATGGGCCGCAGTTGCTCCGTGGCCACAAACGCCTGCGTCAGTCGGATCGTCTGCGCCGTAGGCTTCCGCGAAGCCGTATGAACCGCCCTCTGCTTCCCCTTCGCTGCCGCCTTCCCTTTAGCGCCCTTCGCCCCCTTGGCCGAGGACGCAGTCCCGCTCACCTTACCCTTTGCCTTCGCCGTCTTCGTCGCCTTTGACGAAGAGGCAGCACCAGCCTTCTTCTTAACATGGGAAGACTTCGCCGCACTCTGCCCCCCGGCCAGAGTCCCCATCAGCAGAAAGCCCGTCATCACCACAGTCCCAAAATTTTTCCAGCCGCTCAAAGTTCCCTCTCGCTGCATCTCACGCTGCTATCAGCTTAAGCTGCGATGCGCTTCTCCGGCAGAAGCATTCCGCGGTGAACCACTCCAGATACGTTTCCGTCCCGAATCGAACTCTCCCCCCTCTCGCAAAACCTCGCATAAACGCAACAGATTCAACCCGCAGAAGATATTCCCCTTTCCATCCCCTGTAAGTCGCATTGCCCATAGATGCCATTGACATTTATGATGGTTTTATTACGCTGATCCCGGCCGGTTTATGACTGGCATGTTGTCCGCGTAAGATTTCCGCACCTTTTTTCTCATGCCTGCCATCCAATCCCCAGTAACGGAAGAAGTCCACCCCGATGTCGCACTGGTGGAACGTGCCAAGGCAGGGGACGCTACTGCGTTCGAACAGCTTGTCCGGCAGTACGAACGTCAGATCTTCCGCGTAGCGCAGCATATTACGCAAAACCGTGAAGACGCCGAAGACATTACGCAGGATGCATTCCTCAAGGCTTACGAGAAGCTGGACCAGTTCCAGGGAAACTCCAAGTTCTCTACCTGGCTCGTCCGCATCTCCGTCTCTGTGAGCCTGATGCGTCTCCGCCGCCGCTAAACCAGCAATACCGTCTCTATGGACTAGCACGTCCAGACCTTAGCTTGCTCGATCCCTCGTGACTTTGCCGAGCGACGTCCCCACCCGGAGCAGCAGTACGACCAGGCGGAGCTCGGAGAGCTCCTTCGCAAGACCATCCAGGGTCATACTCCCTGCTTCCG
>JAATEV010000081.1 GCA_015655585.1 Terriglobales bacterium | reverse complement strand
AGTTCGACCAGCTAAGATTGTTGCCACGCAGTATGCTGGCTGCAATCGCGGTGTCATCGGTTGACCGCCATTCGCGGCCGGGTTTGTAGTCAAGATTTGCTGCGGACATGGCGAGCATGTCTCGATACTGCGGCTGTGACTTGAGGCCAGCTCGTGCGGCCAGTACGTTGCCGAGGTACTGGGTCATGCCTTCGTAGACCCAGAGTAGCGAGCCTTGCTGCATCTTCTCGAAGTCGTCCTGATAGAGGTTGAAGGGGCGGCGGTATTTGCCGTTCCATGAGTGGGTGAACTCGTGGGCGAGAAGATCGGACTCGGCTAGCTGGTGGGCGTCGTCGGCGTAGCCTTTTTCGCCTACCCCGTTGTCGGAGGACTGGCCGTGTTCGAGACCTTCGCCTCCGGCTACGTCGGAGAGGGTGAGGAGGAAGTGGTAGACGTTGTAGTGACGCGCGTTGTAGGCGGCCCCGGTCTCGCGGACGAGGTTGGATAGCTCGGTGAGGAAGGCGGGGCGGAGCTGGGAGTCTTCGGGGCTGTCGGACACTACGTCGATGTAGTGCCTGGGGGAGACTTCGGGCGCGAGGGCGAACTCGTGGAAGTACTGGCCGGTGATGACGGGGGAGTCTTCGAGCTGCTCGACGGTGGTGGCGGCGTAGTGGGTGAGGCCGCCGGTGGGATGTTGAGGATCGTAGCCGTCAGTGGGCGTGAGGGCGGTGCCTATGCCCCAGCCGGTGGGGACTTTGACGCTGGGCTGGATGGGAATCTCTTTGCCGGGGGTGTGGGCCGGGTAGAGGAGGAGCTTTTCCCATTCGAGGACGGCGAGCTTCTGGCTGATGCGCGCGGTGACGATGCAGTCGAGGTGCGCGTGGAGGGTGGTGACTCCGGCGGGGACGGTTACGTGGAAGACGTAGAGGTCCTGATCGTCGCGACGCCACTTGAGGGTTTTGCCGCTGGCGGTGAAGACTACGCCGGTGATGTCGTCTACGGGGCCGGTGGGGCGGTGATTGCCGGGAATCCACTTGGGGGTGGTGAGATCGACTACGCCGGGCTGGACGGGGATGTCAATCTCGGCGTGGTAGAGCTTGCGGGGGGCTTCGGAGAGATCGGCGGTGATCTGGATGGGGGCGCGTTGGGCTTGCGCGAGGCTGGGCGCGAGGATTGCTAGAAGCAGGAGGGTCGGGCGGACGGTCATTGCTGGGTGGTTCCTCTCCGATTTTGGGTTGTTATGAGGGTAGACGATTTTGTGGCGGGATAGACGCAGGTTGTTCGATTGGGCGGCTGCGGATTTAAAGACAACGGCGTAACGGTGATCAAAAGGATTTTTAAAGGCTGATAAGAGCGGATTTTTAAAAGCCGACCGCGGATTTTGCAGATAAGAGCGGATTTAAGGACAAATGCGGGATTAGGAGCAGAGACAAAACAAAGGCTCATGGGCTTCGGTTCGGTGTGGGTAGAGAAGCGGATTTCTCCGCTACGCAGCGCGATGAAGCTGCGCTGCTTCGGTCGAAATGACGTTTGTTTGTGGTGGTGGGATAGGTTGAACGGCAAGAACAACGGCAACGGCAACGGCAAAGGCAAAGGCAACGGCAACGACAACGACAAAAGCAGACGCAGATTCCCTTTGGGAATGACAAACCAAAAATAGGCTACAGCGACGCCAACAATGATGGTAAGAACGGTGGAAAAGCGAGAGCCTCCCTTGAATGCGGGAGGCTCTGGTTTTGAAGGGAGGCTCTAGGAGTTCAGGGCGGACTCTATGGCGGCTATTACGAGGGCGTCGTCGGGGACGATCTCGGGGGAGAAGCGGTCCACTACGTTGCCGTTGCGGTCTACGAGGAATTTCTCGAAGTTCCAGAGGATGCCGGGCTCGGGGTTGGTGGAAGCGTTGTGCTGCTTGAGGAAGCCGTTGAGGTTTTCGCGGAAGCCTTCGCGACCGGGGCCGGTGGCGGTGGGGCGAGCGGTGATGAGGGCCTGGTAGAGCGGATCGGTGTCGGGGCCGGTGACGGTGACCTTGGAGAACATGGGGAAGTTGACGTTGAAGGTGGTTTTGCAGAAGGCCTGGATCTCTTCGTTGGTGCCGGGCTCCTGACCGGCGAAGTCGTTGGCGGGGAAGCCGAGGACGACGAGGCCGGAGTCTTTGAAGCGGGTGTAGAGCTTTTCAAGAGCGTCGTACTGCGGGGTGAGGCCGCACTTGGAGGCGACGTTGACGATGAGGAGGACCTTGCCGCGGTAATCGGCGAGCGAGGTTCCTTCGCCGGTGATCTTGTGAACGGGGATGTCGTAGAGGGAGGTGGTAGAGGTGGACATGAGATTCTCCTCGAAGTTTATCTTCTGTTCGATTATAGGTTGTGGGCGGGGCATGAACAGAAGATGAGAGAGATGTTTCGGCGGGTAATTTGTTTCAGGTTGTTAATGGTTGCCGAAAGAGTTTTTGTGCCGTTGACGGACATTGGCAGTAGGATTTAAGTCGTTATGTCTTTGACTGATTCACTTTTAGGGAAGCCTCTTGCAACGAGTGAAGAGCGCGGCGAACACATTGGTGTGGCCGCTGGGATACCGATCTTCGGTCTGGATGCTCTGACGAGCGCGGCATACGGGCCGGAAGCCGCGATGACGCTGTTGATTCCGTTGGGGATGGCGGGGCCGAACTATATCGTTCCGGTGATCTCGTCGATCCTGATTCTGCTGGTGATCGTGTTCTTCAGCTATCGGCAGACGATTGCGGCGTATCCGACGGGCGGCGGGTCTTACACGGTTGCTAGCGAGAATCTGGGCGATGGAGCCGGATTGCTGGCGGCGGCCGCGCTGATGATCGACTATATCTTGACGGCGGCGGTGGGAATTTCTGCGGGCGTGACTTCGCTGGTTTCGGCGGTGCATGAACTGGCCCCGGATACGCTGCTGATCTGCCTGATGATTCTGGCGATTCTGGCGATCATCAATCTTCGAGGCGTGAAGGACACGGGATCGGCGTTCATGGTGCCTACGTTCCTGTTTGTGGGGACGCTGCTGGTGCTGATCGGCGTGGGCGTGTTCAAGTCGATTATGAGCGGGGGGCATCCGGCGGCGGTGATCGCTCCGCCTGCGGCTCTGCCGGCTACGATGCAGTACCTGGGGATCTGGCTGCTGATGAAGACGTTTGCCAGCGGATGCGCGGCGATGACGGGCGTGGAGGCGGTGTCGAACGGCGTGATGGCGTTTGGCGAGCCGCGCTCGAAGAAGGCGCAGGTTACGCTGACGATCATCATCATGATCCTGATTGTGCTGCTGTTCGGGATTGCTTACCTGGCGCACGCGTATGGCGTGACGGCGATGGAGCCGGAGGGGAAGAACTACGAGAATGTGTTGAGCCTTCTGCTGAAGGCCGTGTTTGGGCGCGGGTGGTTTTACTTTCTGACGCTGGGCAGCGTGTTTCTGGCGCTGTCGTTGAGCGCGAATACGGCGTTTGCGGATTTTCCGCGGCTGGCGCGGGCGATCGCGATGCGGGACTATCTGCCGCATGTGTTCACGATCCGCGGGCGGAGGCTGCTGTACTCGCATGGCGTGTATGCGCTGACGGCGTTTACGGCGATCATCCTGGTGCTGTTCGGAGGCGTGACGGACCGGCTGATTCCGCTGTATGCGATTGGCGCGTTTCTGGCGTTCACTCTCTCGCAGGCCGGGATGGTGATGCACTGGAAGAGGATGGAGGCGCATAAGGGCCGCAGATGGCACATGTTTGTGAACGGCATTGGCGCGGTGGCTACGGGGATCACGACGATTGTGGTGCTGGTGGCGAAGTTTGCCGCTGGAGCCTGGGTGACGGCGCTGCTGGTGCCGGTGCTGATCCTGATCATGATGGTGGTGAAGCGGCACTACGTGCGGGTGAGGAACGAGATGGCGGACATGACTCCGCTGAAGGTGTCGAACTTGCAGGAGCCGCTGGTGGTGATTCCGATGGCTCGGTGGGACCGGATTACAGAGAAGGCGATGCGGTTCGGGCTGCTGATCTCGAAGGAGATCAAGGTGGTGCATATTCACTCGGACGATGAGGAGGATGCGGGTCTGGTGGCGATGTGGGACCACAATGTGTTGCAGCCGATCAAGAGCGGTGGCTTGCAGGAGCCGGAGCTGATTACGATTCCTTCTTCGTATCGGTTCATCATCAATCCGCTGATGGATTACATTCTGGAGCTGGAGAAGAAGAATCCGGGGCGGAAGATCGCGGTGCTGTTGCCGGAGCTGGTGGTAAGGCACTGGTGGGAGAATGCGCTGCATAACCAGAGGGTGCAGTTGCTGAAGCTGCTGCTGCTGGTGAAGGGAAACCAGAGGATTGTGGTGGTGAATATTCCTTGGTATCTGTGAGGGAGTGGCTCGTCGAGCGTTCCCTCGGCGACTAAAGTCGCGTTGAGTAGGAGAGATTTACGGCGTAGCTGAAGAGGGTGCTGAAAAAGGCAGTTGTGGCATGTCAGGAAAAGACCCGGGGCTGAAGCCCCTTGCAATTTGTCTGATTTTTCGCAGGGCTAAAGCCCTGCGCTAATCCCAAAGACGAAGACAAGGACAGAGACTTTTCAGCAGCCTCTGAAGCCCACCCTTTCAAAACAACAGCTCTTTCAGCATTCTCTGGAGTTAGGCCGTGGAGGATCAGGCCCGAACTGTCAGGCTACGACGGGCTCGGGTTTGCGCCATGTGGGGGAGAGCTCGCGGAGGCGGGCTACGGCGGCGGGGACTAAGGTGAGGGCGAAGTCGACCTCTTCCGCGGTGGTTAGGCGGGCGAGGGAGAAGCGGATGCTGGCTCGGGCTCGGGCTGGCGTGAGACCCATGGCGGTGAGGACGTGGGAGGGCTCGGTGGCGCCCGACTGGCAGGCGGAGCCTCCGCTGACGGAGAGGCCCTTGAGGTCGAGGGCTATGACGAGGGCTTCGGCCTCGACGTGATCGAAGTAGATGTTGGTGGTGTTGGCGACGCGGGGTGCTCCGGCTCCGTTGACGCCGCACTCTTCGATCTGGGAGAGAATGCCTTGTTCGAGGCGGTCGCGGAGGGCGGCTAGATGGGTGGGGCCGTCGGTGGGGTTGTCCTGAGCCAGCCATTGCTGCGAAAGCTCGGCGGCTTTGCCGAGGGCTACGATTCCGGCTACGTTTTCGGTTCCGGCGCGGCGCTGGCGCTCGTGCGAGCCGCCGTGCAGGATGGGGGAGAGGCGGACGCTGCGGCGGACGAAGAGGGCCCCGATGCCTTTGGGGGCGTAGATCTTGTGGCCGGAGAGGGTGAGGAGGTCGATGTCCTTGAGCGGGCCTTTGGGGCTGAGGTCGAGGGGGAGGCGGCCTGCGGCCTGTACGGCGTCGGTGTGGAAGAGGGCTCCGGCGGCGTGGGCGATGGAGGCCAGTTCGGCGATGGGCTGGATGACGCCGGTCTCGTTGTTGGCGAACATAATGCTGACGAGACGGGTGTTGGGGCGGAGGGCGGCCTGGAGGGCGGATGGCTCGATGAGTCCCTGCGGGGTGGAGGGGAGGAAGGTGACTTCGACGTTGCGGCGGGAGAGGGCTTCGGCGGCGCGGAGGATGGCGTCGTGCTCGATGCTGGAGGTAATGAGGTGGGCGGGTTCGTTGGCGGGCAGGGCTCCGAAGAGGGCGAGGTTGTCACTTTCGGTGCCGCCGGAGGTGAAGACGATCTCGGAGGCGCGGCAGTGGAGGAGGCGGGCTACGGAGTCGCGGGCGTGATCGACGGCGGCGCGGGCGAACTGGCCTTGCTGGTGGATGGAACTGGCGTTGCCGTAGTGTTCGAGGAAGAAGGGGCGCATGGCCTCGAAGACCTCGGGGAGGAGAGGCGTGGTGGCGTTGGCGTCCATGTAGACCCGGCGCATACGTCTATTTTACTGCTGTTGGGGTGGGAGGGCTGGAATCTGGTAGGCTGGGCGCGGAGTTTATGGCTTCGGCCGCAACGATTTTTGGGATGGAGAGTGACGATGATGAAGCGGATGATGATGGCTTTGGCGTTGGCGGGTTGTTGTGCGATGGGTTTGGCACAGGGTGGAGCGAGAATCGCTCCGGGGGCGGTGGTGGAACCGGCTAAGACGTTCGATGCGATGTTGAGCTCGTTCGAGGGGCAGATGGTTCCGCTGGCGGAGGCGATGCCTGCGGAGAAGTTCGACTTTGCGCCTAGCGCGGCGATCTTTGTGGCTGGGCAGGGGAGCGAGTACAAGGGCGTGAGTACGTTTCGCGAGATGGTGTTGCATGTGGCGGAGGCGAACTACTCGTATGGGAGCTCGGTGAGTGGGCTGAAGCCGGACGTGGATGTGAAGGGGTTGACGAAGATCAAGAGCAAGGATGAGGCCGTGGCGGCTCTGCGGGCTTCGTTTGCGTTTGCACATAAGGCGATTGCTACGTTGACGGTGCAGAATGCGTTTGAGAGTGTGCATGGGGCGCAGACGCGGGCTAGTCTTGCGGGGACTATGGTGGCCCATGCGTTCGATCATTATGGGCAGTTGGTGGAGTATCTGCGGATGAATGGGATTGTTCCTCCGGCTAGCCGGAGGTAGGTTTTTGATTTCAGGTGGTGTCTTGGGGGTTGCTGTGGAAGCTGTGGCTGGGGAAGGAAGGCGATGATTCAGTCGCTTCGCGACGGCCTTCGGCAGAGCGGTGCGCCGCTTTCGCGGTGGGGCTTTTACGCCGGGCTGAAGCCCGGCTCTAATCCCAACAGCAACGGCAAGAACAACAGCAAGAACAAAATCAACTGCGGGGGTCCTTCGCTTCGCTCAGGATGACGGCAAAAACAGGCAACGACGGCAGCAACAGCAACGACAAGAGCTGGCTGGGAAGAGGATTACATTCCCACCTTAGCGACGATGAAGCCGTCGCGAAGATGGGGCACCCGTTTTTGGGCTGGTTGAAGGTGGAAAGACAACGGCAACAGCAAGAACAAGAGCAACAGCAAACGCAAACGCAGATT
>JAATEV010000012.1 GCA_015655585.1 Terriglobales bacterium | reverse complement strand
GCGACCTGCTCCTGGAGGCCGGCGACGGACATGATGATTTTGAAGGTGGAGCCGGGGGCGAGCTGGGCCTGGATGGCCTTGTCGAGGAGGGGGTGGTCCTGGTTGTTGAGGATCTCGTTCCAGTAGGTGCGGGTGAGGCGGACGGAGAACTGGTTGGGGTCGAAGGTGGGGCGGGAGACGAGGGCGAGGACCTCGCCAGTGTGGGGGTCTAGGGCGACGAGCGCTCCGGTCTTGCCTTCCATGGCCTTTTCGGCGGCCATCTGGACGTCGAGGTCGATGGTGAGCCGGAGGTCTTTGCCGGGGACGGCGAGGGTCTGGCCGAGGTTGCCGAGCTCCTTGCCGTGGGAGTTGACGATGATGTCGCGGGAGCCGTCCTTGCCGCGGAGGAGAGCGTCGTAGGTCTGCTCGACGCCGGATCGGCCGACGACGTCGCCGGGCTCGTAGAAGGCGTAGCGGGGATCGTTGAGCATCTGCTCGGAGACCTCGCCGACGTAGCCGATGAGGTGGGCGGCGAAGCCGTCGCGGGGATAGAGGCGGCGCTGATCGTCGTGGGTTTCGAGCTCGGGAAGCTCGTCTCGGTGGGCGGCGATGAAGGCCTGCTCGTCGGGTGTGATGTCCTCTTTGAGAGGAATGGGCTGGTACTTGGGGGACGCCTGATAGCGGCGGAGGACGGCCTGAATCTGGTCGGCGGTGAGGTGGAGTCCCTGAGAGATGAGGGGGAGATCCACGTCGATATTTTTGATTTGCTCGCGAAGGAGATAGCAGGAGACGGAGGGGTAGTTATCGACGAGGAGACGGCCCTCGCGGTCGAAGAGACGTCCGCGTGGGGCGAGGATGGGAACTTTGCGGATGCGGTTGGCTTCGGCGAGGAGGCGGAAGTTGTCGGCGCCGACGATTTGCAGACGCCAGAGGCCGGTGATGAGGACGGCGAAGACGAGCGCGACGAGGTACTGGGTGGCATGGAGCTTGCCCGCCGGAAGCTTTTCGGCTTTGCCGCCGGGCTCGGGGCCGAGGATGGGCTGTTCGGAGTGGGGCGCGGGTTCCATGCTGATTCTCAGTCTACGACTGCGGTGGAGGGTGGAAGGTTAGGTTCCTACTCGGTGCGCTTGGTGTTATCGAGCAGAAAGAAGATGGGGAGAGCCACGAGCGTGTTGACCGCGGCGCGGATGAGCTCGTGAAGCCAGAGGATGTGGAAGCTGGTGACGCCGAGGAGGCGGCGGTTGATGAGGAAGAGCAGGAAGCTATTGAGAAGAAAGAAGCAGAAGTTGATGAGGACACGGGTGGTGAGGTTTTCTACGTCGATCTGGATGCCGATGCTGGCGGCGATGTAGCCGATGACGGACTTGGCCATGCCGTTGACGCCGATGGGCTGGTTGGTAAGGGCGTCCTGCAGGAGGCCAATAGAGGCCCCGGTGAGGGTTCCGGCGACGGGGTTGCGGCGGGAGACGGAAAAAAAGATGGTGACGATGAGGGGGAGGTCGAGGATGGCCAGACGCAGGAAGTGCTTGGGCAGGATGGCCTGAAGGATAATGGCCCCGAGCGGCACCAGGATGGTGACGACGGGGGGGAAGCTGTGCTGCTCTAGTTCCCGGCGAGATGTGTAGCTGATGGTGGCCATAAGGGCTTCTGGTTGCAGTAATTATGGTTCAGGATCGGTTTTTGTGGTAACCGGGGATTGTGGTCTGGGTACCTTGGGTGGTGCTGGTTTTGGCGTGGTCGCGGGTGTGGTGGTTGCTGGTTTTGGTGTGGATGGGAGCGTGGAGGTTGCCGGGGTTGAGGGCAACGCCGGCGCGGCTGGCGCGGGTGCTCCGGGGGTCAGGTCGGTGGCCGAAGGCGTGCTGCCGGGGCTGTAGCGGTCTGGATGGAGCGCGGGGAGCGGACGCGGTACGGTTCCGCCGGGGTTCGCTGCTGCATCGGGGGAGCCGGGAGCGTTGGGCGTCGCCGCATCGGGGTGGTTGGGATCGTGGAGGCTGGGCAGGTGGTCAGCGACGATCTGCGCGGCGGAGCGGGCGGCGGCCTCTTCGGCTGCTTCTTCTTCAGCGGCCTTGGCGGCAGCTTTGGCGGCGGCCTGGGCCTTGGCCGTCTGGTCGGCTATGGCGAGGTCTTTCTGGGTGACGGCGGGGAGCGCGGTCTGGGTGCCGGTGATGACGAGAACCTCTTCTAACTGATCCAGATTTGCGGCGGGCTTGAGGCGGATGATGGTGTAGGGCTGGTGCTCGATGTCGGGCGAGATGGACTGGATGACGCCGACGGGGAGGCCGCGGGGGTAGATCTGGTCACCGCCGGAGGTGAGAACCTGCTCGCCGGGCTTGATGCGGTCGTCGGGGGTGAGGTTGTTGATCTCGATGCGGCCGGTGGTGGAGCCGCGGAGGATGGCTCGGATGCGGGTGGTGGCGAGGACGACTCCCGCGCCGGAGGTCTGGTCGTTGATGAGAAGAACCTGCGCGGTGTAGGGGAAGACGTCGCGGAGCTTGCCGACGATGCCGTCGGGGGTGATGACGGCCTGGTCGGGCTTGAGGCCGTCTTTGGAGCCCTTGTCGATGTAGATGACGCGGGAGAGCTCGGAGCCGCTGGTTCCGACGACCTGCGCGGCGACGGTGGAGGCGACGTAGTGCTGCTGGAAGGAGAGGAGCGCCTGGAGGCGATGGCCCTGGATGGCGTCTTCGGCGAGGGAGGCCTGTTCGAGACGGAGGCGGGCGAGCTGATCCTGAAGATCGCGGTTCTGCTGGCGGGTGTTGCGGAGGTCGATGTAGTTGGTCCAGACGCCGCGGACGTTGGAGCCGATGCCGTGGAAGACTCGCTCGAAGGGAGCGACGATGGAGACGGCCCAGTAGCGCAGGAGGGTGACGTTGCTGCCGTCGGGCGCGCCGGATTCGACGGGGCGGCGAACCTGAATGGCGAGGCCGATGGTCTGGGCGAGGAGAATTGCGACCAGTACCAGAACGTTTTTGAACCGCGTGAAGAAGGATTCCATGCGCTAGGAACCATTATCCGCGAAGTGGCGAATGGGCGCAGTTGGCTGAGTGGATGCGTCTCCATTATGGAACGGAAGCGGATGGGGAGAGCGGACTGTATGCGGCGTGCAGCGGATGGGGGATCGACGGCGCATAATAGGAGGGATGGCTTTTCGCTCTGGTTTTGTCTCTATTATCGGTCGCCCGAATGCGGGCAAGTCTACTCTTCTGAATGCCCTGCTGGGGCAGAAGCTTGCGATCGTCACGCATAAGCCGCAGACGACGCGCACACGGATTCACGGCGTGCTGGAGATTCCGCTGAAGAAGAAGACGAAGACAGAGGCCGGGCATCCGGCGGCGCAGGTGGTGCTGGTGGATACGCCGGGCGTCCATAAGCCGGACACGCTGCTGGACAAGCGCATGATGCAGGAGGTGCATGATGCGCTGGAGTCGCGCGATGCGGTGCTGTTTATTGTGGACGTGACGCATCGTCTGCCCAGGCTGGATGCGCCCGTGGCGAAGACTACGGGGCGGATGGCGATGAGCGTGCAGGAGGATGACTTTGCGCTGTCGCTGATTAAGAAGCTGGAATACCCGGTGATTCTGGTACTGAACAAGATTGACGCGGTAAAGAAGGAAGAGCTGCTGCCGCTGATGGCGCACTGGTCTTCGCTGCATACGTTTGCGGATGTGATTCCGATTTCGGCTCGGAAGAAGGAAGGGCTGGACCTGCTGCTGGATAAGGTCGTTGGCGTGTTGAAGGAGGGCCAGCGGTACTTTCCGAAGCACCAGTTGACGGACCAGCCGGAGCGGTTTCTGGTGGCGGAGATGATTCGGGAGAAGATTCTGCTGCTGACGGGCGAAGAGGTTCCTTATGCTACGGCGGTGGTGATCGAGAAGTTTGAAGAGCCCGCCTCGATGAAGAAGATGCGCGATGGGAAGTTGCCGGTGACTAAGATTTCGGCGGCGATTTACTGCGAGCGGACGGGGCAGAAGGCGTTCCTGATCGGCAAGCCGGGCGAGATGCTGAAGAACATCGGCACGGAGGCGCGGAAGGACATTGAGTCGCTGCTGGGGACGCGGGTGTTTCTAGAGATGTTTGTGAAGGTGCAGGAAGAGTGGCGGTCGAGCCGCGGGTTCGTCGAGGACCTGGACTGGCGGCGGCAGTTGGAGCAGATTGCGGAGAAGCAGCAGGCTGAGGAGAAGTAGTTCGGCGGTTTTGCCGGGAGATATTTCTTTTTCGCTCGCCTGCGGCGAGCGAAAAAGAAATATCGGGGGGAGGGTGGCTTCTGCGGCGGGGCTGACGAGTGTGCTGAAAAAGGCAGTTGTGGCTTGGCAGAAAAGGACCCGGGGCTGAAGCCCCTTTCTATTGGAACGTTTTTTCGCAGGGCTGAAGCCCTGCGCTAATCCCAAAAGCAAAGCGGACTATTCCTTGATGCTGACTCCTAATGCTTTCATCTTGCGGTAGAGGTGGCTTCGTTCTAAGCCCAGGCCTTCGGCGGCTCGGCTTACGTTGCCGTGGAACTCGTCTAGTTTTTTGAGGATGTAGTCGCGTTCGTAGGCCTCGCGGGCTTCTACGAGGGAGGAGAACTCTTCGCCTCGGCCTGCGTTGCGGACGGATTCGCCGGGTTTGCCTGCTCCGCGATAGACGAGCATGGGAAGGTGTTTGCGCTCGATGCGCTGAATCTTCGGGTTGAGGATGAGGACGCGCTCGACCAGATTACGCAGCTCTCGGACGTTGCCGGGCCAGTGGTATTGCTTGAGCGTGGCGAGGGCGTCCTCGGTCATCTCGACGTGGGGACGACCGTACTCGGCTCCGAACTGCTGGAGGAATTCTTTGACGAGAAGCGGGATGTCTTCTTTGCGCTCGCGCAGAGGCGGGACGAAGAACGGAATGACGTTGAGGCGATAGAAGAGGTCTTCCCGGAAGTTGCCGCGGGCGATCTCTTCTTCGAGGTCCTTGTTGGTTGCGGCGATGACGCGCACATCGACGTGGACGGGCTGCGACGCGCCTACGGGGAGGAAGCGCTGCTCGTCGAGGGCGCGGAGGACCTTGGCCTGGGTTTTGAGGCTCATGTCTCCTACTTCGTCGAGGAAGAGAGTTCCGCCGTCGGCGCGCTCGAAGGTGCCGCGCTTTTCCTGAGGGCCGCCGGGGATGGCTCCGTGACGATAGCCGAAGAGCTCGGATTCGATGTAGTCCTCGGGGATGGCGGCACAGTTGAGCTCTACGAAGGGACGGTCTTTGCGGAGGCTTTCGGCGTGCATGGTGCGACCGACCAGCTCTTTGCCCGCGCCGGATTCGCCGTAGATGAGGACGCGTCCGTTGGTGGGAGCCATCAGCTTGATCTGCTGGCGCAGAGCCTTCATGGGGATGGAGTTGCCGGTGACGGTGCCGCGAGTGAGCTGGCGGGAGAACTCCTGGTTGTCCTCGCGGAGTTGGCGTGCCTTCATGGCGTTCTTGAGGACGATGAGGGTCCGTTCGAGCGAGAGCGGCTTTTCGAGGAAGTCGTAAGCGCCGAGCTTGGTGGCGCGGACGGCGGCTTCGATGGTGCCGTGGCCGCTGATGATGACGACCTCGGGGACATTGGCGCTCTCCATCTGGCGGATCTCGGCGAGGGTGTCGAGACCGTCGCGGTCGGGAAGCCAGATGTCGAGCAGCACGACGTCGTAGATGGCGTCGTGCAGCAGCTCCAGCGCCTCGGTGGCGGTGGCTGCGGTGGTGACGAGGTACTCCTCTTCGCGGAGGATGCTTTCGAGGGACTCGCGAATCTCGGCTTCGTCGTCGACGATCAGGATGTGGTTCATTGCGCGCCTCGGGCCAGTGTTGGTTCGATCTCATGCGTTGCGAGAACGGGGTGGCCGGATTCTGTATCCGTGGCGGTTACAGTCTTCAACTCTACGATAAACTTCGCTCCCGCGGGCTCGTTCTTTTCAGCGCGGATGTTGCCCTGATGCTCCTGAATGATCTTGGCGGCGATGGCGAGGCCGAGGCCGGTGCCGCGCTGCTTAGTGGAGAAGTAGGGGAGGAAGAGGCGTTCGCGCATCTCGTCGGTGAGGCCGGAGCCGGTGTCGGCGATGATGAGCTCGACCATGCCGTTTTCGAGGAGGCGGGTGCAGAGGGTGAGCTCGCGGAGGAGACTGTGCTGCATGGCCTCGGCGGCGTTGTCGATGAGGTTGCCGAGGGCGCGCTTGAGGGCTTCGGGGTCGGCCATGACGAGCGGGAGGCCGAAGCCGAGCTTACGCAGGATACGGATGTTCTGCATACGCCCGGCGAAGAGAGCGAGCGAGTTTTCGACGATGGTATTGAGATCGGCGGGGCGGGGACGGGCGGTGGGAAATTCAGCCAGCGCGGCGAACTGATCGACGAGCGCGCGCATACTCTCGACGGAGCTGGTGATGACCTCGCCGCAACGGCGGATGACGGCGATGGAGGGCGATTCGACGGGCGTTCCTGCCGCCATGGTGTTGGCGAGGCGGTCGATGTGGCGGAGGATCTGTTCGGCGCTAAGGCTGATGGGCGTGAGCGGATTTTTGATCTCGTGCGCGACGCGGCGAGCCACCTCTTTCCATGCGGACTGCTTCTGCGCGCGGAGAAGCTCGGTGGCGTTTTCGAGGACGAGGACGTAGCCGCGATGCTCGCGGCGCATCCGCTTGTCGGCGGCGGTGGTCTCGATGAGGGCGACGGTGGCTTGGAGGTTCATGGTGCCGTTGAAGCTGTCACTGGAGGGAGTGGTGACGTCGATCTCGCTGGAGGCCGAGCCCATGCGGTGGCTGCGCTTGATGAGGCGGTCGAGCACCTCGACGACCTCGGGGGGGAAGACCTCTTCCATAGGAAGGCCGAAGAAGGAACGCTGGCCGCCGGGGTCGATCATCTCGCTGAGGGCTCGGTTGGCCAGGCCGATGCGGCGGTTGATATCGAGCGTCGCTACGCCGTTGGGGATAGTCTCCAGCATGGTTTCCAGCTCGCCGCTGCGGGTTTCGAGAGCAGCGTTGGCGATGCTGAGCTGACCGGTGAAGTCCTCGACGGCACGGCGGCTGCCCTGAAGATCGGCGGCCATGTGGTTGAAGCTGCGGACCAGCTCGCCGAGCTCTTCGGTGACGCTCTCTTCGACACGATGGGCGTAGTCGCCGGACGCGATGGCGTCCATGGCGTCGGCCAGCGCCTCGACGGGTTTGGTTACCTGCTTGGAGAGATGCAGCGCGAGCCAGCTTGCAGAGAAGAGAGCAAGGCTGGTCATCATGAGCAGAAGCAGCATATAGAGGAAGCGAATCTGCTTGCGCTCGTTGTAGAGGTCACGGTAGGCATCGGCGTTTTTGCGCAGGCGGCTCATGGTGGCGGCCATGCCGAAGGGCATGGGAAGGCCGACGACGACGGTGTTGCCGTGCTTGATGTTGGTGGCCCCGAGGGCGAAGTCGGTGGAGGCGAGCGAGAAGATGGGGTTGTCGTTGCGCTGGGCGGCGGCGAGGATGGCCTCGTTGGTGGAGCCCTTGAAGACACTGGCGTTCACAGCGCCCGTGGTCTCGTCGGTCTGGTCCGGAAGCCAGATCTTGACCTCACCAGCTCCCTTAGGCAGATTGAAGGACGCAACGGGACGGCCTTCGCGGTAGACGACGGCGAAACCAGTCTGTAGCGTGATCTCGTGCTGGCGCAGAATCCGCTCGATGGACTCGCGGCTGGGGTGCGCGGGATCGACGGCAGCGGCGGCTCGCGGATGATGGAGCGAGGTGGCTTTGGTCTTCAGGGGCGAGACCGGAGTATGCGAGACGGGGGCGTGCGAGGCGGAGAGCGATGCGATCTCCGGAAGATTTGCCGCGATGGATTCGGCCTCGGCTCGGGCGTTGGCGGTGGTGTACTGGGCCAGCTCCAGCGCCATGTGGTTGCTGTCGTCGCGGATGTCCATGACCTGCTGGGAGAACCAACGCTCCATGGCGCGGTTGATGAGGCCGTAGCCGAAGATGGACATGAAGACGATGGGGATGAGGCTGACCAGCACGGCTCCCCAGAGCATACGGGTGCGCAGACGCGATCCCATGACGCGGCTGCGCTGGTCGGCGTAGAGCTTGAGGACGTTGCGAACGAGCAAAAGAAGAACGACCACGAAGAGCAGGAACGCGATGAGCGAGACACCGGCGAAGGCGAAGAACTGCGGCGTGGACTTCGAGTTCGGCACCCCGGCGTTGTTGAGCACGATCAGGGAGACGACGAGCACGAGCAGACACAGCCCGAGGGCGAGGATGAACATCTTTCGCCGGTTCGCGCTTGTGGCCATAGCTGTGCCTCCTAATCCCCTGATTATAGGGCGTAGGGGAGCTGTTCCCTTGCCTGCCGGGTGGTGCGGGCGGTTAGACTAGCTCCGCCACCGGCCTCCATGCCTGATTCTGCGCCGCGGCTACGGCTGCGTAGGTGAGGGTTCCATTGAAGGTGTTGACGCCTTCGGCGATGCCCTTGTCCTCCCTGATAGCTGTGGCCGCGCCTAGCTTCGCCAGCTTGAAGACGTAAGGGAAGGTCGCGTTGGTGAGGGCGAGCGTCGAGGTATTGGGGACGGCCGCGGGCATGTTGGTGACGCAGTAGTGGACGACGCCATCGACCTCGTAGGAGGGGTCGGAGTGCGTGGTGGGGTGTGCGGTCTCGATGCAGCCTCCCTGATCGATGGCTACGTCGACGATGACGGCTCCCTTTTTCATCTTGCCGACCATGGCCTTGGTGACGATCTTGGGAGCGGCCGCGCCGGGAATGAGGACTCCGCCGATGAGGAGATCGGCTTCGGAGACGGTGCGCTCGATGTTGTAGCTGTTCGAGGCCACGGTGAAGACGCGGCCATTGAAGATGTCGTCCAGCTCGCGCAGGCGGTTGAGGTTCAGGTCGATCAGGGTGACTTTGGCTCCCATGCCGAGGGCGATCTTGGCAGCGTTGGTGCCGACGATGCCTCCGCCGATGATGCAGACGTTGCCGGGGGGAACTCCGGGGACGCCGCCGAGCAGGAGGCCGCGGCCGCCGCGCTCCTTTTCGAGGTAGGTTGCGCCGACCTGGACGCTCATGCGACCGGCGACCTCGCTCATGGGGGTGAGGAGCGGGAGGGCCCCGGCGCGGTCGCGGACGGTCTCGTAGGCGATGCCGGTGACTTTGGCGCTGAGGAGCGCGTTGGTGAGCTCGGTGAGCGGGGCAAGGTGGAGGTAGGTGAAGAGGACGAGACCTTCTCGGAAGTGGCGGTACTCCTTCTCGATGGGCTCCTTGACCTTGACGACCATGTCGGCGAGACGCCAGACGTCGTGGGCGGAGGCTACGATCTCGGCCCCGGCGGACTGGTACTCGTCGTCGGGCATGGCGGAGAGGGCTCCGGCGTTCTGCTCGACGAGGACCTTGTGGCCGGCTTCGACGAGGGCCTTGGCTCCTGCGGGGGTGATACCTACGCGGCTCTCGTGGTCCTTGACCTCTTTGGGTACTCCGATGATCATTCCTGTCTCCCGTGCTGCTGTTCTGAATCTGATTGTATCTATTGGTTGCGGTTCCAATGTGAACCTGCGGCGGCGTGACTGGTGCTGCTTGTTTGCAGGACCCCGTAATAGCACTTGCCAAAGGGTTACACTAGTGGGAGTCTCTAATCAGGAAACTTCACCGGCACATGTCTTCGAACACATTTCAGATGCGTTACTCCCGCATACATAACATGCGGTCCCTGTTCAGCCTCTTTTCCAGCGACCTCGCCATCGATCTCGGAACGGCGAATACGCTGGTGTTTGCCCATGGAAAGGGCATCATCGTCAACGAGCCCTCGATCATCGCGGTGAACAAGGTGACGAACGAGGTGGAGGCCGTGGGGAAGGAAGCCAAGGAGATGCTTGGCCGCACCCCGGGCAACATCGTCGCGATCAAGCCCATGAAAGACGGGGTGATCGCCGACTTCCGCCATACGGAGAAGATGCTGAACTACTTCATCCAGAAGGCGCATAACCGCAAGATGATGGTGCATCCGCGGATCGTGATTGGAGTTCCCTCCGAGATCACGCAGGTGGAGAAGCGCGCGGTCATGGACTCGGCCTACCGGGCCAAGGCCAGCGAGGTGCATCTGGTGGAGCAGGCCATGGTGGCCGCGATTGGCGCGGGGCTGCCTATTACGGAGCCGGGCGGCAACATGGTCGTTGATATCGGCGGCGGGACTACGGATATTGCGGTGATCTCGCTGGCGGGCATTGTGTATTCGCGTTCGGTGCGCATGGCCGGGAACCAGATGGACGAGGCCGTGATGACGTACCTGAAGCGGAAGTACAACCTGCTGATCGGCGAGCGGACGGCGGAGCAGATCAAGATCTCGCTGGGCTCGGCGTATCCGCTGGACAAGCCGATTGAGATGGAGGTCAAGGGCCGCAACCTGATCGAGGGCGTGCCGAAGACGATCACAATTGAGGATTCGGAGATTCGCGAGGCGCTTTCGGAGTCGATCGCAACGATTATTAATGCGATTCGCGTGGCCCTGGAGCGGACCCCGCCGGAGCTTTCGGCGGACATCTCCGACCGCGGGATTGTGCTTACGGGCGGCGGTGCGCTGATTAAGAATCTGGATAAGCGGATTCGTGAGGAGACGGGGCTGCCGGTGTCGATTGCGGATGATCCGCTGGCTTCGGTGGTGCTGGGTACGGGCAAGATGTTGAGCGACTTCAAGCTTTTGCGGGAGATTTCTATCGACTAGTCCCCCCTCCCTGCCTGATGTTGGGCAAGGTCTTCATAAATAACGAGTTAGGGTTGGACTTTCTATGTAAAGTCCTGATTCCAAAGAAAAATCCCCCGGTTAGCCGGGGG
>JAATEV010000035.1 GCA_015655585.1 Terriglobales bacterium | reverse complement strand
GGGCCTTCCATGGCGTCCGGCAGCCAGACGTACAGCGGAATCTGCGCGGACTTGCCGGTGGCTCCGAGGACGAGCAGAAGCGCGATAGCGGTGAGGACGCCGCCGATCCAGTCGGGCTTGGCGCTGATGGCGGCGAAGACCGGGGCGAAGTCCAGCGTACCGAAGTGCTGAACGATCAGGAACATCGCCAGCAGGAAGCCGAAGTCGCCGATGCGGTTGACGACGAAGGCCTTCTTGCCCGCGTTGGCCGCGGAGTCCTTGCGGAAGTAGAAGCCGATCAGCAGGTACGAGGCCAGGCCGACGCCCTCCCAGCCGACGAAGAGCAGAAGGAAGCTCGACGAGAGCACGAGGATGAGCATGAAGAACATGAAGAGGTTGAGGTAGGCGAAGAAGCGCCAGTAACCCTCTTCATGGGCCATGTAGCCCGCGGAGTAGAGGTGGATCAGGAAGCCGACGCCGGTGACGACGCTGAGCATCAGCAGCGTCAGGTGATCGACCGTGAAGGCGAAGTTGATCGTCAGGCCGGTGATCTGAATCCACGGGCAACTGGTGAGATGAATGGCCTCCGGTGCGCCCGGGGCCTGAAGGGTCGGCCACAGCCACGCAACGAGGACCGCCGGAATCAAGGTGCAGATGAGAGCAACAGCCGTGACCAGTACGCGGGGAAAACGGCGGCCGAGGGTTCCGTTGATGAGGAACCCGGCGAAGGGAAGCAGCGGAATCAGCCAGAGGTATTCAGTAGGCATAGAACTCACGATTTCATCAGGTCGATCTGGTCGACGTTGAGTGTCTGGCGGGTGCGGAAGATGGCGATGATGATGGCGAGCCCCACAGCGGCCTCGGCTGCGGCGACAACCATAACGAAGAAGACGAAGATCTGTCCCGAGACCTGGTGCCACATGTGGGCGAAGGTCACGAAGGTCAGGTTGACGGCGTTGAGCATCAGCTCAATCGACATGAAGATCGTAATGAGGTTGCGCTTGATCAGAAATGCTCCGACGCCAATGGAAAAGAGAATGGCGGCAAGAATGAGATAGGCGGAGTTAGGAACCTGGGTGGCGATCACTATTGCTCCTTTCGCGCGAGCACGACGGCTCCAAGGATGGCAACCAGAATCAGGACGGAGGTGACTTCGAAGGGAAGCAGGAGCTTGGTGAAGAGGACCGTGCTGATCTCGGAGATGTTGCTCGTGACATGATTGAGGTAGCCGCCAATCGACGACGAGCCAAGGGCGTGGCTCTCCGACAGGAAGACGAAGGCCAGCAGGGAGAAGATCGCTCCCGCGCCCGGAATGCCGACGATGTACGCGGCGCGGCTGCCGTGCGTTCGCTCCTCTTCACCTGCGTTCAGCAGCATGATGACGAAGACGAAAAAGACCATGATCGCGCCCGAGTAGACGATGACCTGCGCGGCAGCGAGGAATTCCGCCCCCAGCGACCAGTAGAGAACGGCCAGAGATATCATGACAACGACCAGCGACAGGGCGCTGTTGATGGGATGGCGTTGGAACAGGAGATTCAATGCTCCCAGGACTGCCAGCGCGCCGAAGATGATAAAGAGTGCCAGTTGCATGATGATTCCGTCTGGTCCTTTTTTGTACCGCGTGCAGAGAGCGATTTGTCTGGCTATCTGCTGATTGTAAAACAGCTTGCTACGTGAAATTTCTAACCGCGTAATGCGAGTACAAGACTGGTGATAAGGATGTTGGCCATGGCGACGGGCAGAAGAAACTTCCAGCCGAAGCTCATGAGCTGGTCATAACGGAAGCGGGGCACAGTGCCCCGCACCCAGATATAGAGCAGGAGAAACCCAAGAACCTTCGCCACGAACCACAGCACAGGGAAGATGGCCGCAAGTACCGGCCCGCCGAAGTCGTCCGGCAGCAGATGCCCCAGCGGGCTCGAAGGGCCACCGAGGAAGAGTAGCGTGGCGACGCAGCTTACCGTCAGCATATTTGCGTACTCGGCCATGAAGAACATGGCGAACTTCATCGAAGAATATTCGGTGTGGTATCCGGCCACCAGCTCCGACTCGGCCTCAGGCAGGTCGAACGGAGCGCGGTTGGTCTCGGCGTAGGCGGCCATCAGGTAGATGAAGAACGCGACAAACTGGAATCCGCCGAAGACGTTCCAGCTCCGCATCCCATGCGCCGACTGACTGTTGACGATATCGCGCAGTGAGAGCGACTGTGCCCGCAGCACCACGCCAACCAGCGAGAGCCCCAGGGCCAGCTCGTAGCTGATCATCTGCGAAGTTGCCCGCAGGCTGCCGAGCAGGGCGAACTTGTTATTCGAGCTCCAGCCCGAGAGCGCGATGCCGTAGACGCCGATCGACGTGATGCCCAGAATCACCAGCAGACCGATGTTCAGGTCGGCAATCTGGAAGAGATCGACCCCGTCTACTCGCGTCACTTGTCCGAAGGGAACCACCGAGATCGAGATCAGCGAGCAGGCCAGCGCGATGATCGGCGCAATGATGAACAGCGGCTTCTCCGACGCCAGCGGAATCAGTTCTTCCTTCAGGAAGAGCTTGATGCCGTCGGCCAGCGGCTGCAACAGGCCGAACGGGCCGGTGCGCGTGGGACCCCAGCGGTTCTGGATGCGGCCAAGGACCTTGCGTTCGAGCAGCACCGTGTAGGCGACCGCCGTCAGGGTAATCACAAGGACGACGACGACCTTGAGGATACTGAGCAGAAGAAAGGTCTGGAACTGTGTGAGGTGGCTCATGCGTTTTCTTGGCTTTCGGCTATTCGCTTCTGGCTCTTAGCTCTCCGTGGCTGCGCTTCGGGTTAGTCGGCTGCGGTTTCGATCTGTGTCAGTCCGGTTGGCGGGTACAGTCTCTCGTTCTGCTGCAAGTCCGAGAGCATGGCGGAGTAGCGGCCCAGCGTGCCCGACGTAAACAGCGAGTCGTTCGCGGGCAGCACCAGATCGCGGCGTGTGCCGATCTGGACAAGGTTGTTTGCGCTTGCGGCAGGTTCAAGGTGCTGATCGTTGCCGCTCAACAGTTGCAGGCGAAGCAGGTCATAGCCGGGGACGAGGCGCTGCACCTCATCCAGAATGGCGAAGGGATCGAAGGGGCTGAGCTTCGGCTCCAGATGGTTCGCGGCAAGCCATACCGCGTGCTGGTCGGCCTCGCCCGACTGCGCGCCGCGCGACTGCCCCATATCGGCTCGGACGCCGGAAGAGTTTTTGCCGAAGGGAACGAGCTGCTTTACGTCCGCGCCCATCTTGTCGGCCAGGCGAACGATCATCTCGAAGTCCGACCGTACCCCGGCGCGATCGCCCGCCTTGCTGACCAGTTGCAGGTCGCCGTAGCTGTTCGTCACCGAACCAGACTTCTCATACAGGTTCGCCGCAGGCAGAACTACATCGGCGATCGCCGCCGTCTCGGTCAGGAACATGTCCTGCACCACCACGAAGGTGTTCTTCAACGTGTTCGGATCGACGCTGTAGCGCGAGACCGGGTTCGCGCCCACTACATATAGAGCAGAGAGTTCGCCGCGTCCCGCTGCTTCAAAGATCTCCACCATGTCGAGACCGGGCGTATGAAGGTCCGCCGCGTTTGCAGGAGTGCTGTACTCGGCGAAGCCGGTAGAGAGCGGCGTATAGCCGGGCAGCAGGTCGGGCAGCAAGCCCATGTCCGCCGCGCCGCGGGAGTTCGCGTAGTCGGCCAGCAGGGCAAACTTCGCACCCGGAATCGTCAGGCCGAAGTCGATCAGCGCCTTCAGGTCTTTGCCGCGAAGCTCCGAGCCGATCAGGATCAGCAGGTTCTGCTCCGCCTTCACCGCCTCGCAGAAGGCAGCCAGTGCATTCGCGTCGGAGGCCGCTTCGTTCGCCGCGCCGTCGTTGCCGCCAAGATAGCTGGCCAGCGCCGCATAGCCGAACGAAGCCAGATGCACGAAGCTCTTTGCCTGACGCCGCAGCTTGATCTCAGCGGTATTCGCCACATAGAGCTTCGCTTTGTTGTTACGGACGTTGGTGCGGATGTTCCACGCCGTTCCCGGAGCCTGAATCGTCGGATCGCCGCCGACCAGCAGAATCGCCGGAGCTGTCAGCGTCTCGCGCAGGGAAGCGGTGCGGTCCTTCTGCCCGGCCAGTGACTGCGCGAACGAAACATAGTCCGCCGTGCGGTGGTGGTCGATGTTGTTCGTGCCTAGAACGGTGCGCGCGAACTTCTGCAGCAGGTAAGCCTCTTCGTTGGTGGTCCGGTTCGAGCCGATTACGCCGATGCTCTTGCCGCCACGCGCATTGCGAAGCTCCGCCAGCTTCTTTCCGGCGTACTCGAAGGCCTCTTCCCACGAGACCGGCTTCAGCTCGCCGTTCGGTTGGCGAACCAGCGGCTGTGTGATGCGGTTCTCGTTGTTGGCAAAGTCGAAGGCGTAGCGGCCCTTGTTGCAGAGGAAGTCGCCGTTGATGCCGCTCTTGTCGCGGTTATCGCCGCGCACAATCTCCGAGCCGTCCGAGGTCGAGCGCACACCCAGCGTGGTCTTGCAGCCGTCGCCGCAGTGCGTGCAGGTCGTGGAGACGTGGTTCATCTCCCACGGGCGCGTCTTGTAGCGATAGGTGCCCGAGGTCAGCGCGCCCACCGGGCAGGCGTCGATGCACATGCCGCACTGTTCGCAGTCCACGTGGGCAAGGTCGTCGGGGGAAAGAGAAGGAGCGATGTTCGGCGCAATCACCGCGGAACTGCCGCGGTTCTGGATGCCCAGCGCGAAGACGTCCATGCCCTCGCCGCACATGCGAACGCAGCGGTAACAGAGGATGCAGCGCGGACGGTCGAAGTAGACCACCGGCGACCACTTCTGCTCCTCGCGATGGTTCTTCGGCTCGGCATAGAAGCTCTCTGCCGCCCCGTACTTGAAGGTCATGTCCTGCAGCTCGCACTCGCCACCTGCGTCGCACACCGGGCAGTCGAGCGGATGGTTGCCGAGCAGCAGTTGCAGCGTCGCCTTGCGCGCTTGCGCGATCTCGGGCGACTCGGTCGAGACCACCATGCCCTCGGCCACCGGCGTCGTACACGCGGTCTGGAGCTTCGGCATCTTCTCGATGCGGACCACGCACATGCGGCAGGCTGCTTGCAGCGAGAGTCCCGGATAGTAACAAAAGGCGGGAATTTCGATACCGGCGGTCTTGCAGGCGTGGATCAGCAGAGTGCCCGCCGGGGCGGTGAGTTGTTTGCCGTCTACGATGAATTTTACGTCTGGCATATCTAGTTCCTTTGTCTCATCGCTTCCATGATTTCGTCTGACAAATCACGAAGATCGTTTTGTGCAGCTTCACTTACTGTGTCATCCGTGACTGCATATACTGCATGGTGAACCCACTCATCTCGATCTCCGGTAATAAGAACCGAAATTGCTGAAAGATGACCCGTAGGAGCGAGTTTTGTTTTTTCTCCATCCGTAGAAAGAATGACATATCGGAAAACTGCTTCTGGTTTAGAACCTAATCGATAAGGGGTCGAGCTTGAAATTAACGTCTTCAACTTTATCTCGAAGATTTTTCCCAATCTATCTGGACAGCTGCACTGCACGAAAATCGGAATTTTAGGTCTTGGCTGTTGTGCGGATATCTCAGCTCCTACAGAAAAAATACAAAAAGCTAAGAGAGCCGCCATTAATAGGCTCCTCATCTAGTGGCCTGCTCCCGCCAGTTGCTGCACGGTGATGATGGGGGTTCCTGCTTTGTTGCCTTCGATATAGTCTTCAAACTCTTTGCGGAATTTCTTGACGAAGCCCAGCGTGGGCATCGCGGCTGCGTCGCCGAGCGGGCAGAAGGTGCGGCCCAGCATGTTCTCGGCGAGATACTGCACGTTCGCCACATCTTTTTTATTACCGCCGCCGTTGTAGACGCGGGTGAGAGTCTTCTTGATCCAGTCCGTACCTTCGCGGCAGGGAATACACCATCCACAGCTCTCGTGCTGGTAGAAGGCGATGGTGCGGAGAGCGAACTCGACGATGGAGACGGACTCGTCGAGGACGACAATGCCGCCGG
>JAATEV010000094.1 GCA_015655585.1 Terriglobales bacterium | reverse complement strand
AGTCCGGGCGTGAAGAAACCCGCCGCGAAGAGCTAAAGGAGTTCCCGCGCGTTGCGTGCCTTCACCGGCTCGCAACAGTGCCTCCAGCCACAAGCGACTAAAATAAGTTCTTGTGAAGACCAGTTTGTTTGATCTGTTCAAGGTGGGCATCGGCCCATCGAGTTCGCACACCATGGGCCCCATGCGCGCGGCGCGACGATTCGTCGTCGAACTTGCCGCGGAAGGCCGGCTCGACCATGTGGCTAACCTGCGCGCAGAGCTCTACGGATCGCTCGCCCTCACCGGCCTCGGCCACGGCACAGACCGCGCTGTACTGCTGGGCCTGAGCGGCGAAGAAGCGCAGACCATCGATCCTGCGACAGTCGATACCAAGCTGGCCACCATTCGCAGCGCTCACACCCTCAGCCTGCTTGGCCGTAGATCGATCCCTTTTCATGAAGCGGACGACCTCATCTTTCATCGCGACAGGATGTATCCGCCGGACTCCGTGACGCAGCATCCGAATGGCGTGCGCTTCACCGCATTCGATGCCACCGGCAGCGTCCTGAAGTCGGCGACCTTCTTCTCCGTGGGTGGCGGCTTCATTGTGGCCGACGGCGAGAGCGCCAGCGCGATGCCCGCAGCTGCGCCGCTTCCCTACCCTTTCAGGAGCGCTGCGGAACTGCTCGCGATGGCGGCGGATAACGGCTGCTCGATCGGCGACATCATGTTTCGCAATGAATGCGCGCTGCGCTCCCCGGAAGAAGTGCGTGCCGGCATTCTGCACATCTGGGACGTGATGCAGGCATGTGTGCAGCGCGGCATGGTCACCGAGGGCATTCTTCCCGGCGGTCTGAATGTGCGCCGCCGCGCACCGCGCCTCACTGCGCGCCTTCGCGAAAAGCAGCGAACCGGCACGGCGGGCGACGATCCTCTCGCGCCGCTCGACTGGGTCACCGTCTATGCCATGGCCGTGAACGAAGAGAACGCCGCAGGCGGACGCGTGGTGACGGCGCCGACCAACGGCGCAGCGGGAGTCGTGCCCGCCGTCGCGCACTACTATCTCCACTTCATCCCCGGCGCGGACGAGGCCGGCATCCTGCGCTACTTCCTCACCTCCGCCGCCATCGGCGTCCTCTATAAGGAGAACGCTTCCATCAGCGGCGCCGAAGTAGGCTGCCAGGGAGAAGTGGGCGTGGCCTGCTCCATGGCTGCCGGTGGACTGGTCGCCGCGCTTGGCGGCACCAACGGAGAAATCGAGCACGCCGCCGAGATCGCCATGGAGCACAACCTCGGCATGACCTGCGACCCCATCGGAGGCCTCGTCCAGATCCCCTGCATCGAGCGCAACGGCATGGGAGCCGTCAAAGCCATCAACGCCGCCCGCATGGCCATGCACGAGACCGAAGGCCACAAGCTCTCCCTCGATCAGGTCATCTCCACCATGTATCAGACCGGCCTCGACATGCAGTCCCGCTACAAGGAGACCTCCCTCGCCGGTCTCGCTCTCAACGTCATCGAGTGTTGAAAGATGCGTGCTGAGAGGAGCCTGCTCACAGACGCCCCACGCGCACAACCCCTCATAAAAGGTAGACATCTATAATTCACAGAGATACCTTGACTCGGTGGGGCCTATCGGCGCGAGTCAGGGCGTATGCTGAAGAAACGATCGCAGATACAGGATCAAGAGATTCAGGAATTAAGTAACAGCGGCAGAGAGATCAGACTCTGTATTTTGAAATCCGGGAACAGGAGAAGGATGCATGTCAGATATCGACAACGATAACGGAATTAGCGGATTGGGATGGTTTCTCGCAGGTCTGGGTCTTGGCGCGCTCATCGGTGTGCTCTACGCTCCTAAGGCAGGCAAGGAGACCCGCGAAGACCTCGTAGCCAGCGCCCTCGATGCCAAAGAGCGCGCAGCCGTCCTCGCCGCACAGGCGCAGGAGAGGGCCGCTGCCCTCGCAGCTCAGGGCAAGCAGCAGGTAGGCGAATACGTCGACCGTGGACGCGAGTACTACGACCGCGGACGCACCCAGTGGTCCCAGTACGTCGAAAAGGGCAAGGGCTTCGTGCAGGAGCAGCAGGACAGGATCTCCACCGCAATCGACGCGGGCAAAGAGGCCTACACCAGCGCCTCCGCCGAGTCCCCCTCCCAGGAATCCTGAGAAGCAGCAGAACGAAATCCGGGCCCGGTCGTCGTCTCTGGTGACCGGGCCTTATGATTGCAAACCGGTACCGAAATGACTCGGGCCGGAACGGAGAAGCGATATGCAGGTAAACATCGGGTTGTCAGCAATGTGGCTTCAGGATCCGGATTCCCTCTCCTCCGGCAACTCGAAGCTCTTGATGTTCTTTGTCGGCATGGTTGCCGTCGCGCTGGCCGTACAGGCCCTCGCCCTCATCCTCATGGCCGTAGGCGCAGCCAAGGCCCGCAAACGCGGACTCGCCATCGCAGAAGAGGTTCGCTCCAAGATTCTTCCCATCCTCGACGACTCGCAGAATCTGCTCCGCGAGCACAGCCCCAAGCTCAGGATCATCACCGACAACATCGTCGAATCCAGCCACATCATGCGCAACCAGGCCCAGGAGCTCGACTCCACCCTCAGCGATCTCAACATCCGGGCTCGCGCTCAGGCCGAGCGCGTCGATGGCCTCGTTAGCTCCGCGCTCGACACCTCAGCCGAAATCTCGAACACCATTCAGCGCGGAATTAAAGCCCCCGTCCGCGAGGTCTCCAGCCTGCTCGCCGGTCTCAAAGCCGCACTCGGCGCTCTCACCAGCCGCTCCAAACACCACAGCAGAGAAGGCTTCCCCCAGGACCCCGATCCCGGCTGGTAATCCTCTTTGTTGAAGCAGCCTCTGTTTTGAAAGGGCGGGGCTTCAGCCCCGCCGTAAGTCCCGCCTACTCAACGCGACTTTAGTCGCCGGGGGAATCTTCCCTATCCCAAAGAATCTTCAGCCGACTGTAGCTCAGAAGATCCATCCTCCCCCAACCACCTCATCGTCTTGGTAGAACACCGCCGACTGCCCCGGCGTAATCGCCCGCTGCGGCTCATCGAACACCGCGAAGACCCCGTCCTCCCCATCGCGCTCCAGCGTAGCCATCGCCGGAAGATGCCGATGCCGAATCTTGATGCTCACTCGAATAGGCTCCGTAAGCTCCGCAATCGAGATCCAGTTCAGCCGGTTCGCCCTCAGCTCCCGCGACATCAGCGCCTCATTCGGCCCCACCGTCACCTCGTGCGACTCCGGATGAATCGCCAGCACATACAGCGGATTCGCCGAAGTCACTCCCAGCCCCTTGCGCTGGCCCACCGTGAATCCCTGAATCCCCTCATGCCGTCCAAGCACCTCGCCCGTAGCCGAGACAAGCTCTCCCGCCGTATCCGGAAGCTCCTCGCCCTGCTCCTCCAGGTAAGCCTTCAGAAATACGCTGTAGTCTCCGCCCGGAATAAAACAGATCTCCTGCGAGTCCGGCTTCTGCGCCACGTCCAGCCCCGCGTCCGAAGCCATCACTCGCACCGCGGGCTTCTCCATCTCGCCTAGCGGAAACATTGTGCGGCTCAACTGCTCCTGCGTCAGCCCAAACAAAAAATAAGTCTGGTCCTTCGACTTGTCCTCAGGACGCGAAAGAATCCACCGCCCTCGCTTCTCATCGAAGTGGTTCCGCGCATAGTGCCCCGTAGCAATCCGGTCCGCGCCAATCTGCCGCGCTGTAATCAAAAGCTGATCGAACTTCAGATGGTTGTTGCACAACGTACAAGGAATCGGCGTGCGGCCCGCCAGATACTCACTCACAAATGGCCTCACCACATCGGCCTCGAACCGCTCCTGCTGATTCACCACGTAGTAAGGAATCCCAAGCTGCTCCGCCACATGCCGCGCATCGTACACATCGTCAATCGAGCAGCACCGTCCCTGCACCGCCTCCGGCATCCCCTCATGCCCCGCAAGCCGCCGCTGGTTCCAGAGCTGCAACGTAAGCCCCACCACCGTATGCCCCTGCGCCCGCAGCAACGCCGCCACAGCGGAGGAGTCCACCCCTCCGGACATAGCCACGGCAATCGTCTCATTCTGCATCATCCCCTTAATGATACCGATTTCCGCCGCCATGCGAGCCCCTCCCCACACTGTTACCCTGTCCTCCATGAAGTTCCTCCGCACGCAAGCCGCGCTTCTCACCCTCCTCGCTCTACCGCTCAACGCCCAGCTCTCGCCCGCGACCATCTCCCAGATCGATACCGCCGCCGCCGAAGTCCTGCAATCCACAGGAGTTCCCAGCGCCTCGCTGGCCATCGTCGCCAACGGCGAACTCACCTACAGCAAGGCTTACGGCAAAGCCCGCCTCAATCCACCGCTCGAAGCCACGCCCACCATGCGCTACTCCATCGGCTCCGTAAGCAAGCAATTCACCGCGGCCCTCATCCTCCTCCTCGCACAGGACGGCAAGCTGAAGTTAGACGACCCCATCGGCAAGTACCTCCCCAACCTCACCCGAGCCAACGAGATCACCATCCGCCAAATCCTCTCCATGACCTCCGGCTATCAGGACTTCTGGCCCGAAGACTACGTCATGACCTCCATGATGAAGCCCGCCACCCCACAACAAATCCTCGACACATGGGGCAAAAAGCCCCTCGACTTCGAACCCGGCACCCAGTGGCAGTACTCCAACACCAACTACGTCATCGCCGGACGCATAGCCGAGATCGCCGGCAACAAACCCCTCATCGACCAGCTAGAAGAACGCATCTTCCGCCCTCTCAAAATGACCAGCGTCTTCAACTCCGACGCCAAGCCTCTCCCCGCCACCGATCCCACCGGCTACTACCGCCACGCCCTCGCCCCCTTGCGTCCCGCACCGCAGGAAGGCCCCGGCTGGATGTTCGCCGCCGGTGAGCTAGCCATGCCCGCCAGCGACCTCGCCCTCTGGAACATCAGCATGATGAACCGCACCCTCCTCGCACCCGCCTCCTACGAAGCCATGTTCACCGAAGTCAAACTCAAAGACGGCTCCGGCTCCCACTACGGCCTAGGCGTCTTCCTCGGCGACCGCAACGGCCATCCCTCCATCGAGCACAGCGGCGAGGTCTCCGGCTTCGTCTCCGAAAACATCCTCTTCCCGCAGGACAAAGCCGCCATCACCGTCCTCACCAACGAAGACGCATCCAGCGCCGCCTCCGCGTTGGCTCGCCGCATAACGCCCCTCCTGCTGGCAACCACCACCCCCACACCCGCCGAGCAGCGCGCCCTCAGCATCTTCCTCGATCTTCAAAACGGCCGCATCGACCGCACCCAGCTAACCGACCTATGCAACAACTACTTCACCGCCGAAGCCTTAGACGACTTCGCCACCAGCCTCAAACCACTAGGCACGCCCAGCAGCTTCAAACAAACCACCGAAGAAAAACGCGGAGGCATGACCCTCCGAGCCTTCACCGCCAGCTTCCCCAACCGCCAGCTACGCATCACCCTCTACGAAGAACCCGACGGCAAACTAGAGCAATACCTCGTCATAGCCCCCGACAACTAGAGCTTTGAAAGGGCGGGGCTTCAGCCCCGCCGTAAAGCTTCCACCCCAAAACCTGTGTGTGTGTCTTCGTTCGACGCAGGCGAACGAAGACACACACACGTCCAGCCTCACCCAGCAAACCGCCCACAAGCCACCCGGCAGGAAGTCTTCATCACCACCACACCATCCACCTGCCACCGCACAAAAAACTCCCGCAGAGCCTCCTGCATCTCTCCATACTTCGGATGCTCCAACCCCGGAGTAACCGACAGCGACTGCGTCTGCCCAATCAGCTCCTCCAGCGTAAGTCTCTGCTCACTCACAATCTCCTCGCGGAATAACTCCCCTCCCGCAAAGAACGCATCCACCTTGGCCGCAATCTCATACCGCTCCCGATTCGCCGCATAGTCCGTGCCATGCTCCCGCAGCATCGCCTCATACGCCACCGACACCGGCGAATCATCCCTCACGCGGCTGTTAGTCACCAACACCACCCATCCACCCGCCCGCAGAATCCGCCGAAACTCCTTAGCCGTCTTCTCATGATCGAACCAGTGAAACGCCCGCCCCACCGCAATCATGTCCACCGAAGCATCTCCCAGACCCGTCGCCTCCGCCGTGGCCTTCTTCACCGTCAACCCCGGCCATACCGTAGTCAGCCGCTCGCACGCGCCGCGCATATCGTCGTTCGGCTCCACCGCAACAACGGCATTTCCATGTTCCAGAAAAATCTCCGCCAGCATCCCCGTACCCGCGCCTATGTCCGCCACCAGATCTTCGCGCCGCAGTCCGCAGCGCTCCACCAGCATCGGAATCACCGCCTCCGGATAACGCTGCCGATAACGTTCATAATCTTCCACCCGCCCTGTAAACCGCTCTGTATGTTCTGTCATAAAACCTTTTGATGCGTCTCCGCATTTGCAAGTCTCCTCAACACACCATCACCATGCGCGTCGCATTCCCATCCCAACGCAAAAAATATTTTCATCCGCAGAACCACAACGGCTCTTGCCTGAAAAAAAATTCCAATATCCATGCGATTTTTCTTGACAGTGAATTTTCGTAAATCTATACCTTCGTTAGCTGCAATGCAGCGTGTTGTGTAGTCAATGTCTAATCACTAGGGAGAATAGGCAAATGGCAACCAAGAAAGCAGCAAAGAAAGCTCCAGCGAAGAAGGCAGCAAAAAAGGCAACCAAGAAGTAGAAGTAGTTTTACAAAGGCAAACAGGAAGGGGGACGCGATAAGCGTCCCCTTCCTGCATCTGATCGCTGCTCTTCTAATCCGCCTTCGCCGCGCCCTTCGGGGTCGAGAGATATCCCGAGACCTTGTTCTTCTCAATCACATTCACCACCAGCTCATACAGCACCGGGTCCTTGCCCGTGTAGAACTGCACCGGCTCATCTAGCCCCTTGTCTTTCTTTTCAATATTGCGGTCGTCCGCGCTCACGTTCAGCGTATAGCGCGAATGCTTCTCGTCCGACTTCTTCAACTGAAGCTTAATCGTCGAGATCAGCGTTGGCTTCGCGCCCTTCTGCAACGTGAACTCCACATAGTTCCTGTCGCCCTTATGCTTCAGGACTTCCAGCTCATCGTGGTTCTTCGCAATCAGCCCGCTCATCACTCCGGCATCGCCCACCACGCGGCTCAACTGCGTCTTCGTCGATTCCAGGTCAGTCTTCGTCGCCGCAACGTCGGTCTTCACGCCGCCCACGTCCGTCTTCACGCTGGCCACATCGTTCGACACGGCTCCAATCTGCTTCGACGTCTTCGCCTGCTCCTCTTCGAGCTTCGCCGTCTCCTCCTTCTGCGAAGCCAGAATCGTCTCCGCCCGAAGCTCGATCTGTCTCTGAGCAACACCCACGCTCTTGCCCAGCGTCTCGCTCGTCGCCCGCAGCCGCGCATTCATCGCATCCAGATTCTGCGTCAACTCCACGTTCCTCTGGTCAGCCGCCGCAATCTTCTTCTCCGCGTCCCCAAGCTTGCCTTGCAGCACATAGCACCAACCCAGCCCACCCAGCGCGGCCAGCAACGCAACCGCAACAATACCCAGCAATGCTCCGGAGACCGACCGCTCTACCACGTATCCCTCTTCGCTCATCTCGTTCTCCTATCGAAGCCAACCCACCCCAGCCATAAAAAAATTAACAACCGGTAACGATCAGCGTTCCTCCAAACTATAACCTTCTCCTCCAAACCAAACTAGACTGAATTCATGTCTCACTCCGATATCTGCATCGCCGGTGCCGGACTCATCGGCCTCTCGCTCGCCCTCGAACTTCACCATCGCGGCATCTCGGTCACCGTTCTCGACCGCGGCACTCCCCTCTCCGAATCCTCCACCGCCGCCGCCGGAATGCTCGCCGCCGCCGACCCCGACAACCCGCCGCAACTCCGACCCATCTCCGACCTCAGCATCCAGCTCTACCCCGCCTTCCTCGACCGCATCCACTCCCTCTCCGGCCAGCGCGTCGCCCTCCAGACCCACACCACCCTCCAGGCGCTTCCCCTTCACGTCACCAACGCCGGCAACATCCTCACCCCGCAAGACCTCGCCCATCTCCTCCCCTCACTCACCCCCGGCGACCACCGCTTCATCCTCCTCAACGAGAACAGCCTCGACCCCCGCCAACTGGCCCCCGCTCTCCTCGCCGCCGTCCGCGCCACCAGCATCGACCTCCGCCTCAACACCACCATCCACTCCGTCGAATCGCACGCCGGTTCCGTCACCATCCAAACCAGCAACGGCCCCCTCGAAGCCTCGCAGTTCGTAGACTGCACCGGCTGCTGGGCCGCCACCGCGCCTCCCTCCGCCGTAGTCCCCCGCAAAGGCCAGATGCTCTCCGTGACCCTGCCCCCAGAGCTTCTCCTGCGTCTCGTAGTCCGCACCCCCAGCATCTACATCGTCCCCCGCACCATCGACCCCGCCGTCACCCCCGCCATCATCGGAGCCACCGTCGAAGACGCAGGCTTCGACAAGACCGTCCACGCCTCCGCCATCGCTCACCTCCGCTCCCAGGCCTCCGCGCTCATCCCGTCCCTGTCCACCGCGCCCGAGCGAGAGACCTGGGCCGGTCTCCGCCCCACCACGCCCGACCGCCTTCCCCTTCTCGGCACCTTCCCCAACCAGCCCCACCACTACTTCGCCACTGGACACTACCGCAACGGAATCCTCCTCGCCCCCGCCACCGCCCACGTCACAGCCCAGCTTCTTCTGGGCGAAACCCCGTCGGTCGATCTGTCCGCTTTCTCGCCCTCACGCCTCGTCTCCCTCGCGCAATAATCCCAAACTCGCACAACGACGCCGATATTCGCTCACCCCGCCGTGACAAGCGTTTCATCGCTGCGCTATAAACGATGTACCAAGTTTGGCAATGGAGAAGTCGCTCATGTCCACAGCAGTCGCACCGAAAGGCCTCGAAGGCATCGTCGCCACCAGCTCCTCAATCTGCTGGATCGACGGGGAGGCCGGCGTCCTCTCCTATCGTGGCATCGATATCCACGAGCTCGCCCAGCGCTCCAGCTTCGAAGAGACCACCTACCTCCTCTGGTACGGCAAACTTCCCACCGCCGCCGAGCTGGCCCTCTTCAGCCAGCAACTCGCCGAAGCCCGCACCCTCGATCCCAAAGTCGTCGACTTCCTCCACAGCGTCCCCACCACGGCCACGCCCATGGAAGTCCTCCGCACCGCCGTCAGCCTCCTAAGCATCTACGACGCCGACGAAGCCGACAGCTCCCACGACGCCAACCTCCGCAAGTCCTTCCGGCTCACCGCGCAGATCGCCATGATCGTCGCCCTCTACGACCGCATCCGCAAGGGCAAGCCCGTCGTCGAGGCCGACAAGAGCCTCTCGCACGCCGCCAACTTCCTCTGGATGCTCAACGGCGAGAAGCCCTCCGAGACCGCCACCCGCGCCCTCGACATCGCCCTCATCCTCCACGCCGACCACGAGCTCAACGCCAGCACCTTCGCCGCGCGCGTCATCGCCGCCACCCTGGCCGACATCCACTCCGCCATCACCGGTGCCATCGGCGCTCTCAAAGGCCCCCTCCACGGCGGAGCCAACGAGGCCACCATGCGTCTCCTCTTCGCCATCGAAAAGGCCGGTGCCGACCCCGTCGAGTATGTCAAGCAGATGTTCGCCGACAAGAAAAAGATCTCCGGCTTCGGCCACCGCGTCTACCACACCGAAGATCCCCGCGCGACCCACCTCCGCCGCATGTCCGAAGAACTCGGCAAAGCCGCAGGCAACACCAAGTGGTTCGACTTATCCCGCAAGATCGAGCTCTTCGTCAAACAGGAAAAGAAGCTCAACGCCAACGTCGACTTCTACTCCGCCTCCACCTACACCACCCTCGGCATCGACATCGACCTCTTCACTCCCATCTTCGCCGTCAGCCGCATCTCCGGCTGGGCCGCGCATGTCATCGAGCAGCACGACGACAACCGCCTTATCCGCCCGCGCGCCGACTACCAGGGACCCGCCTACCCGGCAGACTACGTTCCCCTCAACGAACGCTGAGCGGTCACAGAATTCGGCATTGTCGCTTCCATTGGTCTCCACTAAACTTTCCGTTCAGAGGAGTTCCCATGACGCGTCGCCTTTCCGTCCTTCTTGCCTGCCTTCTGTTCCCATCCGCTGCCGCGCTCGCAGAGAGCAAAAATCCCGCAGACTACCCGCTCCGCGTT
>JAATEV010000097.1 GCA_015655585.1 Terriglobales bacterium | reverse complement strand
GCGAGCAGCTCGCCATCGTCGCCCGTTCCATCAACGCCCAGCTCTACGAGGGCAAGATCACCGAAGAAAAACCCGGCACCGAAGCCGTCCTCCGCCTCGCCAAAGAGGCCAAGCGCGAAGCCGCCAACTTCGGCTGCGACATGCTCATCGTCGACACCGCCGGCCGCAACCAGATCGACGCCGCCCTCATGTCCGAGATGGCCGAGCTCAAAAAGCTCCTCAACCCCTCCGAGATCCTCTTCGTGGCCGACGCCATGACCGGTCAGGACGCCGTCAACTCCGCCAAGGCCTTCAACGATCTCCTCACCATCACCGGCTCCGTCCTCACCAAGATGGACGGAGACGCCCGCGGCGGCGCGGCCCTCTCCATCCGCCACATCACCGGCGCGCCCATCAAGTTCCTCGGCACCGGCGAGAAACCCGACGCCTTCGAGCCCTTCCACCCCGACCGCATCGTAGGCCGCATTATGGGCCACGGCGACGTAGCCACCCTCCTCGAACGCGCCGAAGCCACCCTCGACCGCGGCAAGGCCGAGCAATTCGCCAAAAAGGCCCTCTCAGGAGACGGCTTCAGCCTCGAAGACTTCCGCGACCAGCTCCGCCAGATCAAGAAGATGGGCAGCATGAAGTCCATCCTCAAGATGCTCCCCTCCGTAGGCCCCTTCGCCGGAATGCAACAGGCCATCGACAACGTAGACGAAGGCCAGTTCACCCGCGTAGAAGCCATCATCAACTCCATGACCAACAAGGAGCGTCAGGACCACGAGCTAATCAACGGCAACCGCCGCAAACGCATAGCCAAGGGCTCCGGCACCACAGTCCAGGACGTAAACAACCTCCTACGCCAATACGCCCAGATGCGCAAAATGTTCAAAGGCATGAGCGGAGGAGGCGGCATCAAAGCCCAACAACGCATGATGAGCCAAATGCAAGCCCGCCAGAAGTTCGGCAGGTAGTCGCAACACTTCTCTCCCAAGCCCACCTAAGAATTGTCATCCTGAGCGAAGCCTCTCGCAGTCTTATCGCGAGAGGCGCAGTCGAAGGGTCTGCGATTGCCTCGTCTTTATCCGAACACTCCCAATCCAAATCATCTCCCCCACCCCTGCAAAATCCTGCACACTCCCACCCGCAAACCTCTGCAACTCAGCCTGTATCCATAGTCATACGATTGGCCCTCCGCGTGCTGCAAACATATTCCCAACGACCAGCCACAGCAACCGCAACACCCAGGCTGGCGGAATAGCATGTAAATCCATCTCCCGGAGACCTTACCGTGTTCCACCTCGGCCAATTCCGCATCGTCCTTCTCGCCGCCTTAGCCTTCCTTCTTATCACCCCGGCCCACGCCGACACTTACAAAATCGTCTACGAGGGATACTCCCAGCATGAGGACTTCTACGGCATCGACATCATCGGAGATTACGTCGTCGATCTCTCCTACGATGCCAGCTTCGGCTTAATCCCACAATGCGACCCCCACGCCGCCGGATGCTACGCCTCCTACTACGTCGGCTCTACCGGCCCCACCTACACCTACACGCCCCCCGCCCTCGACTACGATGACGGAAGCCCTTGCACCTCCATCCTCTTCCCCGGCTTCCTCCCCGACAAAGGAGTCTGCAACAACGGGCACACCGTAGTCGGAGGCATGATCGGCCCGTTCGGCAGCTTCAACGTATGGGACGGCCCTGACCCCATAGCCGACCTCCTTCTTCCCTACGCCACCTTCGACGGCGGCTACATGGACTCCTACGGTGACGTAGTCTTCATCGACGGCCACGATGACAAGCTCATCGCCGCATACGACCTCACATCCACCCGCCCCGCCCCCGAACCCAACACACTCATCCTGCTGGGAACCGGCTGCCTCTCCCTTCTGGGAGCAACTCGCCGCCTGACCCGCCGCTGATCCCGGAAGCTGTCAAGCCCCAAACCCCACAAACCCCGCGCCAAACCACAACATTCAAGTGGCGTACTGTCCCCTATCCAACAGCTATAATGAAAGAAAGAGCAAAAAGAGCCCCGCCAACAGGCGGGGCTTTTCCTTTTAGGCCAATAAGGGCGAAACATCGAAGTCCAGACCTAAACCCAATGAATGGAAGACTTTGACACACATTGACGGGGGGAGGGGGGTACTCACCAACCCCACCACCTCCCTCGATATAACCCCGTGTATTATGACGCCCCGATGAAAATCTGCATCACACCCTCCAGCGTGCGAAACTTCGCCGACGGAGAAAAATAAAAAATGCTTATTCTTCTCATCATTCTGATTTTGCTATTCGGCTTTGGCGGCTATCGCATGGGACCAGGACTCGGCTACTACGGCGGCGGCGGACTCTCCCTCATCCTTACCATCGTCCTCATCCTGCTCCTCCTCAAAGTCATCTAACCAGCCGAAAGCCCACTCTGCCGCTCTTTCGGTAGAGTGGGCACCCCACACAGTTGAGAAGCTCCTCGCAACACGCTAGTATAGGTGTGCTCATGAACGCCCCTATTCAAACCCGCAACACCCGCCAGAAAGACGCCATCCGCGCCGCCTTCATCGAGGCCAACCGTCCTCTCTCCCCCGACGAGGCCCTCACCCTCGCCCAGCGCGAGCTCAACGCCCTCAGCATCGCCACCGTCTACCGCAACATCAGCAACCTCGTCGAAGACAAGTGGCTCATTCCCGTCGAAGTCCCCGGCCACTCCACCCGCTACGAGGTCTCCGGCAAAGGCCACCACCACCACTTCCAGTGCAACAATTGCGGTACCCTCCACGAGCTGGAGGGCTGCGACCTGCACGCCCGCCCCAAGCTCCCCCGTGGCTTCAAGTACACCGGCCACGAATTCTTCGTCTACGGCATCTGCGCCGCCTGCGCCAAATAGTCGGCGCCAACGCGACTCTGCCCAGCCACCAGCCGGCGCGCCAGCCCCTCCCAGGCTCCCGGCAGGTGCTCCGGCTCAATAGAGCGCTTGCTCCACCCGCCCAGGCAGGCCCTGCGATACCCCACGCCATACGCCCCCAGCACCCATCGCTCATACCCTGCAATCCACCGCACCGCCTCCACCAGCAACCGCACATCGGCCGCCGCCTCCAGCCCCTCAAACTCCCCCGCCCCATGCCACCGATTCCCACCTGATCGCACCAGCCGTGGCAAAAACTCAAACCGGTTCAGATAAATCCCTTCATCCGCCTCTCCGAAGAACAAACCAAATCCCCAAAGCCGCACACACCGCCCCTCCCGCAGCCACAACGTGTACTGACTCGAAGCCGAGCGGCCATCCGCCGCACGCAGCCGAGAAAACCCGCCTGCCAGCAGCAGATTTCCCTCCGCGCGCCGACAATCCTGTCCCCACAGCCAGCACTGCTGGTTCAGCAGCGCACACCCGCGCCGCTGAACCTTCGCAGGGATATAAACCCGTCCCACCCCTAAGCCTTCGCCTCGCGGTACACCACATGCTTCCTCACCACCGGGTCATACTTGCGAAACTGCAACCTCTCACTCTTCAACTTAGGATTCTTCGTAGTCGTATAAAAATGCCCCGTACCCGCCGTCGAAACCAGCTTTACAATCGTCCTCATCTTATGCCCCCTTCTTTCTGTTCATCTTCCTGACCGCCGCGTCATAACCCATCTTCGTAATCGTTCGCAGTCCACGAGCACTGATGCGCATCCGCACATACCGCCTCTCCGACTCCACCCACACCTTCTTCCATTGCAGGTTCGGTTCCCACCTGCGCCGCGTCTTGTTATTTGCATGAGAGACCCTGTTCCCGCTCATCGGTCTCTTCCCAGTCACCTGACACACCTTAGCCATCCCATCCTCCTTCTCTCTAAACCGAGACCTTCGTCCCGTTCTCCGCAAACAAATCCTCAAACGGATTGCTATATCCTCTCCAGGCATCCACTCCTTCAGCCATCTCCGCATCCGTGAGCAAAGCACCATTCAGCTTCTCTTCCAGACCAGTCCGGTCCATATCGACCCCAATAAACACCAGCTCCTGCCTGCGGTCTCCAAACTCCGGCTCCCACACCCGCCCGATATACTCTTCCAACTCCGCATCGCCGCCATGCTCTTCCACCGGCGAAGCCGCCAGCCAAAGCCCCGATGGCTCGAACGTCAACGTGCTCCCCGCCACCGAAAACAACACCGTCTCATCATGGTTCGAAGCCAGCCACAGAAATCCCTTCGCCCGCAGCACTCCGGCAAAACCCTTATCCGTCAAAGCCTCCAGACGCTCCGGATGAAACGGCCTCCGTGCCCGGTATACAAAGCTGCCGATCCCATACTCCTCCGTCTCCGGAATATGCTCCCCGTTCAGCTCCTTCACCCACCCCGGCGCTCTCTCTGCCTCCTCCATATCGAACAGCCCTGTATTCAAAATCGCATCGAGAGGAACCCGCCCCTTCACACTCGAAAGAATCACGGCCTCCGAGTTCAAATGACGAAGAATCGCATCCAAACGCTCCAGTTCCTCCGCACTCACCAGGTCTGCCTTGTTCAGAACAATCACATTGGCAAACTCAACCTGATCGATCAGCAGGTCTCCAATCGATCTCTCGTCCTCGCTGCTCAACGCCACCTTGCGGTCTCTCAGGTCTTCCACCGAGCGGAAGTCCTCCAGAAACTTCGCCGCATCCACCACCGTAACCATCGTGTCCAGCTTCGCCACCTCCGAGAGTGACTTGCCCGTCTCGTCAACAAACGTAAACGTGGCCGCCACCGGCATCGGCTCCGAGATCCCCGTCGATTCAATCAGCAGATAATCGAACCGCCCCTCCCGTGCCAGCCGCGAGACCTCCTGCAACAAGTCGTCCCGCAACGTGCAGCAGATGCATCCGTTCGTCATCTCCACCAGCTTCTCCTCCGTGCGGCTCAACATCGATCCACCCTGGGAGACAAGCTGCGCGTCAATGTTCACCTCGCTCATGTCGTTCACAATCACGGCGACACGAAGCCCCTCGCGGTTACTCAAAACATGGTTCAGAAGCGTCGTCTTTCCGGCGCCCAGAAATCCCGAAAGCACTGTGGTAGGCAGTTTATTAAACATTAGGAATCCTCTCTCAATAAGAAAGGCTAACGCTAATGATAATTCAAAGTCAATAAAAGCCTGAAAACTTCACCGACCCCATCAGACTTTTTTTAAATTTCCTACCTCTTAGATCCCCCCAGCAACGAGCCCAGCACCCCACGGATCAACTCCCGTCCCACCGTGCTTCCCATCGTCCGAGCCGCGCTCTTCACCATGGCCTGCACCACCGTATCGCCTCTACGCCCGCCCGAACTGCCAAGCACGCCGCCCAAAGCCGCCCCCGCGGCCTCCAGGCTCCCCAACCACCCCGAGCCACCACCCGCCGCAGGAGCAGTACCCGAGCCCGAGCCAAGCACCTTCCCCTTCAGCCTCTCGTAAGCCGACTCCCGATCCACCACTGTCTCATACACACCCGCCACCACCGAACTCTTGATCATCGCCGCCCGCTGCTCCGGCGTAATCGGCCCAATCTGGCTATGCGGCGGACACACCATCGCCCGCTCCACCATCGCCGGTATCCCCTTCTCATCCAGAAACGACACCAGCGCCTCGCCCACGCCCATCTGTGTAATCGTCTCTTCCACATTCACCTTAGGATTCGCGCGGAACGTCTGTGCCGCGGCCTTCACCGCCTTCTGGTCCTTCGGCGAAAACGCCCGCAGCGCATGCTGCACGCGATTCCCCAACTGCCCCAGCACCGTGTCCGGCACATCAATCGGATTCTGCGTCACAAAGAAAATCCCAACGCCCTTCGAACGAATCAGCCGCACCACCTGCTCAATCCTGTTCTGCAACACCGAAGGCAAATCATTAAACAGCAGATGTGCCTCATCGAAGAAAAACACCAGCTTCGGCTTCTCCGGATCCCCCACCTCCGGCAGCTTCTCGAACAGCTCACTCATCAGCCACAGCAGAAACGTCGCATACAGCTGCGGAGACTGCATCAACTGATCCGCAGCCAGCAAATTCACCACCCCATGTCCGTTGCCATCCACCTGCAACAGGTCTTCAATGTTCAGCGCCGGCTCACCGAAAAATAAATCGCCACCCTGTTGCTGCAGCGTCACCAGCCCTCGCTGAATCGCGCCAATGCTCGCCGCGGAAATATTTCCATACTGCGTCTGATAGTCCTTCGCGTTCGCACCCACATGC